>CAKXBD010000053.1 GCA_934871445.1 uncultured bacterium | reverse complement strand
AAAGCATGACCTTTGGGCAATATGTATTTAACGACTGTCTGGAACTTGCGCGAGTTACCTTGTCTGCAGCGGTCGAAATGCTTCCCATTACGGTCTTTGACGGTTGTGATAATCTCGAAGGAGTTTACGTCGACGATGCAAACGGTTATTATACCGATATCGACGGAGTCTTATATAATAAAGATGTCACAGAAATTTTGTTTTATTCCAAGAGAGGCGGAAATTTCACTCTGCCTGATACGGTGACTACGATTGGCGAAAAGGTGTTTTCCAATAACATGGAAATAACCTCCTTTACAATCGGTAAAAATATTACGCATATTAAAGCAAATGCTTTCTATCGCTGCATCGGCCTTACGGAACTTATTTTTGCCGAGGGAGCGGGGGAAGAACTTATTGTTGACGAATATGCATTTGCAAGTTGTTCGGGACTTTCCGCTTTGACTCTTCCTGAACGCTGGAAAAACATCGGAAATTATGTATTCGATCATGCGGCATCCCTTTCTGAAATTACTTTTGGTAAGGATTTAATATCAATCGGGGAGTATGCATTTTCAAATACGGCTTTAATTTCCGTCGTTGTGCCGGACAGTGTCACAAGCGTAGGTGCATATGCGTTTGATGGTTGTGCCGCTTTGGAAAGCGTTGTACTTTCAGCGGGAATGAATAGTGTAGACGGGTTTATTTTCAACAATTGTCCCGCATTGACGACAGTAGTGATTCCGTCGGGCGTTACTGAAATCGGAGAGAGTGCTTTCAAAGGCTGCGAAGGTCTTACAAAAGTAACTTTGCCCGAAACGCTCGTCACAATCGGGGCAAACGCCTTTATGAATTGTGGAAACCTTTCCTCGATTGAAATTCCTAAATCGGTCACGCTCATCGGCGTAGGCGCCTTCAATAATTGCCTTTCATTGTCATCTGTCACCTTTGAAGCCGGCGGCACGGAAGATTTGGTAATTGCCGACGGAACGGGGAGCGACTCTGTGTTCTATGCTACGGCGCTCACGGAGATCCGTTTGCCCGCAAGACTCACGCAAGTAGGTGCTTGGAGCTTCTATAAGGCAGAGAGCCTGCAAAGCGTTGTGTTCGAGGAAGAAAACGGAGTGAGTCGCTTACAATCCATCAACTATCTGGCTTTTGCAAGTCTTCCTCAGTTAAGTAATATCGTTTTACCCAATGGCCTTAAAACCATCGGGGAGGCCGCTTTCGCTATCCGATTGGGAACGGGGACGGCGCTCGAAAGCATTACGATTCCCGGTAGTGTGACAAGTATAGAGGATAATGCGTTTGAAGCTCAGAAAGGACTCAAAGAAGTTATCTTTGATGCAGGAACCGAGGACTTGAAGTTTGGGGACGGCGTATTTGTAGACTGTATTGCAATGGAAAGCTTTACAATTCCTTCCCGTGTTTCTTCGATAGGAGGTAATCTTTTCATTGATAATGGGTCTAAACAGGCTTGCCCGACACAGGTTTCCGTAGAGGCGGGAAATAAATCTTTCATCGTGGAGGATAATATTCTGTATAATGCGGAAAAGACGACGATTTTGGCTGTTTTCGCAACGGGAGCGGTGGAAATTCCCGAAGGGGTTACAGAAATCGGCGCATATACTTTCCGCTATTCCGAGGTTACTTCTATTGTTCTGCCCGAAAGTCTGACCAAGATAGGTGATTATGCGTTTGAATATAGCGCGCTCGAAAGCGTCCATATTCCACAAAATGTAGAATCGATAGGCCGCCAGAGTTTCGGAAATTGTTCCAAGCTTACCAGCGTGACTTTTGCGCCAGGCTGTAAAGTATCCTCTTTTGGAGTTAGAACCTTCCAAGCTACTCCCATTACAGAAATTACGATTCCTGCAAACTTAAAGACGATAACGACAGGATATACTTTCTATAACTGTGATCAATTAAAGACCGTTAATTTTGAGGCAGGAACACAGTTAGAGGCTATCGTCAGCAATATGTTCTACGGAACAGCTATAACGGAATTCATTATTCCCGATGGGATTAAAGAAATTCAGACCAAAGCGTTCTCGGCGACGCCGCTTGTCTCGGTTACAATTCCGGGCAGCGTGACGACGATAGCCAATCAAGCCTTTGAAAAGTGTGCGGATCTTACTACGGTTACCTTTGCTCCTGGAGGGACGGAGAATTTAACAATTGCCGATGGAGGAAAGATTTCTTCGTCTACAAAGGTAACTGCGGCGACGGGTGCTTTTTCGAGCTGTACTTCACTTAAAAGTATTACGCTTCCCGCGCGTTTGTTCTCTATCGGAAAGAGCGCTTTTGTCAACTGTACCGCTTTGACCGAAGTGAAATTTGAAGAGGGTAGCAGATTGGATACAATCAATGACTGCGCTTTCTGGGGAACGGGATTGACAAGCATTGTACTTCCTTCTTCACTCACGACTTTATCGACGGGGACTTCGAAGAATGACACTGTGTCTGTATTCCGCGATTGCACTAAGTTGATAAGCGTAACGCTCTCTGCCAATATGACGTCTTTGAACCGTTTCAACTTTTTCGGCTGTACCTCTTTACAAGAGATTCTTGTCGATAAGGGAAGCACGGCGTTCAAATCGATGAACGGAGTCCTGTTCAGCGCAGATGGTAAGGAATTAGTTTATTATCCGATGGCAAAAGAGGTTACGGAGTACACGATTCCTAACGGAGTGGAGAAAATAGGCGGATACGCTTTCTTCCATTATCGAAAAAATGCGACCGCCTACGATTATGCCGATAAATTGACTAAAATTATTTTCTCTTCCAGCGTGAAAGAAATCGGCGAATATGCCTTCAACTATTGCGCGAATCTTGAAAATATTGAATTTTCGGTGGACGGACAATTAGAGACGATCGGAAATTATGCTTTTGCGAATATTACTGCTCTCAAATCGATTTCCGTTCCCGAGAGCGTCAAGACAATTGGAAATAATGTGTTCCAGAATGATAAAAACTTGAAGGAAGTCGTATTCGATACCGATGGCCTGTTGACGGAAATTGGAAATAGTGCCTTCCAGTCTACGGGAATAGAATCCCTCGAACTTCCGAAAGGAGTAACGACTATCGGAACGAGCGCATTCTCTTCGTGTGCTTCTCTTACGAACGTGAAACTTTCCGAAAACCTTACAGAAATCAGTGCTACTCTTTTCTCTAAATGCAGCCTTCTTTCTTCGATTACAATTCCGGAAGGCGTGACAATAATAGGAAAGAATGCGTTCCAAAGCTGTACGAAGCTTGAAGCTATTGTTATTCCCAAAGGTGTAACAGAAATTGCCGATTATGCTTTTAACGGTTGTTCCGGTCTTGAAAGTATTTCGTTTGCAAATGATTTCAAACTTACCAAGATAGGAAGTCGAGCGTTTACAGGCTGTACGTTGCTTTCAGAAGTTTCCATTCCCGACGGTGTTGAAGCCATTTCCGAGGGAATGTTCTATGGAGCTACATCTTTACAGAAAGTAGTTATTCCTAACAGCGTCACGGCGATCGGAAATAATGCTTTTTACGGCTGTACTTCTCTGGAAGAGATTACGATTCCCGGAAGCGTTTTAAGTATCGGAAATACTGTTTTCCAGAACTGTTCCGCTCTGTCCTCCGTAGAAATGTTCCCGGGACTTGAGAGTTTCGGAAATAATGTATTTCAGAACTGCACAAACCTTACAGAAATTCATATTTTGGAAACTGTAAAGACAATCGGTACTAATGCGTTTGCGACGGGTGGCTCTGTCGATTTGTCCTTGGCGGAAGATAATGCTGATTTAGCGCTCGTAGACGGTGTATTATTCGATAATCAGATGACGACGCTTATTTCTTTCCCGTCCGATTGGGAAGGGGAATATACAGTTCCCGACAGCGTTACGACGATTCTTGACGGCGTTTTCGCGGGTACGGCGATCACGAAAATCACTCTTCCCAAGGGAATCGTAAGTATAGGGGCCAATGCCTTTAAGGATTGTACTCAACTTACGGAAGTAGTTTTCCCTGAAAGGTTGAAGTCTATCGGAGCTCGTGCCTTCCAAAACACAAAAATCAAGAGTATTACCATAGGTCGTTATGTCACTGAGATAGGACAATATGCCTTTGCTGACTGTTCACAACTGTCCGAAATTAATTTCGTGGCGAACGGAAGCGCGGGGCTCATATTGAGCAGTTATGCTTTCCAAAATTGTACTGCTTTGACGAAAGTTGAGATTCCCTATCGCGTGAGAAATATACAAATTTACGGAGAAGACGGATATCTCGACAGCGTAACTAGCGGTATAGGTTCTTATTGCTTTGCCGGCTGTACGAATCTCTCGTCTGTCACCTTTGAACCAATCGGAGCGATTTTTACCGAAAAGTTGAGTATAGGCTCTAATGCTTTCCAAAATTGTTCTTCCCTCACGGCAATCGATTTGCCGGCGCATGTGGAAAGTTTTTATATCCCTAGTTCTTCCGGTAGCTACGGTACTTATTATCAGTCAATAGGCGCTTATTGTTTCAGTGGATGCGCAAAACTTGCAAGTGTGACTTTCCATCGCGGAGAAATGGGAGCCTATTATATCGGAAACTATGCTTTTGAAAATTGCGTATCGCTCACGAAGGTAGAGCTTCCTAATACGCTCAGTTTATCAAGCTCCAATTCGGGTGGTAACGGTTTATTCAGTGGTTGTACTTCGTTAAAAGAAGTCACTCTTCCGGGACAGGGTTGGTATGCCGATGAAATTTTCAAGGGATGTACTGCGCTGGAAACGGTAAATGTTACTTCTCGTGGATCTTCCTATGGTCTTCCGACAGGCGCATTTGAGGGGTGTATCGCTTTGAAGAGCGTCAATCTTGCTCGGGGATTAAACTATATCTATGCAAACGCCTTCAAGGGATGTACATCGCTCAAATCTTTAACTCTTCCTTATGGAGTGAACACTATCTATGCCAATGCCTTTGAAGGCTGTACCGCGCTTACTGAACTCGTGTTGCCCGAATCTGTCAGAACCATCGAGGACTTCGCCTTCAAGGGATGTACGGGATTGACGAACTTTGTCCTTCCCGAATCGGTACAAACTTTGGGAGAAGGTGTGTTCGACGGCTGGACGGCTCAGCAGACTATAACGATTCCATTCTCCGAATCCGAACTCCCCGCGGGGTGGAATGAAAAGTGGAACAGCGGCTGCGAGGCAAATGTTTCTTGGATTTCGGAAGAGACAATTGCCGCATAAATAAGATATACGATATCAATATGTAATATTATTGATTTTGTATCAGGCAAATGAGGTATCGCCCGTAAAGGGCGATGCCTTATAAGCCATAATTGACAAATTTCAGCTTTTCGCATTAGAGAGGCTGTAAAAAATGACAAAAGGAGGATAAAAAATGGAAAAGGACGTTTTTCGCAAATACTATTTACGCTTGGCGCGGGAAGGCTGGTTGAAAGCATTTCTCTGTGGTTTGGGAATAGGTTTGGCGGTTCTGTTCATTGCGGCTTTGGTTACATGGCTTTTCGGTTTTGAAAAATTCTGGTTTCTTGCGATTATAGCCGGGGGCGCAGTCATGGTGGCAGCGACATTCATCTTTTATTATAAGAAGTTTCGGCCTACGACAGTGCAAATTGCGCGTCGTATCGACAGCAGTCTCGGCCTTGAAGAACGCATGATTACCATGTTATCTTTACAAAATGATGAATCCTATCTCGCTATGCGCCAGCGCGAAGATGCGGAGACAAGGCTCGGCGGAACGGATAGAAAGCAAATCCGTATTCGTGTCGCTGCGGCGAGCATCGCGCTCGTATGCGTATTTGGTATTCTTGGAATCGCTATGTCGACTGTAACGGTTTTGAGCGCGCAGGGAATTCTTCCGAATGGTCCGGAATTGTTCTCTTCGTCATCTCCTTCCTCTGGGTCGCCCCAAGAGCAATATTTTACCGTGAAATATACGGCCGAAGAGGGCGGAGAAATAGAGGGAAAAACAGAGCAGACAATTCTTTTCGGCTCCGAGACCGAGAGCGTGGTTGCGGTGGCAAAGGACGGCTGGATGTTCAGCCGTTGGTCCGACGGTTGGGACGATCCTTCGAGGACGGATTCGGAAGTTTCCGAAGACATGGAATTTTATGCCGAGTTCGTTAAATTGGAAGAAGAAAACGATGGGGAAGACCCCAGCGATCAGCCGGATGATTTGCCCCCCGGAGACAGCGAGGATGGAGATTCGGATTGGCCGTTACCGCCGGATCCATCTTCGGGGAGTGGAGGAAAATACGAATCGAACAATCAGATTATAGACGGAGAAACCTATTATGGCGATGTTTTCCAAGAATATTATGAACAGGCCATGGAAAGACTCGCGTCGGGAGAGGAATTGTCCGATGAACTCAGATCGTTTATTGAAAAGTACTTCAACATCATTTTATAAAGAGAACGAGAAACAGAAAAATAGCGATAGAAATTTGAAATAGGAGAGAAAATTAATATGGTGACAGAGGAAAATATCCGGCGATTCAGTGAACAGTGTGCCAATATTTTCAGGCAGGTGGAGCGCGACGTAATCGGGCAGAAAGAGGTCGTCGAAGGCACGATTATCGCGATGATTGCGGGAGGAAACGTTCTTCTCGAAGGCGTTCCCGGGGTGGGAAAAACCCGTCTCGTGCGTTCCTTGGGCCGCGTATTCAATCTTCCCTTTTCGAGGGTACAGTTTACCCCCGATTTGATGCCCGCGGACGTAACGGGGACGAATATTATTGTAAAGGATCAGGACGGAAATGCGCAGTTCAGTTTCCAGCCGGGACCGATTTTCAGCAATATCGTCCTTGCGGACGAGATCAATCGTGCGACGCCTAAAACGCAGTCGGCGCTCTTGGAGGCCATGCAGGAACATACCGTAACCGTCATGGGGGTTTCTAGAAAGCTGAACGAACCCTTCTTCGTTTTGGCGACGCAAAACCCGATCGAGCAGGACGGTACCTATCCTCTGCCCGAAGCGCAGATGGACCGTTTTATGTTCAAACTCGTCGTTCCGAACCCCGGTCTCGACGAGCTCATGCAGATTGTCGACATGACGCAAAAGACCATGGAAGAAGTCGCGGAAGTCGCTTGCAGCGGTGAGGAGCTTCTCGAAATGCGCACGATTGCCAATCAGATTCCCGTCTCGGAGGAAATACTCCGATATGCGATGACGCTTTGTTCCGCTACGCATCCCGACAGTGAATGTGCAAGCGAGGCTGCAAAAAAATATGTGCGTCTCGGAGCAAGTCCCCGTGCGGGGCAGGCGCTCGTTTCGGCGGGAAAGGTCAGGGCACTTATGAAGGGGCGGGCATACGTGACTTATGAGGATTTGAACGTATTGGCGTATCCCGTATTCCGCCACCGCATGAAGATGAACTTCGAGGCAGTCGCCTCGCGCGTTTCGCCGGATGAAGTCATAAAAATGATTATCGAGGAATTGAGCGGAAGAAAAACAGATAAAAAAACGAACGAAAAGGCGGAAGAGAAAGTATCGGATGTTTTTCCTGCCTCGGAGGACGGGAATAGAAAGGATAAGCGCAAATTCTTCGGGAGAAAGTAATGCAAATTTCTTACTTGAATGACGGTTTTTTTAGTCGTTTGGAAACCTTGGCGTTAAATTTACGGTCGGATATGTCGGGCTTTTTCGGCGGCAAACATCTCGTACATTCTCACGGACAGACGGTAGAATTTTCCGATTATCGGGAATATATGCTCGGAGACGATATCCGGCGCATCGATTGGAATCTGTATAGTCGTTTTGAGAAGCATTTTCTCAAACTATTTACGGATGAAAGGCAGATGCATGTCCGGATTTTTCTCGATTGTTCCGCTTCCATGGGAAAGACGAATCCGAAAAAGGCGGCTTATGCGATAGGCGTAGCGGCCGCTCTTGGATTTCTTGCCGTTCACAATATGGATAAGGTTTCTTTTAAGCTGATGAAAAGCGGCCGCGCAGAAGATCCATTCGGAACGATTATCGGAAAAAACTCATTTTTCAGAGCGATAGGAGAGCTTGAAAAGATCTCCTTTAACGGCGAAGCGGATATTGCGGCTGCCGTTACGGGCTGTACGGATATTGGTTCTTCCGACGGGCTCACTGTGATAATTTCCGATTTCTTTACCGATAGCGATTGGGGAAAGGCGATCGATTATCTGCGCTATAAACGGCGGCAGGTCATGCTCGTGCAGGTGCTGGCACCGGAGGAGGCAGATCCGGTTTATAGCGGCCGAGTCAACCTTATCGACTCGGAAGCCGAGGACTTGGCGGACTTTAAGAACATGAAGATAAAAATTACGCGCGGCATGTTGTCGGCGTATGAACAGGCATTAAAAGAGATGATGGATAGTATTAAGGCGTTTTGTGCATCGCGCGAAGCGGATTTCGTATCCGTTCGCAGCGACTGTCCCATCGAAAGAATGTTGTTCGGCGAATTATTTAAGGCAGGTATCATGGCATGAATATCCTTAAACCTTTGGGCTTTTTGGGATTATTGGGGATCGCCGTTCTTATTCTCATTTACATTCTCAAACCCAATTATCAACAAAAAATGGTTTCCAGCACTTATGTCTGGAAACTGAGCCTGAAATACAATAAAAAGAGAATCCCCATAAACCGCCTGAAAAGTCTGCTTATCCTTCTCTGCCAAATGTTGATCGTCACGGCTTGCGCGTTGGTATTGACGACTCCCGTCGTTCCCGCGGAGGGAATAAACAGCAGCAACGAAAAGGTTGCCGTGATAGATGCTTGTGCGGGAATGAGAGCAGGATTAAACGATGAGACTCGTTTTGAAAGAGCCGTGGAACAGGTAAAAGAACTTGCGGAAGAAACGCTGAAACGAGAGGACGGGATCATTACAGTCATCTTGGCGGAAGAGAATGCCTCGTTTCTCGTCCGCCGTTCGGGGATAGAACATCGTAACGATATTCTCGAACAACTCGATGCACTCGTCGAAGGAGAAAGTTTACAATGCTCCTACGGACATTCGGATATCGACGGAGCGATGGACTTGGCGCAAGAGGTCGTAGACGATAATCCCGAAGCCGAAGTGATATTATATACGGCGACGGAATACATAGACAAAGGCCAAGTTACGGTAGTAGACGTATCGGAGGCGGGCGAATGGAATGCCGCGATTTTAGATGCCTCGGTTTCTTTGGTGGAAAATTATTATATTTTTACCGTCGATGTGGCGAGCTATGGCAAGGATACGCAGCTCAATTTATACTGTGACATTTATGGCGCGAATAACGACAATCGGACGCTCAATCTCTCTTATGAAAACATTCCCTGTTCGGGAGACGAAGAACAGGAAATCGTAATAAATCCCGGAGATACCGCAAAGGTTCCGGTATATTCCTATGAGCGCGTCCGTATCCGCATAGAGGCGCTGAATAAGGAATTGGATTCCTTTGAATACGACAATAGCTTTTATCTCTACGGCGGACGTCCGGAAACAATCAGAATCCAATATGCGAGCTCTGTGCCGAACAGCTTCATGAGCGCTATTTTGATGACAATGCGAAGCGAATTGGGACTTCGTTGGAAATTCGATATTCAAGAGGTAAGGCAGGACGATTTGTCGGAAAATCAGGAACCGGAAATGTCCGGCTTTGACGTCTATATCTTTGAACGAAAAATGCCGGAAACGCTTCCGACGGACGGAGTCGTTATTCTCATCGATCCGCAAACGGTACCCCAAGGCGCGGGATTTGTTTTGGGAAAGGAGATTGTGGGGGATTTTCAACTTTCGTTGGGCGAGAAACATCCGACCACGGAAAGCGTTGTAGCGGAGGAGATTCATTTGAACCGATACACGCAAATTTCTCTTTATGACGGATATACGCCCCTATTATATTGTGGAGAGGATCCCGTTTGGCTTTTGAAAGATGAAGAGGATTCCAAAGTCGTAGTGATACCGTTCAGTTGGAAATTTTCCGATACAACCGTCGTTTTCGAGTTCCCTGTCCTTTTTTACAGATTATTCAATTATTTCGTTCCGTCTACGCTCAACGACGAGGACGGCTCTTTGAAATATCTTTTCGACGTAGGCGAATCTGTAACTTTCAATGCGAGAGGAGAAACGCTGACGGTAAGCGGTCCGGGAATAGACGAAGAATATGAAGTTCTTCCTCAAACGCTGGCCTTATCCGTGCCCGGTACCTATAATTTGAAACAGACGCTCGTTTCCGGACAGGAAGTCACAGAGAATTTTTACGTGAAGATAGCTTCTTCGGAAAGCAATATTTATCGCGTCGAAGACGAGTTGAAAAGCCCTGTATCCGCCGCGCTCTCCTCTTCCCGTGACATCGATTTGCTATTCTATTTGGCGATTGCGCTGGTCACATTCCTGTTTATAGAATGGTGGTTACAGACCAAAGAACATTTCTGACAAGGAGAATAAGATGTCAAATTTTTATATTGATTTTTCAAATCCATGGCTCTTGCTCCTGCTCATTCCTGCCGTCTTTTTCGCGCTTTTTCCCTATTTCCGCCTCTCGAAAAAATACAGACGGACGCGCAACCGCGTCGTATCTATCGTATTGCATTTGTGCGTCATGATCTTGTGTATTTCCCTGTTGGCCGGAATCAGTTTCCGCTATGAGATTCCTAATACAAAGAACGAAGTGCTGCTGCTCGTGGACTCCTCGTTCAGCAGTCAGGAAGCGCAGCAAAAAAAAGACGAATTTATTCGATCCGCAATAGACGAAAAGCTCGATTCCGTAAAAATGGGAATTGTGACTTTCGGATATAATCAAATCTATGCGGCGGAACTTACCTATGATTCGGACGAACTTTTCAGTCAATATCTGGAAGCTGAACAGCCCGATGACAGTGCGACCGACGTCGCTTCGGCGTTGGAATACGCCAGCCGCTTGTTTTCCAATCCCGAAACGGCTAAAATCGTACTCATCAGCGACGGTGCGGAGACGGACCGAAAGGCTTCCACGATTATTAAGGCGATTGCGGCCGAAGGAATCAAAGTAGACACGGTTCTTATTCCCGAGGAAGAACGCGGAGCAGAAACAGAACTCATCGGCGTGACGTATCCGGAAGAAAAAATTATCGTAAATCAAAAATTTTCTCTGGGGATTACCGTTCAGAGTTCGTTTGAGGGCAAAGCTAAGATTGTTTTATATGACAATGACGAAAAAGTAGGTGAAATCGCTCAAATCGATTTGGTGGAAGGGATACAGACGATAGAATTTGAACATACCTTTACGTCCGCCGGGTTACATAAAATCAGCTTTTCCATAGAGTCGGACGAAGATACGCTTGCGGAGAACAATTCCTTTCATTCGTATGTCTATCTCGAAGTATTCGACGATATTTTAATTATAGAGAGAAATAAAGACGAATCTTCGCAGTTGAAGGGTATTCTTGAACAGAGCTATAACGTAGACGTCGTCAATATTTTGGAGGGCGACGGAGTTCCCGAAACGGTGGACGAATTGAGAAAATACGATCAGGTAATTCTCGTCAATATCGCGAACGCAGATATGCCGAGAGGCTTTGACGAGATTTTGAACAGCTATGTTTATGAATTCGGAGGCGGCCTTTTTACGGTGGGCGGAAATAAAACGGACAACGGAGAGACTGTCGCGAATACGTATAACCGTCAGGATATGGAAAACACGCTGTATCAGCAGATGCTGCCCGTACAGGCAATCGATTATACTCCTCCGGTAGGCGTGATGATCATCATTGACCGTTCGGGAAGTATGGGCTCGCAAGTCGGGAATACGGGGAAAACCCGTCTCGATTTGGCGAAGGAAGGAGCGCGCGCCTGTTTGGATACCTTAACCGTGCGCGATTATTGCGGAATAATGACGTTGGAAACGACGTACAGCGAAGAAGTGGAGGTTACGCCGCTTCCCGAGGTTTCTAAAATCGAAGCCGCGATCAGCGGGATTACGATCGGAGGCGGGACGAATTACGAGCCTGCCATCACTCGGGCGGGGGAAGCCTTGAAAGCGATCAATGTAGATCGCCGCCACATCATTATTATCAGCGACGCCGAACCGAACGACAGTCTTTATGATAACGTCGTCGAGCAGACGGGAGGCTTCGGCGGAAAAATAAAACATTATTACGATACGGCGGGGATTACCTGTTCTATCGTCTCTATCAGTTCTTCCAGTGCAAGGGACGAAGATTTAAGGATTGCAGCGGAAGAATTAGGTCACGGACAGTATATTAAAGTGACAGACCTTACGACTCTGCCGCAGAAAATGGCTGAGGATTTGACTGTTCCCGCAATCAAGGAATATAATCCCGAACCGTTTACTCCCATTATCGGAGAACATACCTCCGTAGTAAACGGAATCAGTCAGAGCAGCATGCCTCAATTGGGCGGCTATTACGGCACGAAGGCGAAGGACGGTGCGGAAGTTCCGCTCAAAGCGGAATTTGTACCTATCTATGCGCAGTGGGATTACGGAAAGGGGACGGTCGGCAGTTTTATGTGCGACTTAAACGGTACTTGGTCGGCGGAATTTTTAGGCAGCGATACGGGCGTTCGACTCATCGGCAATATTGTCTCCGAACTGTTCCCCTCAGAAAATATTCATTCGCAGGATATATCTG
>CAKXBD010000052.1 GCA_934871445.1 uncultured bacterium | reverse complement strand
GTACTTCCGGCGCCATCTGCTTAAATTTATAGACATAGAAGGGATTAAAGGACTGTAAAGCATACTCTCCGCGGTACTGTTTCATCGTACGGACGACCTCTTCGGGGAAATTTTTGACCGTATAGAGATCCTTGACCTCCAAAAGAAGGGGCGTTTTGCCGTCGATATGTTCGAGACATTCTTCGAGCGTGAGTATCCGCTCCTGCGTGCCCTTCAAACGCATGGCGGACAAATCGCGCCAGGAAGTCTCGCTGACCTTTCCCGGCTCTCCCGTCAATCGTTTCAGATTGTCGTCATGAATAATGACCAACGTTCCGTCCTTGGTACGACGAACGTCCGCCTCTATGGCGTATTTCTCTTCAATCGCCCGCGTAAACGCTGCACGAGAATTTTCGGGCACTCCTTCATGGAGTCCCCGATGCGCAATCGGAGTATTGCAAACGAAACTTTCCCTGATTTTCTTCATAATCCTTATAACCCTTGCCCTTTTGCTTCTTGTTCCGACAGAAGCCCTCTCCCGTCGGAATTGATTGAGATGTTTTCCCTTTTTGTGTCGTGCCCGTTTTATCTCGATTCTATTGTATCAAAAGTCCTAAAAAAAGTCAAATCCAAAAAGACCTTGCCCCCCTTTAATACTTTTCCACAAAAATTTGTAATATATTTTCATTACATAATTAACCGAGAAAATGCAAGGCGGCCCCTCTCCGCCGAGGGAAAGGGGCCGCCTCATAAATCGCTTTATTCTTTGCAATCTTTCCTTACTCCGTTCTCAAAGCGATGACGGGGTCTTTCTTCGCCGCCGATTGAGCGGGAACGAGCCCACTGATCAAAGTGAGGGCGATACTGACGCCGATCATGACGATGCCCTGCCATACGGGCAACGCCGCCAAGGTGGAAATTCCCGTAAGATGCCCCAACAGGAGATTAATGGGGATAGAGAGCAGATAGGTTATGCCTACGCCGATAGCGCCTGCAAACAAGCCGATAAGGAAGGTTTCCGCATTGAAGAGGTGACGAATGTCCTTTTTTCTCGCGCCCAGCGATCTGAGGACGCCGATTTCTTTTGTCCGTTCGACGACGGAAACGTAAGTAATTACGCCGATCATGACGGAAGATACTATCAGCGAAATCGCCGTAAACGCGACGAGTACGTAAGTCACCGCGTCCAACATCGAACGAATCAACGTCATCATAATCGCCACGGTATCGGTATACTGAATTTGCAAGGCCTCATTATCTTTTTGAATGACTTCGTTCCAATAATCCAAGTAGTCGGTCACGACATCCTTGTGTTCAAAGTCCTTGACATAAATCTTTACCTGATTGGGAAGCTCACCGCCGCCGAGTTCGCGCACGGTGGTTTCCTTGCTCCGAAGCGCCTTAGATTGATTTTCCGGATTGGAGGCCAATTCATAAAGGTCATAATAATAGACATTTACCACCTTGGAATCCTTTTCCTCCGTCACGATTTCGGATTTGAGACTCGATTCGCGGTATTCGTCTGCAAAGGCCTTCGTATAAGCCAAACCGCTGTCCAGCGAACCGTAAGTCGTCCCCTCCTTCGCCCGCAGAATACACCCGATTTTCAATGTCTTGGCGTCCTTATCCTGCAAGCCGCCGGGGAAGCTCTCGCCCGAAAATCCGGTATATAGCCAACCGCCCTCCCCTCCGTTCAGCTGGGGATTAAAGCTATAAATTTTATCATTTTCGTAATAGGAATAGGTATGTTTCAACAATTCTTCAAACTCAATCGTCATGGGCGGCTCATCGTTGTCCTTTTGAAAAAGAGCCAAAAAATCGTCCACCGAAATCAGTCCCAACTGAGCCAGGACGATATCCGTCATACCGCCGTCGTTATTGAGCACGAGCACCAATTCGTCCGAACTTGTCGGATATTCCCCCGCCATGATGTCATACTGCGAAAGAATGTAGTCTTTACATTCGGGGAGTTCGTAAGTGACGCTTTGGACGGTGGAGAACATGGAAGCGAGGCTCGCGTATTCGGAAGCGGCCTCGTCGGACATCAGCTTCGTCTTATAGAGGTCGAGAATGGTATTCAAAGACATGTCCAGGTCGAACGGGGTTCCGTCCTCCGTTTCAAATTGAAATTCGCTGTAAATGTTATTGGAAATATCCCCGCCGTAGGTATATTGCAGCGCGTAATAATTAGAAGGATCGAGACCGTCTAGATAGTCGATATAATCCTGCGTAATGGTATTCGTACTCATCGCGCCGTTAGCGAGCTTCGTCAAGAAGGAATTGACGTAAATTTTATCGTCGAGCTGGGAAATATCCACTTTTTGATTTCCGGCGGCCATCGAATTCATGATAGACGTATAGTCGAACGCCATTTCGTTGATCTGAATGGGATAAGCGGACAGCATATCTTTTTCCGTATCGGCTATGTAGTTGTTGAATCCGCCCGACAGAGCCAGCACGAGCGATACGCCGATGATCCCGATACTTCCCGCTATGGAAGTAATGACGGTACGGCCGCGCTTGGCATTCAGATTGCGAGCACTCAGGCCGAGCGACGTCTTTAAGCTCATCGAGGCCCTTTCCGATTCCGCGCCTTCCCTTTCCAGCTTTTTCTGTTTCCAGAGCTTCACTTGTTCGGGCGTAATCCCCTTTTCCTTCAACTTTGCTTCGAGGACCTTTCGTTCCGCCGAGCTGTCGTAGGGATTGGAGTCCGAGACGACCAATCCGTCTTGAAGGCGGACGATACGGGTCGAATATTTTTCCGCGAGTTCGGGATTGTGAGTGACCATAATGACCAACCTTTCACCGGCAATTTCGCGGATAAGGTCCATAATTTGGACACTGGTGGTACTGTCGAGAGCGCCCGTCGGTTCGTCGGCGAGCAAGATTTCGGGATTATTGACGAGGGCGCGCGCTATGGCGACTCTCTGCATCTGTCCTCCGGAAAGCTGATTGGGACGCTTATTGAGGTGATCTCCGAGCCCCACGCGCTTCAAAGCGTCGGCCGCGCGTTTTTTGCGTTCGGCTTTGGAACAGCCCGCGATCGTCAAAGCGAGCTCGACATTTTCAAGGACGGTCTGATGAGGAATGAGGTTGTAGGACTGAAACACAAAGCCGATGCGGTGATTTCTGTATACGTCCCAATCGCGGTCGGTATAATCCTTGGTGGAGACGCCGCGAATGATAAGGTCTCCGGAAGTGTAGTGGTCGAGCCCACCGATGATGTTGAGAAGTGTCGTTTTTCCGCAGCCGGAAGCCCCAAGAATGGAGACGAATTCATTGGCGCGGAATTCGAGCGATACGCCCTTCAGAGCGTGAACGACGCTGCCCGCAGTTACATAATCCTTTTTGATGTCTTTGAGTTTCAACATAAAACACAGCTCCCGAACGGTCGGGGATAAAAGAAAAGCGGAAGGTGCTCCGCTTTCCCGACCGACATATTTTTCATTTTTTACTTTCTCAAATCCACTACGGTTTCGATAAACAAATCGCTGAGCTCTAAGAGCTTATTTACCTTTTCGACGCCGATTCTGTCAATGACCTCGCCGACGAGATTGCAGCACACGCCCTTTTCCTCGTTGTAATAGGTAAGAGCGGTATCGGAAAGCTCGATATAAGCGATTTTCCTGTCCACTTCGTCGGGGACGCGGCGGACGATGCCGCGGGCCTCTAACTTGTTGACCATCTGAGAGACGGCGGAACGAGTTACGCCGAGACGCGCCGCAAGCTGGGTGGAAATGATACGTTTTCCGTCGTAGCCTGCGAGGATGACTTCGCCGAGCAGTCGCATTTCAGAATTATTGAAATGTGACTTTACCTTGGTCAACGCCACTCCTTCCATCTTTTTGAGCATTGTGAAGATTTTGCCGAGATATTCTTCATTTCTCGCCTTCTCCGCATCGCCTACGATTTTCTTTTCGTTTTTTTCCATGGTTTTTTACCTCTCCGTTTGTTTTTTCGATAGCGTAATTATTCATGAGGGACCGCTCGTCACGGTCGATTATAATTATACGCCGATTCTTCATTTTGTCAAGGGTTTAAGGTCATTGTTTAACACTTTTCACCACATTTTCATTTTTCCGATTTTTTTGGGTTTTCAAAACGGATGAAATTAAAGATAGTATACTATATTTTTGTGAAAAACAAATACAAAATATGTGAAAACAAAGAAAATGTTGTATTTTACCGTTTTTTGAGGTCTTTTTCCGCAAAAGAGTTGTCAAACCTTCTCTTATTGTGCTACAATAGAAGAAAACTTTTCCGAAGAAGGAAAACGAAAGAGGAAGCATCATGATCAATCAATTTCTGGAATTTCTGGAAAATTCTTATACCGCCTATCAGGCGACGGAAAACGCGCGCACGTTTTTAATCGAGAACGGGTTTCGTCCTTTGAGCGAAACGGACGATTGGGAGCTCGAAGAAAACGGCCGTTACTTTGTCGAAAGGAACGGAAGCAGCATCATAGCGTTCACCGTGGGGGCACTCGACAATTTTTCCTTCAAAATCGTCGCCTCCCACACCGATTCGCCCGCATTGAAGCTCAAAGAAAACGCAGCGACGGCGACGGGGCCCTATGCGAAGCTCAATGCCGAAACTTATGGCGGCGGAATTTGGTATAGTTTTTTTGACCGCCCCTTGAAAATCGCAGGCAGAGTCGTCGTCAAAGACGGGAGCGCCTTGAAGAGCGAGAACGTCGTCAGCGAATATACCGTAACGATCCCTTCCCTCGCCGTTCACATGAACCGCGGAGTGAACGAAGGCTTTTCCGTCAACCCGCAAACGGATTTACAGCCGCTGTTCGCGCTTTCGGAGAACGGAGAAACGCCCGATTTTCTCGCCCCGCTTTCGGAAAGAGAAATCGTATCGTATGATCTGTACGTCGTCAATTCGGAAGGACCGTATCTGTTTGGATTAAACAACGAATTTATTTCCTCCCCCCGAATCGACAATCTCAGCAGCGTATGGACATCATTGGAAGCGCTCGTCTCGCACGCGGAAAGCGGCGGCGTATGCGTCGCCGCCTGCCTCGACAACGAGGAGGTCGGCAGCCAGACTTTGCAAGGTGCGGGCGGTGATTTTCTCGAAAACGTACTCCGCAGAATCGCCTATGCGTTAAAATTCGACGACAACGAGTATTATAAAGCCTTGGCAGCGTCTTTTCTCATTTCTCTCGATAACGCACACGCCATGCACCCCAATCATCCCGAAAAGTGCGACCCCACGAATCGGACGGCAATGGGCGGGGGAGTCGTCATCAAGAATCATGCGAATAAGGCGTATACTACGGACGCACTCTCCTCCGCCGTCATCAAGACGGTCTTCGATAAGGCGGGAGTCAAATACCAGACCTTTTTCAATCGTTCGGACATGAGAAGCGGCGGAACGCTCGGTGCCATATCTCTCGGCCACGTAGGAATCCTCTCTGCCGATTTGGGACTCGCGCAGCTCGCCATGCACTCGGCGTCGGAATGTTTTGCAAAGTCGGACTATAACGAACTCGTCAACGGACTGACGGCTTATTATTCGTCCGATATTCTCTTTACCGACAACGGTATAGAAGTGAAGTAAAATGAGCTTCGTTTACGATTTTTTGAAGTCCTGCGGCGTTTTTTGGGTTTCAACGGTCAATTTAACGGACTGTCCCTCCGACAATCTCGGCCCCGCATGTAGTTACCCTATTCCTCTCGACAATACCGGCCCCACAGATAGTCACCCCATTTCTCCCGATAATACCGGCCCCACAGATAGTCACCCTATTTCTCTTGACAATACCAGCTCCGCATGTAGTTACCCTATTTCTCTTGACAATATCCGACCCGTACACAACCGATCTATTGTTTCCGAAAACGCGAATAAATCCTTCTCTGCCCTCCCTCGTTTTTTCCGCCCAGTCTGTCGTCCTTTCGGAGCCGTGGCTGAATATTCGGGGCATCTCTATATTTCTACCGGGAGCACGAAAGAGGTCTATAAGCAATTCAAAGACCTGCCTTATATACAAATCACGGCATTAAAAGCGGAAACGCGCGAGTGGCTTCGTTTGGACGCAACGGTAGAGGAAAGAACCGCTCTTTCGGAAAAGAAAATGATGTTGAAAAACTGCCCCGCATTGAAAAAACGTTTTTCCTCTCCCGACGATCCTTGCTTCGCCTTGTTTCGTCTGAAAGATTGTCGGGCCTTCGTCCATACGGATGACGGGGTAAAGGAGATTTAAACATGGATATTTGGGACAAACTGTATGCCGCGGCGAGAAAGGTACAGAATAAGCGGACGATTTCCCCGTTTATCGAAGCGGGAGAAGTTGCCGCGGCGATTTTGACGAAATCGGGAAATATTTATGTCGGAATCTGTATAGATACGGCCTGCGGGCTGGGTATATGTGCGGAGCGAAACGCCGCCGCAAATATGCTCACGAACGGAGAAAATGAAATTTCCAAAGTCGTCGCGGTCATGGGCGACGGAAAAGTCGGTCCTCCCTGCTGTGCCTGTCGGGAATATCTCATGCAGCTCGGCGAAAGGAATGTCGAAGCGGAAATCCTGCTCGATTATCCGTCAAAACGCGCGGTTTCCTTAAAAAGTCTCGTCCCCGATTGGTGGGGTTATGGGCAGAAATAGTACAATAAGCAAGCGGCTCTCTTTTCGAGAGCCGCTTTTATTACTTCAAGCATAGCCGAATAACCGTAACGGGAAATTTTTCATTTCCCGGCATTTTTCCAGAACATATTTCCGATTTTTCAAATCCGACGGAACGGTATAACGATTCAGCGGGAACATTTCCCGATAATACCTCGACCCAAACGGGTCGGGAGGTATGCGCAAGGACGTATTCGACCAAAGCTCTCCCGATTCCACGTCTGAAATAGGCGGAATCGACGTATAGCCAAGCAAGTTCATCCTCCGAATAAGCGGCAAATCCGACGACCTTTCCGTACAGGATAGCCGTACATATTTTATAATCGAAAAAATTTTCCCTTTCTGCGGCGACGGAAAACGGAAGAAAGGCCTGCTGCAGCTTTGCGAAACGCAATTCCTCTTTTCGGGCGGCATCGTGGATTTTTTCGATTTTTTCAAAATCCTCGGGCAAGTATTCCCGAACCATAACCTTCATTCCGTTTTCCATCATTCCCGTCCCCTTATCTGCAACAAAAGTGTTATTTGACAAAAGCGCGAAAAGCGCGGTAAGCCTCGTAAAGATCCGCCTTGGAAATCACTTCGTAGGGGGAATGCATGGAAATGACGGGTACGCCGATATCGACTGTATCGATATTCATTTTCGCGATAAATTTCGCGACCGTTCCTCCGCCTCCAACGTCCACTTTTCCGAGTTCGCCCGTCTGCCAGACGACTCCGTTTTCGTTGAAGATTTTTCGGATTTCCCCGACGAATTCCGCAGAAGCGTCGTTAGAGCCGCCCTTTCCGCGCGAACCGGTAAATTTAGTAAGTCCCGCGCCGCAGGAAAGGAAGGTGCTGTTCAAGGGCTCGCAAACGTCCTTGAAATTGGGGTCATAGCCCGCATTGACGTCGGCGGAAAGGCATTTTGAATTCGCGCGGATTTCCGCGGAAGTAACGCCGAACGACGCCGCCAGAGCGTCGATTAAATCGGTAAATATCGCGCACTGCATGCCCGTGGTGCCCTCGCTCCCGATTTCCTCTTTGTCCGCCAATACGACCATAACGGTATGTTCGGGGGAAGTCTCGTCGAAAAGCGCGGTATAGGCGGGGTAAGCGCATACGCGGTCATCATGTCCGTAAGCAGCCATAAGTCCGCGGTCGAATCCGACGTCTTTCGCCTTGAACGCGGGGACGAGGGAGAGCTCTGCGCTCAAAAAGTCCTCTTCTTTTATCCCGTATTTTTCCCCGAGAATCCGAAGCAGGTTTTCCTTCACGGTGCGGTCTTTTTCGTCCTTTGCGGCGGTATAGGGAATATTTCCCAACCAGATGTTAAGGTCCTCCCCGCCCAAACCTTCACCGAGCGGTTTTGCATTCTGTTTTGCCGCGAGATGCGGAAGTAAATCGCTGATATAGAAAATCGGATCCCCGTCGTCCTCCCCGATCTTTACGTCGAACGCGCTTCCGTCCGCACGAACGATCGTGCCGTGCAGAGCGAGGGGAATCGCCGCCCACTGATATTTGCGGATTCCGCCGTAATAATGCGTCTTTGCGAGTGCCACGCCGTCCGATTCGTATAAAGGCACTTGTTTGAGATCGACGCGGGGGCTGTCGATATGCGCCGCGACGATACGAATCCCGTCCTTTGCGATGTCGGCCTTTCCCACGCGGATCAGGTAGATGTTTTTGCCGCGGTTGTTATAAAATACCTTGTCTCCGGCCTTGAACTTTTCTCCGAACCGAAAAGGCTTGTAGCCGTGCGCTTCCGCCGCCTTGGCGACGTAATCGCAGGCCTCGCGCTCCGTCTTGGCGCCGTCGATGAATTTTCGATAGCCCTCCGCATAATCGAAAATTTCCTTCATGAGTTTCTCGTCTGCTTTCTCGTAAACGTTCGTTCTCTTATATGCCAAATCGCTCATAAAACTCTCCTTTTAATGTAAAAATCCTTTGATAATTTGCTCTTCCGCTTCCTTTTCCGTCAGTCCGAGCGTCATCAGCTTAATCAACTGCTCGCCCGCAATTTTTCCGATCGCCGCTTCGTGAATGAGCTCCGCGTCGATATCGTTTGCCGAAAGGCACGGCGCCGCAGTCACCGAAGCCTTGTCCATGATGATTGCGTCACATTCCGTATGCCCGCGGCATGGCGCATTTCCGTTCATGGTCGAATTAAAATGCTGGCGGGAGGTATCCGCCGCCACAGAACGGGATACTACGTCCGCCGAAGCGCCCGCGCCGTTCATATCTACGGAAAAGTCAGTATCCGCCGACTGTTTTCCGTGGGTGTATATCTTTTCGCGGATTACGAGATTGGCGCCCGCTTCGAGGTCTGCCTTTGTCACGCGGTTAGTGGAGTCTATCCCCTTGATCTGGGTCGTCTCCATTTCCATGTACGCGCCCTCTCCGAGATGTACCACGGTCGTGGGATTCATGACGTTCTCGCCGTTGCCGTCGCCTTCTCCGTAGTGTCGCTCCACATATCTCACCCGCGCATTTTTCCCGACATAAAAGGTGTGTATTCCGTCGTGACGGGAAGTCATGTCCACACCGCCGCAGTTGTGAATACCGCAGCCGGCGACGATGACGACGTCCGCATCGGCGCCGATGTGGAAATCATTGTATACGACCTCCTGAAACCCCGCCTTGCTCAGAACGACGGGAATGTGTACGCTTTCGTTTTTCGTACCCGGCTTGACGAAAATATCGATCCCCGACTTTCCGTCCGTCTTGCTCACGATTTCGATATTCGCAGTCGAAGCTCTCCCCGCGGATTCTCCGTTGTCGCGGATATTGTAGGCTCCTTCGGGGACGCCGTGCAAATCCGCTATTTTTAACAATAAATCTCTTTCGATCGCGTCCATTGTCTTGCCTCCGCTCATAACTTTTCCGTCAATACGCGGCAGGCGTCGGTTCCGAGCAAGCCCGGCAAAACGTCCGTCCTCGTCCCCTCTTTTTCCACGCGTCCGCCGGAAATGACGACGATTTTATCCGCAATGTTGAGTATTCTTTCCTGATGGGAAATGATGAGAATACTCCCGTTCGTCTTTTCGTACATCTTTTCAAATACGTTGATGAGATTTCCGAAGCTCCATAAATCGATTCCCGCCTCGGGTTCGTCGAATACGGAAAGTTTTGTTCCCCGCGCGAGAATCGTCGCAATTTCGATCCGTTTGAGCTCTCCGCCCGACAGCGAAGCGTTCACTTCGCGGTCGATATAATCTCTCGCGCACAGCCCGACCTCCGAAAGATAGGCGCAGGCGTCGGAAATCTTTGCGCTTTTGCCCGCCGCGATGGAAATCAGATCCCGCACGGTCAGTCCCTTGAAACGAACGGGCTGTTGAAATGCGTACGAGATTCCTTTTTTCGCTCGTTCGGTAACGGAAAGGGAGGTAATATCCTCCCCCTCCCATAAAATCCGCCCTTCCGTCGGCGTCAAAATCCCGGCAATTACTTTTGCCAAAGTGGATTTTCCGCCCCCGTTCGGGCCCGTAAAGGCCACAAACCGTTCGGAAAGGGATAAATTGACATCGTTTAATATCGTCTTTTCGCCCTGATCGTCCTTGACGCGATAAGTGACGTGTTCCAATTGCAGCATATTCGTTTTTTCTCCGAAATGATTATCGTATGTATTTCGATTATAGATACCCCGTTTTTCCCCCTTTCAACCGATAAATCCCGCCAAATCTTCCTTTTTTATTTTCGTCCTTTCTGACGGGCTTTTCTTCAAATTCAGAAATTCTGACGCCGAGAGAAATTTCTTTGCATAACTTCAAAATTCCCGATAATCCCCGATACCGAAGCGATTTTTCAACCCAATTCCAGCATTTTGTCGATACAGCTGCGCGCGCAGACGAGAAGATTTTGTTCCAACTGAATCGCCCTTCCGCCCTCTTTCAGCAAACGGTATACATCGGGCAGAGTCGTCGCCTTCATATCCGAACAAATGAGCTTTTTGGAAAGCGGATAAAATCTTTTATCGGGATATTCAAAGCCCAGATGTTCCGCCACGGATAATTCCGTTCCGACGATAAATTCGTCACATGCGGAAGTGCGCACATATTCCATGATCCCCGCAGTAGACCCGACATAATCGGCATACGCCAATACTTCCGCTTTACATTCGGGGTGCGCCAAAAGCTCGGCACAAGGGTGCGCCGCCTTTGCGTTTGCGGCGTCCGAAGCCGTCAGGCAGGCATGCACGGGACACCCCCCGTGAATAAAATGCAGACGCTTTTCAGGGCAATGCTTTTGAACATATGCGCCTAAATTGACGTCGGGAATAAATAAAATGTCCTTTACCGGCAATTTCCCTACGATTTCCACGGCGGAAGAGGAAGTCACGCAAACGTCGCTCACCGCTTTCAATTCTGCCATGGTATTGACATAAGCCACCGTCATGCAGTCGGGATACTTCTTTTTTTCTTCGAGCACTTCCTCCGGCGTAAGCTGTTCTGCCATGGGGCAGCCCGCGTTCTCCGCGGAAAGATATACTTCCTTTTCCGGCGAAAGAATTTTCACCGTCTCCGCCATAAAACGCACTCCGCACATCAGAACTTTTTTCCTCGGATCATTTTTCGCCTTCATGCTCAGTTGAAAGGAATCCCCGGTGAAATCCGCAATCTCCGTCACATCGTGCGACTGATAGGTATGCGCGAGAATACACATACCCTGTTCCTCTTTCAGGCGCAGAATTTCTTTCTGCATCTCTTGAACCGTCATAAACTTCGCACTTCCTTTTCGTTGGTTTCTCCCGCTTTCCCCTCTTCCCGCTCCGCCTCTTCCACGGCGTCGGATTCGTTTTCTATTATATCATACCCCGCTCGATTTGTAAACAAAATTTTACGCCTTTATTCGCTAATATTTCATATAAAATCGATAGGAATTTAATTTCCAAACACGACTGAGTTTTTCGCCGAGACGCTCAAAATATTTCCATCAAAAAGCTGTTTTCCTTTAACCAAGCCCGCTTTTTCCGATAATCGGGGACGTATCGCTCTACCAGCGCCCAAAATTTTTCGCCGTGATTTTTATAGAAAGTATGAGATAATTCATGGACTATGACATAGTCTATGACGGCCATAGGTGCATAGAGAAGCCGAAAAGAAAAATGCAGCGCGTCGTTGTAGGAACAGGACCCCCACCTCGTCTTGGCCTTCGTCACGGAAAGAGAGGGATAACACGTTCCCATTTCGGCGGCACGACGCGAGCACACGACAGAAAAAATACGCTTTGCGTTGCGTTTGAGCCAATCGGTCAGCTTTGCGCGAGAATTTTCCGCAGGCAAAAAGATTTCCCCCGTTTTTTCGTCGTAGCGGATTCTCGCACCGGTATAGAGACGAATGACACATTCTTTTCCGAGGAGCAAAAATCGATATCCGTCCAAATTTTCCGGCGGAAGCTTAATCCCTGCCCCCCGCGCTTTTTGTCGATACTTGGAAATCCAGGCTTCTTTTTCCCGAAGGAAGGAAAAAATCCGCTCATCGCCGCAGCGCAACGGAGCGCGAACAATCACCTGTCCGAATACGTCGACCGAGACGGACAAAGTTTTGCGGCGGGAGCGGATAATTTTATCCGGCTGTATCATAAGGCCTTTTATTTTTCATAGCCGTTAGGATTCATACTCTGCCACTTCCATTGAGAAGCGCACATTTCTTCAATGCCGTATTTTGCTTTCCAGTGCAATTCTTTCTCTGCTTTATCGGGGCAGGCGTAGCAAGCGGCAATATCTCCGGGGCGACGAGGGCAAATCTTATAGGGCAGAGCTTTTCCGCAGGCCTTTTCAAAGGCATGAATCATATCGAGAACGCTGTATCCGTGGCCGGTTCCAAGGTTATAGATATGGACTCCGGGTTCGCGGCAATATTCGATCGCGGCAATATGTCCGAGCGCCAAATCCACGACGTGAATATAATCGCGTACGCCCGTTCCGTCGGGAGTATCGTAATCATTTCCGAATACTTGGATACAGGAAAGTTTTCCGCTAGCCACC
>CAKXBD010000051.1 GCA_934871445.1 uncultured bacterium | reverse complement strand
ACGGAACGCCCACGGAGCAAAAAATCGGTCCCTTCGCCTCGGAGGAATATAGCAGAATTTCATTTGCGATCACTCAACCGGGAATACATAACATCCTTATCGAAAAAAAGAATATAAACGGAGAAGTTATTTCCCAATATACTACTTATAGGGCCTTTTCCTATTCGGCCGAATATAATATGTTCATCGATGAGGAGGCGTGTCGCTTATTGCTGACGGAGCTGGCCGAGGACGGAAAGGGCGCGGCCGTCTCAGAGGCATGGGAGATTTTTGAAACGTTTACGAATACGTTGAAAAAGTCTTTTGACCCCCGCTATTGGTTTATTGCAATCGCACTCATTTTGTTCCTGCTCGATATCGCGGTGCGTAAGTTCAAATTTAAGTGGCCGCATGAAATTATTCGGGACCGCAAACTGAAAAAACTCCTTTCTCAGGATAAACAGAATGTCCCCAAGGAGAAATTATGAAAAAAATCCGCTTATTTTTCTTTGCGAGCATCGTAATCTGTTTTGCCGCCGCACTTGCGGCGTGCGGTAAGCAGACGCTTTCGCAGCCCGGCGGGCTGGCCATAGATGAAACGACGCTCGATTTGACTTGGAATGATGTAGAGGACGCGCGCCGTTACGTAATCAGCATCAACGGAGAAGAGACGGAAATTCGGCAAAATCTGTACGATTTGGAATACTTGGAACCCGGGAATTATCAAATTAAGATCAAGGCGGTCAATGAAAGGGACGGCTTTGCAGATTCAAAATGGTCTGAAACGATAGACTTTACGAGAGAAACCGAATCGGGACTTTTTTACCGACTGATCAACGACGATACGGCGTATGAGGTCTCCGGCGTGGGCAGCGTTTCTGGCGATGTAGTCATCGAAGACCTCTATCGGGGTAAGCCGGTCGTCAGCATCGGAAAATCGGCCTTTTCGAGATCTCGCGATATTACGGGGATAACGATCGGCAAGAATGTGACGAATATCGGGGAAAACGCTTTTGCCAATTGCTTGAACCTCACTGCCGTTACAATGTCCGAAAGCGTCGTCTCTATCGGCGCAAAGGCGTTTCAAAGTTGCAGCTCCCTCGCGGAAATTCAGCTTCCCTCGGGGCTTACGAAAATTGAGAGCTATACCTTTTCCTATTGTCGTTCTTTGACGGATATAACCATTCCCGATTCGGTGGAGGAGATCGGCAGTTATGCCTTTTCCGATTGTTCGGGATTGGAAAGTATAACGATTCCCGACAGCGTAACGAGTATGGGAGAGTATGCTTTTTCCGGTTGCAGCGCCGTCTCCGAATTGAATATCGGCGGCGGACTCAAATCGCTCGATCTGTTTTCTTTTGCCTATTGTACGAGCTTAAAGAATGTTTTCATTCCGTCAAATATAGAAAGCATCGGTCAAGCGGCCTTTTTGGGATGCAGTACCCTTGAAGAAGTTGAAATTTCCGACGGGGTGGAGAACATAGGCAGGGTTGCGTTCAGTAAATGCAGCGTGCTTTCAAAGATAGAGATCGGTCGAGATGTCAGAAGCATAGGAGCCTCTGCTTTTGCCGAAACAAAGATATGGCAGGATTCGGGCGACATTGTCTATGCGGACGATTGGGTTGTCGGATGTAAAAATTTGAATATAGGGATAGATACGAACGGACAGCTCTTGTTAGAAGAAGGGACAGCAGGAATCGCCGAGCAGGTTTTTTATTCGTGCAAAGATTTGTCGGAAATCATATTTCCCGACAGCTTAAAAGCGATCGGCATAAATGCGTTCCGCGAATGTACGAATTTGACCGTAGTCGTTTTGGGGGGAGAGACGGAGTCCATCGGAGAGTTTGCTTTCTATGGCTGTAAAAATCTCACCAGTGTCATGTGCGGGAATAATGTAAAGCTTATTTCTATCGGCCAGTTTGCCTTTGCGGAATGTCCGAGCTTATCCACCATAGAACTGCCTTCGACGCTCGAAACAATAGGGCATTACGCATTTTATAATTGTCAGTCTTTGAATGATATCGATTTACCCGACGGCTTAAAGAGCCTCGGTACGGAAGTATTTGTTGACTCAGGCATTTGGAGCAACAAGGAAGGCGGAGTTGTTTACGCCGATAATTGGGCTGTGTCAGGTCCCATAATGGGCAATGTGGAAATTCGCGAGGGAACGGTCGGAATAGGCAATTATGCATTTTACGGGGCTAGCTATGTTTCGAGTATTTCTATCCCTGACAGCGTTAAAATCATCGGTAAGGGAGCATTTTTCGGGTGTACCTCTCTCAGCGGTATAGAGATCCCCGACAGTGTCGTTTCCATCGGCGATTATGCGTTTTACGGCTCTTCCATAATGTCGGTGAAACTTTCCGAGGGCTTGAAAGAAATCGGACGTTCCGTATTTTATGGCTGTCAGAATTTATCAGAAATTGATTTACCCGACGGCTTAACTTCGATAGGTGCTTACGCATTTTTCGGTTCCGGATTGAAGTCTGTTGAAATTCCCGACAGCGTTACCAGCCTTGGCGATTATGCGTTTTACGGCTGTACCAAGTTAAAACAGGTGAGTATCGGGAAAGGAGTAACCAAAATTGCTTCTCGTGCATTCAGAAATTGCAGTGCTTTGGAAGAGTTGGAAATCGGCGGAGCTACGGAAATCGAATCAAGGGCATTTTACGGTTGTAGTTCCTTGAAAAATCTGATTTTGCCCGACAGTCTCATTTCCATCGGCGATTATGCGTTTTACGGCTGTTCGGGACTTGAAACGATAGTATTCGGCAGCGGTTTGAAACGAATTGGTTCACATGCCTTCTATTTGTGCGAATCGCTCATTCGGGCCGAGCTTCCCGAAAGTGTATCTTTTATCGATTCACAGGCATTTCGATATTGCCGTTCCTTGAAGGAAGTCGTTTTTCGGGGCGAGGTAGGAAGCCTCGGTTCACATGTGTTTTACGGGTGCAACAGTCTCACTATTTATTGTAAATCGGCGCAGCCTGCAAGCGGTTGGGATTTATTGTGGAATTCCTCTTTCCGTCCCGTCATTTGGGGGAGTACATTCTCTTCGGACGGTTACCTTATTTCCTTTGAAAAGGGGACGAGCGGAATTTCTAACGGCGACGCAAGAAACGGGATTTCGCCGCCTTCCCGCGAAGAATATTCTTTCGGCGGCTGGACGACAAAGCCCGAAGAAACCATTGCGGAATATACGACGGAAACCGTAGATTCGGCTCCAAACGGTATCGTGCTCTATGCGATTTGGTTGCCGGGATAAAGAATTTACAAAAAATTTCAACTGTCCGACTGAAAAAAGGCCCGAAAAATTCGGGCCTTTTTTGAAAGTAACAGAAGAAATCGAGCGGGCATATTCTTCCTTCAAGAAGACATTGTCGAAGATATACTGAAATTACGTGTGTCAATTCTGATTTCCCAACCGTATGGAAAGGCGATATTTTCCGGGAGAAAGACCGACATTCTTTCGAAAGAGCTTACAAAAATAGTTGTAATCGCCTATACCGACTTGAACGGCAATTTTAGAAACAGAAGTGAGCTCGTTTGCTAGAAGTCGCTTTGCTTCTTCTATTCGTTTGTAAGTTACATATTGTGCAATCCCCATTCCGAAGGCCTTTTCGGATATTTGATATAGCCTCGTTCGGGAAATAAAGAAATGATTACAAATGACGTCGCTGGACAATTTTTGTGCGAGGTTGCGAGAAATGAAATCGTTGATATTAAAGGCAATATCCTCGTTTTTCCAATTAATTACATTGGAGATTTGCAGAAAAGAAGCAATAGCTTCCAATATTCTCATAGAGGAAGTGATTTTTTGTCCGGAATATTTTTTCAATTTGGAAACGGCGGAGCGAATTTTTTCCTCTGAATCGCAATAGGCTTTGCAGCGTTTGCAAATTTCATCGACATGCTCCTTATAATTTTCGGTAGGGAGAAGATGTGCAAAAATCGCGTATCCCATGACTTCTCTATCGAGTAAAATGGGCGTAATCGCTTCCGTGAGTCCCGCATGACAGACATAAGAATGAGCCGTATGCATCTTTCGTGCTCTGAGAAAAGCTTCCTCGTCGCATTTTTTACAGGCTGCCAAGCCTTTTTCGGTGCTTCTTATCATGGCGCACAATTCGGGGGGATGCTGCGGGTATTCCGTAATCAAGCGGAATTGGTCGTCAAAAACGGATATTCTCATTCCGATGGCTATATAGAAATCTTTCAATAGAGATGAAAGTTTTTCTTTTTCATAAGAATTGATCACAAACTTCCTCCGTAATAGTATGAAAATCTCATTTGTGAACAATTATACCATAAATAAAACAAAATTGTCTATATTTTTAAGAGCTTTTTTGATATAATAAACGATAAATTGTAAGGAGAAGGGAACGCAAAAGACTCATTCGACCAAAAGGAGCCGACGTCTATCCGGCTTCCTGTAACGGAGAAATTCTTTTCGTTGGATAAAATATTTATGAATACTTATATCGGTATAGACCTCGGAACGTCTTCGGTCAAATTGCTTTTAGTATCGGAAGACGGGCGCATTTTGAACAGTGCGACGAAAAGTTATCCTATCTTTTATCCTGAGAGCGGTTGGAGCGAACAAAATCCGGAGGATTGGTACACGGGCGTTGTAGAAGGAATGAAAGAGCTCCTTTGCGGGCAGGATAAAAGTGCCGTCCGAGGCATCGGATTCGGCGGACAGATGCACGGGCTGGTGCTTTTGGACTCGGCGGGAAAAGTAATTCGTCCGGCTATTTTATGGAATGACGGACGGACGCAGAAGCAGACGGATTATCTCAACGAGACGATCGGCAGGGAGAGGCTGTCCGAATACACGGCAAATATCGCCTTTGCGGGATTTACGGCTCCGAAAATTCTTTGGGTAAAAGAAAACGAACCGCAGAATTTTTCCCGTATCGATAAAATTATGCTTCCGAAAGACTACGTTGCCTATCGTTTGAGCGGCGTACATTGTACGGATTATTCGGACGCGGGCGGAATGCTGTTGCTCGACGTAAAAAATCGCCGTTGGAGCGAGGAAATGTGCCGAATTTGTTCAGTAAAGAAGGAGTGGCTTCCTACCCTTTACGAATCGTACGAAACGATCGGGGAACTTTTGCCTTCGGTTGCGGCAGAGCTGGGCTTATCTGAAAGGGTAAAATTATGTGCGGGCGCAGGGGACAATGCGGCTGCCGCGGTAGGTACAGGTACGGTATCCGGCGGAGCCTGCAATATTTCTTTGGGAACGAGCGGTACGATCTTTATTGTGGGTAACGGCTTTTCCGTAGACCCGAAGAATGCTTTACATTCGTTCTGTCACGCAAACGGCGGGTACCATTTGATGGGCTGTATTTTAGCGGCGGCGTCGTGTAATCAATGGTGGATGGATACAATTCTCGGTACAAAAAATTATGCAGAGGAACAATCGGGCTTGGAGAAAGAGCTCGGTAAAAACGAAGTATTCTTTCTCCCGTATCTTATGGGAGAACGCAGTCCGCATAACGATGTGAATGCTCGCGGCGCGTTTATCGGAATGAGGCCGCATACGACGAGAAAAGAGATGACGCTTGCCGTTTTGGAAGGGGTAGCTTTTGCGCTCCGCGATTGTATGGAGGTTGCCAAGGGGAACGGAATTGAAGTGACGTGTACTCGCGTCTGCGGCGGTGGAGCAAAAAGTCCGCTTTGGCGTCAAATTATCGCAGATGTTTTGGGAATTTCCGTGGAAACTCCGATGATAGAAGAAGGACCGGCCTATGGCGCCGCCATTTTGTCTATGGTGACTTGCGGGGCCTATTCTACCGTAGAAGCGGCCACGGCTGCTTTGATCAAGGTAAAGGAGATCGTGCAGCCCGATAAAGAGATTGTGGTCGCCTATGAAAGAAAATATCAGATTTTCAGAAAATTATACCCCTCCTTGAAGGAAGTCTTTGCAAAATTCTGAAAGTTTTGGATTTTATAAATTTATCTGTAAGAAGTAAAATAACGGTCCGCCTTTTCGATCTTCGGAAACGGTCCGTTATATTTTTATATGTGCTCAGCGAGAGTAGTGATAAAATATAAAAAAATATGCGCAAAAACGGACACCGCTCCGCCATGGCAAGAAAATATAAACTCTGAAAGGGCGGAGACCAATTTCTTTTGGGATTTCATATAATGATATGTGGACACCTTCACAAATGAAATCCTTGGAGGAAGAAATTATGGCTCAAAAAACGGTGACAACCTTTGCGGAATTGAAAAGTGCGATAGAGGATTCGACGACTACGGAAATTTTGCTTGCCAAAGATATCGTATTTTCTTCGGGAGGTATTCAGATTCCCAAGACCAAGGGAAATATTTCTATCGACGGAGCCGGATATACGATAACGGATTATAATTCGGGCTCTTATACGGATACAATTTATTTTCCGCCCGTTTCGGGCTCTGCTGTTACGGCGACGATGAAAAATGCCGTATGGAACGGCAGGAACTATTACGGAATCCTCTGCGTGTATGACAGCACCAACAATAACAATGTCACGACGGTTTTAGATAACATTAAATACACGGGACCTCAGCCCGTATATAATCGAAACGGAATAACGAGGATAAAAGATTGTACGATAAGCATCGAAAAAAACGGTTCTGTGGGTGGTTCTCAGGAGTTTTGCGAAGGAAATCGCATTATTATAGAAGGAAAGGTCTCGGTGACGTCGCAGACGACTGCGACTTCCGTTATATGGTTTCCTTATGCAGGCTCGGCATTTACGGTAGAGGAGGGCGCAGTCTTTACCCTGCAAGCGCCTTCAACGTATATGTGGTATACGGATACGCCTGCAAAGCCGATCATGACCTTCAAAAAAAATTCTTCGACGGAATTGACCGTAAGAGGCGGATTATTTTATTCTTATGGGACGGACGCGCATATTGCTTCTTCCTTTACGGTGGAGAGCGGTGCTTCTTTTAAGGCTGTATCTTCCGCGAGCAGCGGTGTTCCTATCTTTAAGTGTGCGGGACCTTTTTCGATTGCAACCGGTGGTTCCTTTCATCTGATTTCTCCGAATACAGGTTCCTCGCCTTTGATGTATTTCGCCAATACCGCAACGCTTACGTTTCAATCTCCCAAAAGCGTACTTCTCTACGATAACGGCACAAATATATTTTCCTTTCAGTCGGGAAGTTCGGCTGCTCCGAATACGTTGAATATTACCGCCAAAATGATCAATTTATGGACGGCAGCCAAGACTCCGCATGTGTCGGCGGGCGGATTCGACGATAAACCTAATTCGGCGTTCTTCAAGAGTGGATATGCTTCGGATATAACGGCGACTGTGACGGCATCTTCGTCGGCGGTCACGGCGGTGACAACGAATATTGTAGCAGGAGATAACGGATATCCGATGAATGTTTCGACTTTCAACATCATGAATGCAAAGGTGTTGAGCATGGGAGATATTACCCTCGCAATTTCTGATATTACCGATATTTCCGATACCGTGACGGGAACAACAGAACCGTCCGCTGCCGTCCGCGCGGTTTATCTGACGCAGACTCTGACAGGAAGCGCATCGGGGACGGGGATTTATTCTATAGCTTTGCCCGCGCGCCTTGCCATCGATACAAAGGTGACGGTATCCGCTAATCGGTATTTTTTGACAAAGGCTCTTTCGACAACCGTTTTAGGCAGCATATCCGTTACTCGTTTGACAAATCTTCAGTTTTATAGTTTTGCCGTACCTTATCACCGAAGTATTGTAAAGCGCATAGATCCCGATTGGTATATCGAAGTGACGGACACGAGAAAGGGCGGCGGCGATTGGTATCTGTATGCGTCGATTTCCCTTCCGCTGCAATCGGGGAATCAGCAATTGGAAAATGCCCTGACGTTTTATGAAAACGGGGTAAAACAAATTTTATCCGGGACGCCTGTATTGATAAAGCACGGGGTTTCGACTTCGACTCCTGCGGTGACTTGCGTTTCTTGGGCAGAGACAGAGGGGCTTCTTTTGACCGTACTTCCGGAATATCTGTATGCTTCGGGACTCTATACGACAGACATTTCCTGGGACGTCAGGCCTTCGGCGTTGTAAATAAAAAAGAGCTGCGGAATATTATTCGCAGCTCTTTTTATTCAGAATATTTTATTGCCTGCGGACTTTTACTTCGACGAAATTTGTATAAATATCGGCTCCGTTTTCGAAGACTATATGCGCCCGACTTCCCATGTAATACCAACGTTCGTAACCGTAATCGAATAAGCGGTACGATCCCGAAGGGGAAAGAAAGACAAAACGACAGTCGCAGGAATATGTATTACAATAACATTCGACAGTATTTTGTCCCTCTAAGTTCTTAAAATAACGTTTACGGAGCGGTTTGAGTAATCTGAAAGGTAACAGTGAGCGTTCCTCCGTCAACCATATCCGGCAGATTTACGCTCAAAACGCCACCGGTAAACGTAAAATCAGAAGTTGCCGCATCATTGATTTTGACCCCGAAAGTCGTATCCAGAGTGACGATAGAATCGAGAGTATCCGTAAGAACTCCTTTGGTGAACGTATCACCGGAACTGTTTTGAACCTTAATCGTATAAAGAAGAGGGCCGTTTACCCAAAATTCTTTGTCGGCCGTCTTGGTAGCGGTCAGTCCCTGAATGATGGTGGTACTGACCTGATTGCTGGAAAACGTGACGGGGTTTGCCGCCGCACCGTAAGAGCCTGCAAAATCTGCTTGGTTTGTCAATGTAACTTTTGCCATAAAATTCTCCTGAAAGTGATTTTACGGGATTTTCATACCCGCAATAACAGTATATGCTTTATCTTTTACCGATGTTTACAATTTTCGTATAACTTTTATATCGGCCGACGCATATAATAAATATGCGCATAAGCGCAAATATACTTTTTACAAGGGGAGAAATATGGAAGAATATCTTGAAATGATCAGTGTACCCGCCATCGCGGTTATTGTTTATTTCGTCGTCGCCGTCATCAAATACGCCGTAAAAGAAAATGAGACTTTCAAACGGTTTATTCCGTTGATTTCAGCCGGCTTAGGAGTGGCGCTCGGAATCGTAGCCTATTTTGCCGTCCCTCAGATAATGCCCGCAGAAAACATTTTTGTAGCGGTCATTATCGGTGGCGCCAGCGGCCTTTCCGCTACGGGCGCGCATCAGATTTTCAAACAGACGAGCAAGCGCAAAGAAGATGAAGATATTGAAAAGAATGCGTCCGCTTCTGAAACAGAGAAGAAAGAGGACAAAGAAGATAAAAAATAATGAAAGAGCGGCTCTGAAAAAGAGCCGCTCTTTCATAAAAAAGGGCGTCCTTAAAAAAGGACGCTCTCAAAGAAGGAGATTTCTTCCGTAAAATCTTATTCATCGTTCTATCAATCGTTCCTATTTTTTTGGATTGTTGCTCGCTATTCTTCCATAACCTTTTACTTATATGGAGGCATAAAGCTGAAAATAGCGCTCCCGCGTCATGACGTACACAAGCTCATCGAGAACGAGTCTGTCGTACCTTTTCCAGCTCTTTTCGAGTCGAGAACAATATTGAAAGCCCAATTTTTCAATGACTCTCTTCGATCGGAAATTAAAGGGAAAGTGCGAGACGATGAGCGCCTTTGCATCACGTTCAAGGAATGCAAATTTTATGGCGCAGGCCGCCGCTTCGGGCGCGAGCCCTCTGCCCCAATATTCTTCGGATAGAGCATATCCGAGTTCGAAATCATAGTGTAAAGGGAGTTTTTCCTTTTTTGTTTTATGCAGCCCTAAGGAACCGATAACTCTGCCCGTCTCTTTGAGTTCTATCGCCCATGTTTCGTCTTGTTCGGAGAACTGCTTCAAAATTTCTTTGGTTTCGAGAATGTCTTTATGAGGCTTCCAGCCGCACATGGGGCCGACTTTGTCGCTTTTTGCATAAGCGTATAAATCGTCGGCGTCCGTTTCCCTCCATTCCCTTAAAATGAGCCTTTGGGTTTCCAGCTTCTTCATCTTTTTCACCTCCCTTTCGGTATATTATACCATATTCATTGAAAAAAAGCAAGGATGGACAAGAAAAAGGAATGAAGAGGAAAATGAAGAAAATTACATTTCCCGCTTCGCGAGGATTTTTCCGCTTTCGGAGTCGACGAGAAGGGCGAAAATAGTTCCTTCGCGGTCGATAATTCCGATATAATAATAAGGCGCGTCCTCGTAAATCAATCTCAAATAAATTTCCCCCGCGAATCCCTTGGAATCGGTCATGGACTTAAATTTTTCGCTCTCCGCCGTCTGAATCTTTTCTACCACCTCCTTGGGCGAAAGCATGTTATCCGTGCATACCGTGGTCGCGGTCATTTCGAGCGAAGTTTCTTCGATTGTAATTTTGAAAGAAATAGAGGACGCCGCGGAAATATCTAAAGTACAGGAATAGAAATACTCCAATTTTACATTGTCGAAGGACATATCGCCGCCATATTCCTTACCGTTGTAGGTAAAGGAAATATCGCAAGATTCCGTAACGACGGGGCCGGTGAGATAGATTTCCGCGCGCGGAGAAACGGCGCGCTTTACCCCGTCGGCAGTGTAGGGAGATTCTTTTTCCGTCGCGTAGACTCTGAGCGAGAAGTCCTCTTGTTCGGCAAGGAGGATATTACTTCTTAGTTCGGAGACGTAATCAAAATAGTCGATCGTTTTACCGCAGGCTCCGAGAGATACCAAAAGGACGGGAGCGAGTATAAGCGCGCATGCGCTTCCGATTCGGAAAGTCTTGTGCGGTTGTTCGTAGGAAGCCGAAATATCGGGAGTGAAAACGAGGTTCTTTTTCTTAAAAAACTTTTTCATGGTAACATTATATTAAAAAAAGGTGCGAAACATGACGGACAAATCTCTTTCATACAGTTGATTTTTGCGAAGGAATGTGATAAAATAGATAATAATCGGAAATCGGAGGAAAGAAAAGTGCGGATTGATAAGGTAATTTTGAAAGCCGTATTGAGTACGTTGCTGGCAATTATTGTGCTGTGCGGCGTCATGGTGACGGCTCTCGTATTTCTTTATCCGTCCACATTGATGGAAATTTCCTATAACGTCGGAATGGACAGCGCGAGCGCTTGGTTTGCCGACCGCGCCTATAATCAGTCGGATAACATCTATTACATCGGATATGCAACGGAAGTGGCAATCGGCGCGAAAAATCCCGATCCCGAAGCAATCGAAAAATACGGCGAAAAATTTATCGCGGACGAGCAGTTCCCGAAGTATTGCGCGGAGATGGACGAGCTCTCGGCGGAGGCAGGGATTACCGGAAGTTATGCCCAATATATTTACGGACAAGTGTATACAGCAAAGTATAGGTTGGGCAAAAAGACCGAAGCGGTAGAAGCTGCCTTTGCGGTCAATCGCGATTCTTTTCCGAGAAATAACGCGGTGGCGGCCGTCTTGTTCGCTGCTTTGGACGACGGTTCCGGAGGGGATATAGATACTATGAAACTCCTATTGGAAGGGATGCAGGAGCTCAAAACGCAAGCAGCCGATTTCCCGGACGAGGATCTCGATTATCTCAACGCGCTCATTAAACTGACCGCGGAACGGATGGATGAACTCTCTTGAAAACAAATTCGGACAGGAGGAGTCAGCCCGTCCGTTTTCTTTACATTGTCAAAAAATTTTAACTTTCTATAAATGCAAGGAGACATACCAATGAGCAGCAGAATTGTAAAAGAAGGCTTGACGTTCGACGACGTACTTCTCATTCCTCAGGCTTCCGACGTGGTACCCGCAGATGTGGACCTCAAAACGAAGCTTACCGACGACATACGCTTGAATATACCTCTCATCAGCGCAGCCATGGATACGGTCACCGAAAATAGAATGGCGATCGCTATTGCGCGGGAAGGCGGTATCGGTATCATTCACAAAAATATGACGATCGAACAACAGGCGGAACAGGTAGACAAAGTAAAGCGCAGTGAGCACGGTGTCATCACCGACCCCTTCTTTTTGGAACCTGAAAATCTCGTCAAGGACGCGGTCGCGCTCATGGAGAAATATCGCATCAGCGGCGTTCCCGTCACGAAGAACGGAAAGCTGGTAGGGATACTTACCAATCGGGATCTTCGCTTTGAAAATAATTATGAACAGCCTATCGCCAACGTGATGACCAAGGAGAGGCTGGTTACGGCTCCTGTGGGAACTTCTCTCGAAGAAGCAAAGAAGATTCTCGGAAAATACAGGATAGAAAAACTTCCCATTGTGGACGGAAAAGGGTACCTTAAAGGACTCATTACGATTAAAGACATTGAAAAGTCCATTCAATATCCCAATTCCGCGCGGGATAAAAACGGTCGTCTCCTCGTCGGCGCGGCGGTCGGTACTGCCGCAAATACAATGGAGCGCGTCGCCGCGCTCGTCGAAGCGCGCGCGGACGTCATCGCGATCGATACGGCGCACGGACATTCTAAATTCGTCTTGCAAAAGGTATCCGAAATCAAAGCGAAGTTCCCTCAGATTACGCTCATTGCGGGAAATGTTGCGACAGCCGCTGCGACCAAGGCGCTCTTTGACGCGGGCGCGGACGTCGTGAAGGTAGGGATCGGACCGGGCTCTATCTGTACCACTCGCGTAGTGGCGGGAATCGGCGTTCCTCAGCTCACCGCAGTAATGGACTGTGCCGAGGAAGCGGACAAAATCGGCAAGCGGGTGATTGCGGACGGCGGAATCAAATACAGCGGCGATATCGTCAAGGCGATCGCGGCTGGCGGCAGTGCGGTTATGATAGGTTCCCTGTTCGCGGGTACATTGGAAAGCCCCGGCGAAGTTGAATTATATCAGGGCAGAAGCTTTAAGGTATACCGT
>CAKXBD010000050.1 GCA_934871445.1 uncultured bacterium | reverse complement strand
TGCTGGGTACGGACAGGGCAAAGAACACAATAAATACGGCAATACATATTCCCGAAAGAATATCGGCAAAGGAGACCTTTGCCCGTCCAGAAGGGGCAATCTTAATCTCTGCGGGCTGACAAATTTTTACGGCCAAGGGAATAAAGCCGATATAGAACACTCCGAATAAGGAGCTTTGAATTACCGAAACATTCCTTACAAACGCGGCCGCGAGCATGGAAGTCACGGCGCCGCCCAAGAGAACGAGATAGATGCGGCGAATACGCTTGTTCATTCTCGAAGAACGGGCGGAGGAAAAGGCCTCGGAAATGACGCTCACGGAACAGAACGCGAAGGAGACCAACGCTGCCACGGCCACGGCGGCATTCATGGATACGTTCCAGGCGAGGTATCTCGAACTCTTTAATTCCGCTATGGGATCGTATACGGTGGCGGCCTTCAACGGCATGAGCCAAGCGAATACGTTCGAAGCATTGACCGCGGTGTATTCCGTGATATTGGAGGGGTGGAAAGGCGCCGTAAAGCCCTTGAAAAAGAGGGTTGCATAGCTCAGAGACGGGTCGGCGGGATTATCGAACGCCTTCACGAAGGCGTTATAGGTAATGACGCTAGAAAGGAGCATAAACACGAACGCGGCAAGGACGAAGGAAAGCGCGGCGAAAGCCCAGGACACGCGCGACTTGTAGGAATAGGCGGATTTCAAGACATTCGCTTCCTTTCCGACAATCGCTATGGAGGAAGCTCCCCGCTTTAATTCTCTGAAAGTCTTTCCCCTTGTCCCCTCCGTAGTTTCGGGCGCGGAAGCCGCCTTTTCCGCCACGGAATCCGTTTTCTCCGCGGAGGCCTTCGCAAGAGATTTTTCCGCCTCCGACGAGGGCTCCGCTGCGTCGCCGCTCACTTCCGAAAGAGACGTCGATTTCTCTTCCGCGGCGCTCACGGTCTTTGAAAGAGTCTCCTCGCCGGATTCCCCGCTTTGCGCTTTGCGCTTTGCGCGCTCTCCCGCTTCGGCGTTTACAGCCGATTCCGCCTGAATACGCGCAGCGGATTTGTTCAATTCGTTGATATAGGCGAGCCTTTGTCTCCGCATACCGAAGGCGAATAAAATCAATATACCGGCCACGGGAATAATCGTCAAAAAGTTCATCGCCAGAGCAAGCGCCGCAAATAACCCCGAAAAGAGGATATTCAGACCGTCCTTTATGATCCGCTCGGAGGAAATCCCCTTTGCGAAGAAACGGTACATGAAATAGAGGCTCGCGACGAGGAAACAAGTGATAAGGGCGTAAGGCGCGCCCAGTCTGCCCACGGTCGTAGCGAGTCCGCCGAACGCAAAGACGAGCGAAAAGATAAACCCGTATTTTTCGTCTTTGAATAACAGGGAAGCGAAGAGGTAGACGAGGAGCAAAGTCGCCGAGGTCGCAAGAAACGGCGTAAGGCGAAGCGCAAAGGTGCTATCCCCGAAAATCGCGACCGAGGGCAAAAGCAGAACGGTCGCAAGGGAGTTGAAATCCCTGTCCACATTGTAGACGCTCTCCGAAGTGATTTCACCTCCGCCCAGAACGGTATGAATGGAGGTCATATAATACCCTTCTTCCTGCGTGAAGTTTTTCCATGCCGAATCGGAAGCGGAGAAAGAATTTTGCGCATCTATCGCATTTGCGAGCTCCGATTTAGAATAATTTCCCTGACTGAATTCCACATTTACGGAAAGGGGAATCGTCTTACCGTCGTCCCCGATACATACGATTTCGTTGATGTCGATATTGGCGGTAGCGGATACGGTAATACATTTTGCCGTAAGGTTTTTCTCGGCCGCCACAGTCACCCAGTTAAAATTGGCGCCCTCCCTTATGTTGCTGTCATTTTTTTCGGAATAGATATTTCCGAGTTTTGCCGACCCGACTGTATAATTGGGTTTTGTATTGGCGGAAGTAGAGCGCCTGACCGTAACCGAAGCGTATTCTCCCGGTTCGAGGTAGATACTGCCGACATTTATATATACGGCAGTCAACTTCGACTGCTCCTCCGTCATATTCAGATCAAAGGCTGCAAGGCTGTCGTCTCCCGCGACGTAACCGAAGGTCTTTCCGGTAGAACGGAAGGAACCGAGCGTAAAAAATCCGGCTGTCAAAAACACTGCGAACAGAATAATAAATGCCCGTGCAAATTTAGACAGCCTGCGTTTTCCCGATCTTTCGGATTCGGTCATATTCTTCATAAAGGTATAACTCCTCTTTTTTTCCGTTTATATGGCTAAGGTAAATTCTTATTCTCTATTTTACATGAAAACGGGCAAAATGTAAAACGATTTCCGCCCGTATTTTTCGGAAATAAAAAATCGCCCTTTCCGAAATGCTTTTTCCTTCGGTCGACAGCGCCTTTACACCTCATTTTTTCGGGCTTTCCGTTTATCTGTTCCGACAAAAATTCTGAAATTTTTCGTTTTCTCATTTTTTCTTCATTGTCTTTTCGTGTTTTCGTGCCCGCTTCTTTCTCGACCTATTTTCCTTCCGAAGCTCCCGATTCGATGTCTCTCCGTTTTCAGGCTATTTCTATCAAACCGGAACACTTGGAAAAGTGGGTAAAAGAAATATTTTCAAACTGCGGTTTAAGCTCGTCAAATACAAAATAAGTTTCGTCCTCGTCCCAGCGGTCGGCATATTCTTCTTTACAGCGGAGCAGTTCTGCTCTCGTTTGAAAAGCCACGTCTCCGATATAAATTTTTCCGTTCGGATTCAGGAGCGCGCGCAGTTCTTTCAAGAACTCTGCTTTTTTATCGTCGTTCAAATGATGCAGGGAATAGGTCGCGACGATCGCGCCGTATCTGCGGACTTTGAGTTCTTCCGAAAGTCCCTCCGAAAAATCCTTTTGACAGAGCACCGCCCTCGGCATCTTTTTTCGGGCGATTTCCAGCATTTCGGTCGAAAAATCCTGTCCCCAAACATTCAAGCCCTTTTGATAGAGCCCGAAAGCCAGAACTCCCGTCCCAAACCCAATATCCAGGACATCTTTGCAGTTTTCCGAGAGAATCCGCCGATAGATCTCGTTCAGGATGTTCTTATAACCCGCAAACGGATAACTGTCCTCTCCGTCCAAACGCTTCACGCTTTCGTCGTAATCGTTTGCCCATAAATCGAAGCCCCTTTTGTCCAGCATCTTCCGTCTCCTTTGTTTTATAAATCCCGAGCCGCCTGCTCGTCCGTTCGTCCCTGCCCTGTACGGGTAAAATTATCGTTCTTCCCGCCCTGCGGCTCAGATTATTTTCCGATTTTTTTGTAATAAAACTTGAAAAAGAATTTTCCCAGATATTTTTCTATGAGCGCGGAATACTCCTCTTCGCTGACGCTTCCGCCGTAATAGAGCATTTCATAAACCACATTGTTTTCGCGCGTCTTGTATCCGGCCTCGTTAAATCCGTTTTTGAGGTAAAAATTCTTTCTCCGTACCCGTTCTTCACGGTTGTCGCACTCCTCGCCGAGCGTTTCGATGTTGAGAATAACCCTTCTGCCCGCATTTTTTCTCTTGATTTCCTCCAAGACGGCGCCGCCGTAACCCTTTCCCCGAAGCATCGGAGAGACGGCAAGGAAAAACACATAGGTAATATCGCGGAAATAGACCTCGTGGACTAATCCGACGAAAATATCCCCGTCGTAAACGCCATACAGATTTGCCACATCTTTTTTGGCTTTTGCTTTCATAAAGAACCAAGGAACCCTTTCTTCCTTGGGAAACGAATGAAAATACAGCTCTTTCAGTTGTCTTTTCATTTCCGGTTTTTCGAATATACTAATTAATTTTATCATACAAAACACCTCTTTTCAAAAAATTTTATACCAAAAAATCGCCCGTTCTTCCGCGAGCTCCGTTCCGAGCCCCGCATAGAGCAAAGTATCCGTGCCGCCGATCCGAAATCCTGTCTTTGCATAAAATCTGCAAGCAGCCAGATTCAAATCCTGAGTTTCAAGCATCAGGCCTTTCAGTCTGCGCTCGGCCGCCCAATCCTCGGCTCTTTTAACGAGCCTCCTACCAATTCCCTGACCGCGTACGGCTTCCAAAACATATAATTCTTCGATATAAGCGAAATTATTCCAATTGCTTCTTAGGGTAATCTGTCCCTCGGCCCTGTCGGAAACCGCCAGAAATACGGTCTTGTCGCACGCGTCGATGTATTTCGATAGATCTCTGTCCTCACGGGGGTAGATTTTTATGCACGGTTTTTCAAACAATTCTTCAAAACTCGCCCAACGTTTTCCGTCGAAGGTCGGTCGCAGCCTCCCGAAAACTTTTATCAATTTCAGACGCACTTTTTCAAATTCTTTCAGATACTCTCTTGTCAGCGGTACGATTCTCATAACTTTTCTGACCTCGCGCTCAAAAATCTCCGACGACGAACCTATCCAATGCCGTGAGCCGTAAAATCCGTTAAAATAAGTATAATCTCCGTAATCTGCGATGAAAACCTCGGGCGTCTCGCAGTTGAATCAACTGTTTCCCAAACCTCATTGACGGAGATAAAAAAAGAGTCCGCCTCTGACTTTGGGCGGACTCTTTTCCGACGGACGGGACGTCCGTTCAAATTTTTTCTTTGACCTTGGCAGCTTTACCCGTCAGATCGCGCAGGTAATAGAGTTTTGCTCTTCTGACCTTACCCTTTCTCACGACGGTGATGGCCGCGATTTTCGGGGAGTGCAGAGGATACGTTTTTTCCACGCCGATGCCGTAGGAAATATGGCGCACCGTGAAGCTCTCTTGGATTCCGCCGTTTTTCTTCGCGATGACGACGCCCTCGAAATTCTGAACTCTTTCCTTGCCGCCTTCGATGATCTTGTAACCTACTTTGACCGTATCGCCGACGTTAAATTCGGGCACTTCGGATTTCAGGTTTTCCGCATCGATAGCTTCGATTAATCCTTTCATGTGACTTTACCTCCATTTGTACGAAATGTTCGTGACCCGCTGTCCGGCTCCTCGCCGAATCCGATAAAAGTCAGAGGAACACTCGAAGTCATTGCTTATTATAAACGATTTTTTCTTCTTTGGCAAGCGTTTTTGAGGGATTTTCGATTATTTTCCCCGATTTTGCGCCAAAATTTTTATTTTTCGGACGAAACTTTTCTCTTCGGAGCCGCGCCGATGACGATAATCCGTTCGTCGCCGGGCCGATAAGCGATTTCGAGCGGTACATTCTGCCACGGCTCTATATCCCTCGGCGAGAATAAAAATCGTGACTGTCCCTCTCTCATCTCTCCCCTGCCGTCCCGAAAAGTAACATTCATCGCCAAAAGCACGCCCCAGCACTCAAAGGAAGCGGAACTCGTTTCGGCAAATAAATATTCCCCCGCGTTTTTTCGATAATTCAGGAAAATCCGCAAAAAAAAGGCTCCTCCCAAAAGAGCCCCCAAAGCGACCAAAGCCAAAACGCCCGCGGCGATTGCGGCAAAAAGGCCGTTTGCCACCGCGCAGGCGACCGCACCGCCGCCGAATATGACGCAGCCCGAAAAGCATAAGATTGCGAGTTTTTTCAACCGAATCGAAGTAGCGCTTTCCGAAATTTTTTTATATTCTGCGCTCTGCCTGTTCATATCGCCTCCCGCGCGAAGGGGCGGTTTTTCGCGCCTATTCTTCGCTGCCTGCGCCGTCCAGCCGCTTGCTGTAATAGACGAACTCATTTCCCTCGTTGTCCCTTTCGTCGGAATCGGGGTCAAAGCCCTCTTCTTTATAGAGCGAAATGGCGCGTTCGTTGCCCGTCAGTACTTCGAGCGTCACGGAAACGACCTTTTTTTTGAATTTTTCCTGCATCCATTCCATGAATTGTTTCGCATAGCCCTTGTGTCGGAAGGGAGGCGCGATATACAATTCGTCCAAAAGGAGCACGTTTCCGCCCTCCTCGTTGCACCAATAAGTCGTGAGTAAGCCGTAACCGGCGGCGGGTTCGTCCTCGTTCTCAAAGATGAGATAACCCCAAAGATTTTCGTGATGATCGATGACGCGCTGAAAAGTTTTTTCGGCGATAGCGGCGTCAAAGGGACGCATCGTAGCGTGAGAGCTGTAAAACTCCTCACAGAGTTTCAAAAAAGTTTCCCTGTCGTTTTCAGAAAAATATCGGACATACATAAAGCGTTATTCCGCCGCTTTGAAATACGGCGCACGTTTTCCTTCCTTTTCGTTTTGTATTATTTTAGCAAAGGCAGGCGCGAATGTCAAACGAATTTTTATCCGGAAAAATTTTTTTTGTAATTTTCTCTTGACATTCGCGCGCGTTTCCTATATAATGAAAAAGTCGTACGGATTATCTCAGGCAAATCCGCATGAGAGATACATTCGCTTCGGGGAGTAGACGGGGCGCGCGGGGAAGAAGGCGCGTCCGATGAATATCAATAGCACGATCTGCCGACGGGCGGATTTGGATTCATCTTAAACGGCGAGACCGCAGCGTAAATTTTTCCCGGTATTCGGGGAGAAATTTACGTTGCGTTTTTTTGTAATTCGGAGGTATTTTATGCACTTTCTCATCGAAACCATCGCCCAGGTACAATGGCAGCAGGTAGTGATGTGGATTATCGGCGGGATACTCATCTTTTTGGCGATCAAAAAGGGAATGGAACCCGCGCTGCTCCTGCCCATGGGCTTTGGAGCGATCCTCGTGAACATACCGAATTCCGCGGTCATCGGGGAGAGCGGAATCATTCAGTCTCTGTTCGAGGTAGGAATCGAAGCGAGCGAAGCCATGCCCATCCTTTTGTTTATTGGTATCGGCGCCATGATCGATTTCGGCCCGTTGCTTGCGAATCCGAAGATGTTCATTTTGGGCGGAGCTGCTCAATTCGGTATTTTCATTACGCTGATTTTGGCGACGCTCATCGGCTTTTCCCCCGCAAACGCGGCGTCCATCGCAATCATCGGCGCGGCGGACGGCCCGACGGCGATTCTCGTTGCGATGAAACTTGCTTCCGATTATATCGGTCCGATCATGGTCGTGGCGTATTCGTATATGGCGCTCGTTCCCATCGTACAGCCGACGGTGGTCAAGCTCTGCACGACGAAGAAGGAGCGGCGCATTAAAATGCACTATAACGCGCGGCAGGTGAATAAGCTGACGAGAATTTTGTTCCCCGTCATCGTCACGGTCGTAGCGGGACTTATCGCTCCTTCGTCGCTTTCCCTCGTGGGCATGCTGATGTTCGGCAACCTCATCCGCGAATGTGGCGTGCTCGGTTCCCTGTCCGACACCGCCCAGAACGCCTTTTCCAACATCATCACGCTCCTTCTCGGAATCACGATCGCGTTCCAGATGCAGGCGGCTCAGTTCGTGCAGTGGGAAACGCTGATGATCATGGCGCTCGGGCTGTTCGCATTCGTATTCGATACGGTCGGCGGCGTCATGTGCGCGAAGGTCATGAACCTCTTTTCGAAAAATAAAATCAATCCCATGGTGGGCGCGGCGGGTATCTCCGCATTCCCCATGTCCGCCCGAGTCATCGAAAAAATGGGAATTCAGGAAGACCCTTCCAATCATCTTCTCATGCACGCCGTAGGCGCCAACGTTTCCGGTCAAATCGCTTCCGCCACCATCGGTGGTCTCATCATCGGCCTCGTTCAGGCCCTCATCTAAGGAGGAAGGTATATGTTAAATTTTCTTTTAGCGTCCAAACTGACTCCCGGAAATTGGGAAAATCTCAAAATCGCCCTGACGATTCTTTGGCAGGGCCTCCTCGCCATTTTTGTCGTCATCGCAATCATCATCGGAATCGTCTATCTGGTCAACTTTTGCACGGCGAAAGCGGCACAGGCGAAGAAAAAGCGCGAAGAAGCGGCAAAGTCGGCCGACTCGGACGACGTCACTGAACGATGACCCAAGCCATACGGCGCCATCGCATGTTCCTCAATCGAACGGCGCCATAAAGTACTATTCAAGTCGAATGCCGACGGATATTATCCGATCGGGCAGACAAGGCCGACGGAACGATAGCGCTTTTTTCTGATTACTTTCCGCATTCCGTTTGACAAAATTCCCCGACGGGCATATAATGAAAGTAAACCCGTCCGAGAGGGAAAGCCAATGACAAAATTTCTAATTAAATTGTTTGTAAAAAACAACGCCGACGTCACCGACCCCGCCGTACGGGGTCGGTATGCCTCTTTGGCGGCCTTTACGGGGATCGTCCTCAATCTTTTACTGTTTGCGGGAAAGCTGACGGCGGGACTTCTCGCCGCATCGGTAGCCGTCGTCGCCGATGCGTTCAATAATATGTCCGACGCGGGCTCCGCGGTGGTCACGCTCATCGGCTTTCGTCTGGCATTGAAACCGGTGGATAAAGGTCATCCGCTCGGCCACGGGCGATTGGAATATATCGCGGGCTTTATCGTGGATCTTCTCATTATTCTCGTCGGAGCGGAGCTCTTCAAATCTTCCTTTGAAAAAATTCTTTCGCCCTCCCTCCCCTCCGTTTCGGTGCTGACCTATGCCCTGTTGAGCGCGGCGATACTCGTAAAACTCTGGCTGTTTTTCTTTTACCGAAAAATCGGCAAACTTATCGACTCATCCGCAATCCGAGCCTCGGCGTTCGACAGCCTGTCCGACACGGCGGCGACGGCGCTCGTGCTCATTTCCGCGCTCGTCTCGAAGTTTGCGGGGCTCGCCATCGACGGCTGGGCGGGAATCCTCGTCGCATCGTTTATTCTCTTTACGGGCTTCAAGGCGGCAAAGGAGACGATCGACTTGCTGTTAGGAACTCCCCCGAAACCGGAATTTATCGAAGAAATCAGAAATTTCGTCAAGGGATACCCGGAAGTTGCAGGAATCCACGACCTCATTATCCACGACTACGGCCCCGGCCGCAAATTCATTTCTTTTCATGCGGAAGTTCCCGCTGACAGCGACATCAATTACGCGCACGACGTGATCGACTGCGTGGAAAGGGACATGAACGAAAAATTCGGCTGCATCGTGACGATACATCTCGATCCCATCGAAATGAACGACACCCGCGTACAGGAGATGAAAAAGCTCGCGGAAGAGAGCGCGGCGGAAATCGATCCCGTCTTTACGATCCACGATTTCCGAATGACGAGCGGCGGCAAGCACGTGAATATGATTTTCGATCTTCAAGTCCCCTCCGACTCAAAAATGCCGACAGAGGAAGCGGCGAAAAGAGTGGCAGAGCGCATTTCCGAAAAGAATCCCGACTGTTACGCCGTCATCAAGGCGGAGCATCCCTTTATCTGAAATACGGGCATAAAAACGATGTCCGAACTTCGGCTCAGGCGAAGTTCGGACGTTTTTTATTTCTGCCGTTTAAAAAGCAGCTCTTTGAGAAAAGAACTTTCCAAAAACGGCGCGAGGGCTGTAAGCGACGAAACGTTTCCCTCTCGTTTGAGATACTCTGCCGCGACATGTTCCAACGCTTCCTCATCCATGAACGGAGCGATAGACGCGAGGGCTTTTGCCTCGCCGTTCTTCTCTTCGATAAATTTCTTTGCGATTTTTCCTATTTCCTTATTCATAAATGGAGCGAGCGCCGCGAGGTCTTTCAGTTCTCCGCCCTTCTTTTCCAAGAACTCTTCGGCGATTTGCCCCAAGTCCTTCTCGTCCATGAACGGAGCGATTTCTTCGAGGCCTTTGAGATTTCCGTTTTCCTCCAACATTTCCCTTGCGCTCGTCACAGAGCAATTCCTCTATGCTCACGCCGAAAATTTCCGCAAGCTCGGGTAATTTGGAAATGTCGGGCATGGTGTTGCCGCGTTCCCAATTGCTGACGGCCTGATAAGAAATATTCATTCTGTCGGCAAGTTCCATTTGCGTCGATCTCTTATCCTTTCTCAAAGAGAATATTTTTCTCCCGATTTTTGCATATCAAACATGTTTCTTTCTCCTTTTATTTGGCGCTTTCAAAAATCGTTACGGCTGCTTCGCCGTCTTTTCCTCTCGGCCTATCCCGCGCGATATATTTCCGTATATCCGCCGACCTTTCATCTGTCCGATCTCTTTCCCGCGGTTCAATCTCTTTTTTCCGCCCGATATTTTTCCGTACTCCCGATAATTTTTTTTGATTTTCTCCCACTCCTTCGGCTTCCTCTTTTATTTTATAAAGGCAACGCCGAACATCTTCCTCCTGAGTCCTTCGCCGTAAAGCCGGCACGCTCTCCAAAGCGCTCTGTATCGTCCGCACAGGCCCGAAATCCGCATCAAACATAAAACACTCCTTTCCCGCTCCTGCGGGGAATTTTTATGTCTGAATTATATCACCTCTGTACCCGAAATACAATAAAGCGTTCGTTGAAATTCGAGTTTTCCACAGAATTTCCCCTCAACTATCCGTTGAAAAGAGCTGTTTTTAAGTTTTTTCGGGAATTTTTTGTAAAATTTCGGGAATTTCCGTCAAAGTCTCCGCGCAAAAATCGGGCGCCGTATGATTCCTCAAAATCGGGTTATGCACAAGAATTGTGAACATCTGCGCGGCTTTTCCGCCCGCAATATCGGAAAGAGGATTATCGCCGACCATGACGCACATTTCCGGACTGCCGGCCGCCCGCTTCGCGATTTCAAAAATCTCCCGACGCGGTTTGTCGTAGCCGACCAAGGAAGAAACGATCTCGGCCGAAAACAATTCTTCGATGCCGAGCTCCCTGACAATATTGGGCAATTCGGGAATATGATTGGATAACAGGATATTTTTCCACCCTGCCTCTAAACACTTTCGTAAAATCTCCTCCGCATCGGGATACAGAGCGTACCTTTTCGGGTCGGAAAGTCTCCTTCTCGCGCCCCGTGCCGCCGCTTTCGCCGTTTCGGAATCGATCCCCAAACGCCCGTAAATTCTTTCCAGCTCGGCATACATGAACGCCCACCATTTTTCTCCCGTCAATGCGGAAAAGTCCTCGTCATACCTGTCCCAGGGATACCACTTTGCCTGTGTATACGGCTTTACGTCCTCCAATGAAAAATTGAGCGAAGAAGCGGAAGCCTCCTCTGCCGCGCCGAATACGCTCTCGCTCCACATGTGCTTAGGGAGTGCAAGGGTGCCGTGAAAATCCCAAAATATCGCTTTAACGCGCGTTTTTTGTTTCGTCGTCATTTTCGTCTCCTGTTCGGTGAAATAGGGAAATACCGCGTATTCATGACGAACCGCGGCATTTTTGTCGGCCATGGCGCGTTTGCTCACTTGACGGAGAAACGCGCGAAGCCTTTCTTTATCGAAAAAGTTGCATTTTCCGCCTCGTCAGTGGCAATGTACTTCTTCTTCCTTAAAAAGTTCGGGATCGTACGCAATCCCGTTTTTGTCGTAATAATCCTTGACGGCCTTTTTGACCGCCTGTTCCGCCAGAACGGAACAATGCAGTTTATGCGCGGGCAGCCCGTCGAGAGCCTCCGCCACGGCCTTATTCGTCAGTTCCAGAGCTTCGGTTACGGGTTTTCCCTTAATCATTTCCGTCGCCATGGAGCTGGAAGCGATTGCGCTGCCGCAACCGAACGTATTGAACTTGACGTCCTCGATGATTCCGTCTTTTATTTTGAGATAAATTTTCATAATATCTCCGCAGACGGTATTGCCGACCTCGCCCACGCCGTCCGCGTTTTCTATCACCCCGACGTTTCGGGGATTTCTGAAATGATCCATTACCTTTTCGCTGTATAACATGTTTTTTCGTCCTCCTGTGTTATCTCTCCCGAATTTTCCGCTTACGGCGGAGTTTTCTTTCTGTTTTCGGTGTGCCTGTTTCCGTTACAGAGGAAACTTTTTTCTGCTGCCGAAGCGTTCGGCCGTCCCGTTTGAAATTTTTGTCTCAACGAATGACATATTCCCTTTTTCCTTCCTGTAAATCCCGCCATACGGGCGACATATCCCGCAGGCGCTCGACGACTTCGCTCACCTTCCGCACCATATAATCGATGTCCTCCGGCGAAGTCTCTTCGGAGAGCGTCAAACGCAGCGACCCGTGCGCCACCTCGTGCGGCACTCCGATCGCCAAAAGGACGTGGCTGGGGTCGAGCGAACCGGAAGTGCATGCGCTTCCGGAACTAGCCATAATCCCTTCGTCGTCGAGAAACAGCAGAAGGGATTCCCCCTCTATGCCCTCGAAGCACATATTCACGTTTCCGGGCAGTCTCTGCGTTGAATCTCCGTTCAAACGGGAATGGGGAATAGTCTTTAATCCGGCTATCAGTTTATCGCGAAGCGCCTGAATGCGTTTCTGCTTTTCACTGAGGTTTTCGAGAGATTCTTTTAACGCCGCGGCCATGCCCGCAATTCCCGCCATATTTTCTGTACCCGCGCGTTTGCTTCTCTCCTGAGCGCCTCCCTCGATAAAGGAAAGCAGGGGAAGCGTCTTGCGGCAGTACAGCGCTCCCGTTCCCTTCGGGCCGTGAAATTTATGGGCCGAAAGGGAGAGCATATCTATATTTTCCGCCGCGACGTCTATGGGGAGATGCCCGACCGCCTGCACCGCGTCCGTGTGAAAAGGAACACCGTGCGCACGGCAAATGCTTCCGATTTCTTTGATCGGCTGAATTGTTCCGATTTCGTTATTCGCATACATGATCGTGACAAAAGCCGTATCGGGTCGAATTGCCTCTTCCAATTCCGCAACTCGAACCAATCCGTCCTCATGCACGGGCAGAAGAGTAACCTCGAATCCTTCCTTCTTCAACCGCTTCAAGGTATGCAAAACGGCGTGATGTTCAAAGGCCGAAGAAATAATATGTTTCTTTCCCTTTTTCGCCCCCAAAGCCGCCAGCGACGTCAAAGCCTGATTGTCCGATTCACTCCCGCCCGAAGTAAAATAAATTTCTCTCGGCTCACAGCCGATTGCCTTCGCCACCTCTAAACGAGCGCTCTCCAATCCTTCCTTTGCCTTCTGCCCGAAAGCATAC
>CAKXBD010000049.1:8570-13337 GCA_934871445.1 uncultured bacterium | reverse complement strand
AAATTGCCTGAGGCAATTAAAGTAAGCCGTGTTTCACAGCGTCTGAAGGCCGCATTGGCCTTTGGGCGCTTTTTTCTGTTTCTGGGCAAAAAACTGGATGAGCGCGCCACAAAGCATCTGAGGAACTCTCTTCAGGTGCTTTTTTATATAGATCCTCTCTATACGTTAAATAGAAACAATCCACAGGAATAATTACCGGACAGCCATTATCGATTTGAGTTATTACAAATTCTTTCAAATTTTTGACAGGCTTAAAAAATTCTTTTTCGACGCCCGTGAGATCATAGAGCTCCTTTTGAGTGAAAATTTCCTCATGCTCTACATCTAAAACCTTTTCTTTTTCATCGAATTTATAAAGAGGCAAATAATTTCCCGCAATAATCTTTGGATCTATACCAAACAGCGAATACCCCGCTACTACTTGATTATAATAACAGCTTTTCAAATTTAATTCATTAAACGGCTTCAATCCCGGCAATACTCTTTTTGACATTTGTTTTTCCCTTTCGCCAATTTATCTTCTCTTTTTCAAAAATTTCTATAATTCATTATACTCTATTTTTTTCGCCGTTTACTGTCATATTTTATACTCTTTCATTGATTTACGACCAGAGAATAAAAAACATTCCTCTCAATACAATTTTTTATAATAGCTTCCATTTCCTTTTTTGACAAACTCACCTTCTATCAAAATTTTAAGACCTGCTCTAAAATATAACAATATTTCCTTACGAGACAAATACTATAAATATTTTTACCTACTTTTTCTGCGGATAAGCTTTATATCGTTCTCTGACATCGGCCATTCTCATTTCAATATCCGACACCCTCCCCGTCCTCTCGCTCACCACGTCGAAACATTCGTGTTCACAAAAATTCTACCTCTTGTATCAGTATATCCTTTACCGCGAAAGTATGAGGATTCACTACACGAAAATTGTGAATTACATAAATCGTCATTTTGTTTATATTTACGACCTCGTATAAAGAAGCAAATTTGAAGGCGCTATCCTTCAAAGCCCACTATATACTTATTATCTCCTTCCCTTTTCAAAAGTGGTATAATAAAACGGAAATCCCTCTGAATTTTTATCTATTTCCGTCGAAAAAGACTTTTTCTCACGCGCTTATTCGTCGTCACAGCGCTCGATGGATTGAATATATTCGTTTTCCGCCAAAATTTGCCCGATTTTTGCGGCAGATATATCTTTATTCATCATGACCGTCCCCGTGCAGATAATCTGCCCGTTTCTGCGCTCCGCGTTTAGTTTGGAAAAACGCTCGACACCGAACAGCTCCGTGACTTTATTGCCGTTTTCGCCACAGCAGTCCTCAAAACATACCCGCAAACGAATATATTTTTTCATCGTAAACAATTTACACTTCAAATGCAGGATACATTGCACCGCGATAAGAATAACCGTCGCTCCCGCGGAGACGAGATACAAACCGCCTCCCGCCGCCATGCCTACGCCTGCGGTAGCCCACACGCCCGCCGCCGTGGTCAAACCATGCACGGCCTGTCTGCGATAAATAATCATTCCCGCTCCGAGAAAGCCGATCCCCGATACGATTTGAGCCGCGACGCGCGAAGCGTCGTAATCGGGTATATCCGAAAAGGCATATTTGGATACGACCATAATCAACGCCGAGCCCGCACATACAATCGTATGTGTCCGAATCCCTGCCTCCTTGAAACGGAGCTTTCTTTCAAATCCGATGGCGAAGCCTAACAATACCGCGTATAATATCCGACAGATATAAATAATTTCTTCTTTCAATGCCCGTTCGATATTCCTTTCTTTATTTCAATAATTCCGCAAGAGCCCGTCCGTCGCACTCAAAAAAGGGTATTCCCATCGCCTTTGCAAGCGTAGGCGCCAAATCGTAAATTTTCCCTTTCTTGCCGATATAGTTTTCTTTGAACGCCGGTCCCTTTGCGCAAAATACCGGCTGAGGCCCCTTTTCGGGCATATGCCCATGCGTCGCCCAGCCTTGACGGTAATCGCTTAAATCTCGGCATCTGGCTACGCTCGGACGGCGAAAGTCGTCCCCGAACCCCGTAAAGCCCTCCGTTTCGACGATAAAGGAGAAATCTCCCCACAAGCCGTAGCGTTCTTTTGCCTGCTCTGCATTGAGCACCTCTCCGAAGCCGCAAAGTCCGTCCTCGGTCAATTCCCGCAGCTTTTCTTCCACTTCTTTGGCAAAGCATTTATCCTCGGGATTCTTCAATACGATATAGCTGCTGAATCCCTGCGAAAGCCCCCAGGCCTTCCAATCCTTTACCTCCCCTCTTTCGTCTATCGTGACCCAGCCCAAATCCGCGAATATCGTATTCACGTTGACCACGCGCTTCATATCCATTTGACCATGGTCGCTCACGAGGATAAAATTAAATTTATCTTTATATCCCGCCGCCTCCATTGCCCGACAGACAATCCCTATCATGTCGTCCGTCTCCTTGACCGACTGTTCGACGGCGTCGGAAAACACGCCCGTCCCGTGGCGGGCTCCGTCCACGTTCGCGGGGTGGAGCATCGTCAAATCGGGCTTATAGCGGCGGATAATCTCCGCTGCACAATCCGCAACGAAATAGTCGCAGCCGGGGTGGACGCCCGTCCTTTTCATTTCCTTCGCGTACGTGCGGACGATTTCCAAAACCTCCTCGGACGAGCCCTGCGCCTTTAACGCCTCGTCGATGGGAAGATCGGGCGCGCAGCCGGGCCATTCGTTGATTAAAAAATCGACGTCCGGGTGATTGCCCGTAACCGGCCAGAATATGCCCGCCGTCGTCAGCCCCGCACGCTTCGCCGCGGTAAATATATCCGGTTTTTTTACGAATTTATGCTCCAATACCCAAGAATATTCGTCTCGCACGAGTTTTTCCGCGTTGGCGAGAATCCCCGTTTTTCCGGGCGTGCAGCCCGTAGCCATAGCCGTATGCGCCGCGTACGTCACCGACGGATAGACGGAAAGCATGCTTTCCGTCATAGCTCCGCCGTCTACATATTTCCTATAATTCGGCAGGGTCTTCAAAAGTTCCAAATCTTCCGTGACCAAAGCGTCCGCCGACATTACGATAAATTTCTGTTCCATACTTTATTTCCTCGTCAAAATGAATTTTTTGCTTCCGCAAAGCGCTGTATCCCCGTCGCACGTCCAACCGTCGTTCAGTTTAAGTTCGCCGTGCACGCCCGAAGGAAGGCCTGCGAATAAAAGGATTTTGTTCTCTCCGAGCCTGTGCCAGCCGGTTATTACGGTACCGTAAGGCATTTCATGCCGCGCTTCGGCATGATTTAATTGTTTTACGAAATAGGGGCATATATCCACCTTATAAATATCGCTCAAATCCTCGTTGATTCTCATTCCCGCGATATATGTGATATACCACGCCGCGATATCTCCCCAAAAATGATGATTCATGGATTTGATGCGCCCTACCGTCACGTCGTATTCCTTACCCTTTGCAAAGGTATGGATAAACTCCCAAAGCGTCGTGGCTCCGTGGTCGATCATATTTCCATAGGAAGGGCGGTCGGGACTCATTGCCGTCTCGTAAGCCAAATCCGCCATGCCGTGCTCGCACAGGACGCGGAGCAGCGCTTGAACGCCGAATACGCCGACCTGCATGTGATTTTCGGTGCCGCCGAGCATCTCCCTCATGCGTACCGCCGCGTGAGGGATTTCCTCCCCTTCGTATACGCCGCGATACAGCATGATTGCCTGCGCCGTCTGCGTTTTACAATAGGGACGGCAGAAATATACGTCTCCGTATCTCCATTCCACAAAATTTGCACGCGCCGCCTGTCGAAATTCCTCCGCTAAAACTTTCGCTTCCGCCGCGCGGTCTTTCATGCCCAGAACCTCGAAAATTTTCGACGCCTTTCGGCAGATATCCATGGCGCTCATCGTGTCCGTCACTGCGCTCGGCGTCCAAGGGTCGCTGTCGCGGAGCGCTCCGATTTGGCACCAATCCCCCAGACCGTATTCGATCGTTCCGTTCTCCTTGCGTATCTTCCTCAAAAAACCGAGATACCTGTAAATCGCCTCCGCGTTTTCCTCCAAAATTTCGCGCTTGCCCGTATAACGATATAATATGTACGGCAACGCCGTAAGGACTCCGTCCCATGAGGGACCGCTCCCCCAGCCGTAGCCCCAGCCGCTCGTAGGCGTGATGCAGGGTATTGCTCCGTTCTCCTTCTGGTTGTCGCGTATGCAGGACAGCCACATTCTGAGAGATTTTTCACAGTCCAAAAGCAAGGCGAACTGCTCGGCGGAAAGATATGCGTCCCCCGTCCAGCCGACTTTTTCTCTATGCGGACAATCCGTCGGAAAATAGTAAAAATTTGAAAAATCGCTCCGCAGCGTGTTCTCAAAGGTCTTGTTTGCATACTCGTCCGAGCAGATGAAGGAGCTGACTTTCTTCAATGCGGAGCTCTGCTCGGAAAGCACGACCAAATCCGCGGCGGCCTGCTGTGCTTCTATCCCCGTCACCTTTGCATAACGGCACCCGTAATAGCTGAAACACGGAGTAAAGCCTTCCTCGTTTTCGCCTTTACATATATATTCGATTGTCTGTATCTCCGAATCCATCTTCCGAAAACGGTTCCAGCATTGGATATTTTTCGTATCCATATTGCCGTCCTTGAACCATTCCCCGAATATGAAGTTGATTTTCTGCCCCGCCTTTCCGTCTATCTTCAAAATCGGAACGCCTGCCGTATTTACCCCGAAATCATACAAAAATCCGTCCTCCAAAGGAATAAT
>CAKXBD010000049.1:0-8560 GCA_934871445.1 uncultured bacterium | reverse complement strand
CTTTCCTCTTTTTATATTCCCGAATCGGCTCAATATCCGCAAGCAGACACCGACCGGACGGAGATGGCGCCGAAATTGTTTCCGCCCACTCGGAATCGTCGAAATCGGGGAGGTTCCAGCCCGCGATTTCCTTCCTCGCGTCGTATACCTCGCCCTCGCGGTAGTCGTCCCATAAAATCGGAGACGGCGCCCATTTCAAAGGCTTTTGAGTGGATAAAAACTCCTCTCCGTCAAGCTCTACGCAAAACGCCGTCTTGGGCGCGGCGCGAAAGGACGATTTCTCGAAATCCCAAGGCGCCCCGCCGAAATTGTTCGTGAAGCCGTTTCCCAAAATTACCCCGATGACGTTTTTACCCGTATGCAGGTACGAAACGATGTCGTAATTATCGTATACGACCACCTGTTCGGGATTGGAGATATACGGCGCCAAAATCCCCTTTGTAATGCGAGTTCCGTTGACATATAAATCGTAAAACCCGAGCGCCGTAATCGTGATTTCCGCGGCTTTGGGACATTTTTTCAAGTTGAAGCTCCCGCGGATATACGGAGCGGGAACCCGTTTATTATAGTCGGAATATTCCTCAGTTGCGGCGATAAATGATTTTTCAAATCGCATAGCGGTTACAATCTACTCCTTGCACAATATTTTCAATGTCGCGCATATCCTTGATTTTATAGGCACAAGCGGCAAAACTTTGTTTCAGCTTTTCATCGGTCACTACGTCGTACGCGATACAGGCGATTCCCGCGGCCTTCGCCGCCTTCGCGCCCGTATCGGAATCCTCTATGGCAATCGCTTCTTCCGCGCAGGTTCCGCACAGAGTAAGAGCGTTCAGATACACGTCCGGCGCGGGTTTCGCCTCGGAAACGTCATCCCCGCAGGAAGTGGCGAAAAAATAGTCCGTTAAATTCGTTATTTCCAAAATACACTCTACGTAATTCCTGTCCGAAGAAGACGCCACGGCGGCCTTTATCCCGTTTTGCTTCAAATACTCCAAAAGTTCGCAGAGCCCCGCGGAAGGTTTGAGCTTCGACTCCTCCGCGATTTTCATTAAAAGGTCAAACTCCTTTACCGTGAGCTGTTCCGCAGAATAGGGCAGCTTATATTTTTCCGAGACCTCGCCCCAAAACGCGCGCTTGCTCCTGCCGATTGCCGTCGGAGAAATTCTCTCCACATCCAATCCGAGCTTTCGTAAAAGAACATTTCGCGCCTGCTCGTGCAGAGGCTCGGTATCGGCAATCACGCCGTCCATATCGAAAATTACCGTCTTAATCATAATTGTACCACAAATTTTCCTTTTGCGCGCGCTTTTTCATCGGAAAGCACAAAAGAAAGTTCTTCCAAAGAAACGGGCGGGCACTGCATGCTCGTCACGTCGATGCGGCCGCTTTCGATCAACGCCAAGGCCCGCGCCTGCGTATAGGGATTGATATACGAGGAACGCAAGGTCAATTCCTTGCTGAATACGTCGTACGGCCTTAAAGAAATCGCGGCGTCGGGCTTTGTGAGCCCGAACATCATCACCGTCGCCTTACACCCCGCTACCCGAACGGCTTGCTCTATCGTCTTTGTCAATCCGCAACATTCGATGACGCAATTGAAATTATATTTCCGACATTCCGCCTCAAATTGTTCGGAAGGTACGGCACAGGGGTCCAAACATAAGTCCGCGCCCAATTTTTTCGCCTGTTCGCGCTTGGAGGAAACCGGCTCGGAAACCGCGACGAACGCGGCGCCGGAAAGGCGGGAAAGCTGTAACATCAAAAGCCCTATCATTCCCCCGCCGATAACGAGGACTTTGTCCCCCGCCCGAATATCGCACATATCGATGCCGTGCAGACAACAGGCGAGCGGCTCCGTCATCGCCGCGGCTTTCAAATCCGTCTTTTCCGAAAGCAGATGCGTCTGCTTTGCGGGAACGGCGACATATTCCGCAAAGCCCCCGTTGACCATGGTCCCGATTCCCGTCATATGCTCGCAAAAGTGACCTTTTGCGGAAAGGCACGCGGGACACGCTTCACACAACACGTTCGGATCTACGTCCACTCTGTCCCCGATTTTTCTGTCCTTTACTCCGTCGCCCACAGCGACGATTTCGCCCGCAAATTCGTGACCGAGAACTATGGGAGGATGAACTTCCGCACAGCCTTTATCCCCTTCAAATATATGTACATCCGTCCCGCAAACGCCGCAATACGCCACCTTTACGAGCACTTCGTTCCCTTTGATTTCGGGAACGGGAATATTTTCGATTTTTATATCATGCCTGCCGTGAAATACGGCCGCTTTCATTAATTTTTTCATGATTTTATGCCTCGTCGAACAAATTTATACAGAGAGAGGTATCACCCGAATATACAAAAAAAATTGCACTCTGAATATGCAGATAGATTACCACTTAAATATACCTAAAATGATCGCTCAAATATCATAGACCGCGTAAATATATAGATTTAGCGGCCGAAAACGGCAGTCTGCCGAAAAGATTAACCGCGGCGGCGGTCTGCCGCCGCGGTATCCGTTGCTCCTTTTTCGCAAGGACGTGCGGTTATGAAACTCCCCGCCCGCCTTTATGCCTGTTGCGTGCCTTCGATAACTTTTTTGCCGTTAAAGTATACGCCGTCCGCCTTCTTTTCCCAAACGGAGGAATCAAACTTCGAGAAATCCTCCTTCGCGAGACAGGAAGCCGCGTCCGTATACAGCGAATAGGTGGGTTTTGCGCCGCTGCCTGCCCAGCTTATAGCAGCTTCTCCGACGGAGGAAATTACAATTACGTTTTCCAAAGCCGTGGACGCCATTTCGCCGTTATCATAATTGCCCGTTACCCAAATTCCCAATAATACGTTATTCGCATCGTCGGAAGCCTTCTCGACATCGAAAACGACGTTTTTCATCGATTTCGCGCGGAACTGCGGGCACACGCCCGGTTGAGCAGAACTACCTTTTTCGAGCTTGCCGCTGATATATACGTTTTCCAAAGTGCCGAGGAACCAACCGCCGCCGAGAATACAGGCGCAGTACTCGCCCTGTCCGAGCGCGTCGATAATCGCCAGGTTTTTAATGACGCCCGTGCGTTCCACATAGCCGAACATACCGCTGTTGCCGGTCTTGATGCCCGTAATGCTGTGCCCCTGACCGTCGAAAGTTCCGGTAAAGAGAACGTTACTGTTATTATTGGAATTATTCGACGCTCTGTCCCCGAAAATATGCGTGCTGTTCGTCAAATCGATGTCGGCGTCCAGCCTATACCAGCCGGGGAACGCCGTATTATTTGCCGTCGCAACGAAAGCCGTATCGAACGCAATGAGTTCCGCTTCATTGGAAATATATGCTTCCCATACGATGACGTTCGCGTTATAGGTAAACCGCGCTCCCGAATCATTGGTGAGAATCTGCAAGAACGTTTCGCCGTAACCGAGCTTACCGAGGCTTTCCGCCGCAATCGTAAGCACGAGATTATCGCCCGATTCGCTTTGAGTGAATTTGAGTTCTTCACCGCTCGCATTTAGAATATTCGTTACCGTTCCCGAAATTTCGTCTTTGCCGACGGTGATTTTTGTGAGATTGACGCTCTCTTCTTTGCAAAGCTCCGTCACTCCGTCCAAATCTACGGGAAGGGCGTCCGCTCCGACAACTTTCAGATTTCCGAAGAAGATTCCCTCCTCCGTTCTGCTCCAAGGCGCTTCAAATTTCGTCTGCGCCGTACCCGCATAACATTCCGCGTCGTTTGCATAGACGGGGAATTCGATCGGATCGCCCGACCAGTTCGCCACTTTATCCGTAGTCGTAATCGCGATAAAATTCTCCACCGTTCCGACGCTTCTGTCCGCCGTATCGCCTGTTACCCAAATTCCGAGAGCCGAGTCGGTTGCTCCGGTTGCGTCCGCCCTCAAAGTGATATCGAAAATACAGTTTTTAATGGAGACTGCACGCATCTGACAGACGACGCCCGAATAACCGCCGTTTCCGTTGCCGATCGAACCGCTGACATACACGTTTTCCAGAGTTCCGAAGTACCAGCCTCCGCCGAGAATATTCGAGCCGTGGACGACGTTCTGTTCCGCGGGGGTACCGTCTTTCTTATAGCCGAGAGCCGTAGCGTCGATCAACGCGAGATTTTTAATGACTCCCTTGCGTTCGAGATAGTTGATAAAGCCCTTATTGCCGAGCGTCAAGCCCTTGATATAGAAGCCCTGCCCGTCAAACGTACCGTTAAATTTACGGGCGCTGGCATCATTGGAGCCGCCTGCCAAATCGCCCATGACGAAGGTGCTCTCCGTCATATCGATATTTTCATCCAAGCAATAATATCCGCTCAGATACCCGCTCCCCACATTCATGAGCGCGTTGTCGAACGCCTTCAAATCTTCCTCATTGGAAATCATCATATCCCAGGCGAACAAGTTGACATTGTAAATCCGGCTCGTGTTGCCGTCGAGGGTAACGATTTGAACGGTGCTTTCGCCCGAAAGGAGCTGTTCGAGTCCCGACGCCGTAAACGTTACCAGCAATTTGCCGTCCTTCGTTTCCGCCGTCGCCTCAATCATATTGGAATCCGCGTCGATCACCCGCGAAAATTCGCCCTTCACCACGTCCGTAGACAATTCCAAAGTCGCTTCTTTATCGGAGGCGTACTTACTGACGACAAATTCGCCGTCGATGTCTACCGGTTCGGCAGATTCCGTAACTGTAAGGACAACTTCGTCCTCCTTCTGCGCAAAAGCGCTCATTTCCGATTCCGTTACGAGCGAGCCGTCTTTCTTCACCACGTACATGAATGCGGAATATTTGAGGGCATAGGTACATTCTCCGAGCGTATCGACGGCAAATTTACCGTCGTTCACCTTCACGAGCGTCGTCTTGCCGTCCACCGTCATGCTCGCGGAAGAGAGCTTATATCTCACATTGCAGAGTTCGTCTCCGCGCGCCCATTCGAGAGCACATTCTTCGGACACGACGGGATAGAAAATTCCGCCGTCATAGGTATTGCCGGGCGTCATGTCGCGGTCGGGATTTTCGATTTCGACGGCGATATCGTCATAAGCAATCCCGTAGCATGCGCCGAAATAAATGCTCTTTCCGCCGAGCGCGGCTCCGTTTTCGCCCTGTAACATAAGCCAAATATCATTGACCGAACGCGCGGGAATACGATTGAAGCCGTACGTCGTCAGATAATCCATACTGATATAGAAGGTACCGAAGGACTTCGCCGCAAGCTTGAATACGGGAGCATAATCCACATCGCTCAAATCCTGTTTGCCCGTCCAATAGCTGAGCTCTATCGCGGTATCGTTCGGGTTATAGATACGCCAAGCGAGATAAGCATAATTATTGCACTCCGTCTTATAGGCGTTGACTACATCTAAATGTCCGTGGGAAACGCCGAAATTCTCCGCAAAGGAAATTTTGGTCATGCCCTTTCCTTCGGGTACCGCCGTATCCTTTACGCTCTCGTCAAATTCCACCGTATAGTTAGCCCAATCCCCGTCGCGCAGGAAGAAAATATCCTCTCCCGCAGGGGTGTCGGCATAGAAAATTTTATCGTCCTTAATATCCGTTTCGGTATATTCGTAGTTCGTCGCGTCCTTTCCCGTTGCGGCGGTCAGATTCGTCAGATACAGCGATTCCTTTCCGTCCACAGTAAGCCCTATGCCGTCGTCATACGCGACATCCATGACAAAAATCAACCCCGTGATATTGCTGCGGGAGGCGCCGGAATTGGCAATAGTGGCGTTCTGCAAAATGTCGAGATCCCAAGAAGCGCGCGTCCAGGCTTTCGGTGCGAGAACTACGCTCCCGCCCCAGCCGATTTCTATTTTTATCGATTTTGTATTCGGATTATAAATATCCATATACAGATAGTCGTAAGCGGTCAAATCGGTAATATACGGCGTCGTGAGCAGTAAGTCCGCTTCGCCTTGTCCCGCGGGGTCGGTATCGCTTCTCCAAACCTTGGTCACGCCGAGAATATCCGTTTTCTCCGCCGTCAATTCGCCTTTCAGAGTCTCGTCCATTTCATCTACGGAAATAAATTCCCTGCCGAGGTTATTGAATCTGTCCGCAGCCTGTTCGAGTCCGAACTCGTCCTCAAAATAGACGACCGTACCTTCCCGATACGCTTCCTCGGAAACGCCGCCTACGGGTACTTCATAGATATAATCCTTTGCATTTCCCCAGCTGTCGGCAAGCGTAATCGTGATACGATAGAAACCGCTGTTATTTTCCACCTTGAAATATTTGCCGTTCAAGGTCACCGCTTCGGGCGCGGCGTTTTCGTCCGCCAGCCATTCCACCTTTTGGCTGCACTTTGCATTGTCCAAAGTCTCGTTCGCCTTATAGGAAGGAATCGCATACATATTGTTTCGGAAATACATGGAAGGCAATTCCGAAATGAGTTGAATTTCGGGCGCCGTGCGGTCTGCAAAGTCTAAAACCATGACCGCGTCCTTTACTCCGTCCGCGCGGAAGGTCACATTGACGATTGCGGGCTCCTCTACCGTAATCATATTCGACGAGGGTACCGTTATCGCCTGACCGTCCTCATAGGCGGCTTTTTTAATCGTCACCGTCTTTCCGGAAATGACCGCCCCGCTCTCGTCCCGAACCTTCGGAATTTCGATTTCGTAGGTTCCGAGCTCACATTCGACAGGCTCGGACGGAACATCGATATACAATCCCGAATCTCCGCCTCCGCAGGCGACCATCGTCAACAGGAGCATCAACGACAGTATCAGGCATAGAAATCCCGAAAGTCTTGTTTTGATTTTCATTTTTCTCCTCCATAATTTTATTTATGCGGCGGCGCGGCTCCGCGCCGCCGTTCATATCCGCTTACTTCTTCCCGTAGCTCTTGATGGTGTCGAACATCTGCGACCACTGCGCGTTGATTTTACTGTTGAGTGTCTCCGCGGTATATATCCCCTGCATTAAGCCGCTAGTGCGGTCATTCAAGGCAAAATAGCTCAAGCCGCCTTCAGTAACATAGATGCTGCTGTAATCGTTATATACGGGAATATAATCTTTCCCGACCTGTTCCACGACCGTCTTGACAAAATAAGTGCTGTCGCTCAAATCGGGCGTATATCCGTAGACCTGCGTGAGCCCGCCGAGACGGTCGGAATAAATCTTCTGCCCCGCGTCGGAAGCCATAAACGTCAGAAACTTAAAGGCATTTTCCTTATTGGCTTCGCTTGCGCCCTTCTTGGGAATGGCCGCGTCGTGGTCTATCGCGCCCGTCTGCAAACACCTGCGCGCATCGGAAACATATTCGTAGTCGGCCTCTGCGACATTTGCAAGCGAGCTGTCCGCCGCCTTCGCCTCCTCCCAGTTCTTGCCCGCGTCGATTTGGGTTACGGTCTTTTGAAGCATTTCGTCATCGATGATAGTCCCCTCGGGCAATACGTTGATAATAGAGGAAATTACCGGCATGCGCATCATGCCTATTTCCTGCGGATTCTGCACCAAATCGGTGGTCAATTCGTTTTCCAGCCACGAACCGGAAACAATAAACGCGCACTGCGTCATATCGACGCCGCGGAAGCCGTTCCCCGCAAAGGCGGACTGCGCTTCCAGATAATCCATTTCCAGCGCGGACGGGTGCAGGTAACCCTTGGGTATGCTGTGAATCGTCTCCAAGACCTTTAACGCTTCCAATCTGCCCGTGGGAGCCATTTGGTCATAGGTATCCGCCACGGCTTTCGTGCCGTCCTCTTTCGTATAGAGAAGGTTATAATAATCCAAATATTTTTCTATACCGTCATACTGCGCACTCCAACTGCTGATGAGATAATCGGCATAGTTAGCCTTTCCCGTACCGGAGAACGGATAATATTTTTCCGCCTGTCCCGCCGCATTTGTCGTCGTGTCCTTAATCTCCGTACACATGGAAATGAGTTCGTCGGTCGTCCTCGGCAGAGACCAATTATTTTCCCCGTAAATTTCGTCCAGCGTGGATTTATTATAGAAGATACTCGTGTTTGCGTCCGCCCAGCTCATGAGATACAGCTTTCCTTCCTCGTCCTTGAACGCCTCGTAAACATACGGATTCATTTTCTCGGCTATCGTCTTTTCTTCCCCTTCGGGAGTCTGATTATATACTTTCTCCGTCAACTCCTCGGTATATCCGAGCTTTGACAGCTTAAAGAGCGACCCGCTCCCTAAAACCATGACGATGTCATAGGCGCATGTACCCGCTTCAATCTGTGAAATAGCTTCGCTTCCATTGGTAATTTGCGCGACCTTGACATTGACGTTCTCCTTTGCGGCAAACGCCTTTGCCATATCCTTCAACCAATCCAAGCCGAAACCGGCGTCCTGACAGCCGATGACGAGGTTCCCGCCGGAGCCGTCTCCGCCGGAAAATTCTTCTTCACCGATTTTGCTGCCGCAGCCGGCAAGTGCCGCCGCGGAGCCGCAAAAGGTCAATGCCAACAACAAACTTAAAAACTTTTTCAAAATAATACCTCCTTAATTCGGTTAAATATTCAGGGGAATGAGGAATACCCCTTCTCCGCCTGCAAGTTGTAAAGTAAATTTTCCGTCCGACACTTTATACATTTC
>CAKXBD010000048.1 GCA_934871445.1 uncultured bacterium | reverse complement strand
TTTTGCGCGCGCCAGGGAGCCGATCGCTTCCGAAGTGGGCATCTGCGACGCTTCGTCGAAAATGACCATGTCGAACATGCCGTTTTCCGGCTGCAAATACTGCGATACCGTGATCGGGCTCATCAGAAGACAGGGCGCGACCACCTTGGAAAGCTCGGGAATTTCCTCGAACAGCTTTCTCAGCCCCGTGCCGCGGAGATTGCTCTTATAGAGCCTTTGGAAATTGACGAGTTCGAGGCTCAGGCTCCCCTCCGTCGAAGGCGTCGGGAGACGGGAAATGAGCTTGGCGCGGATACTCTCGCGGGAGAGCTTTGCAAACTCGTCCAGAGCGAGTCGGAGCGATTCCGTCTCCTCCTCCTGCAAAGCCGCGGAGAAACGGGATAAAACGGGGTCGAGGGGAATATTCGTCTGCAAGAAATTTTTATAGATGTTTTTCTCGAAGCTGTCCACGATATTTTCGCCCGTCACCGAACCGTTTTCCAAAGCGTCGGTCATGAAGGTGAGCCCCGCCTCGTCGAGCTTCTGCGCCGTTGCGCGGTACATGCACCAGTTGGCGAGCATGTCGATATTGTCGATGAGCGCGCCCGCCTTCGCGGTATAAAATTCGAGGACGTCCTCTTCGGGAATCTGCCTTCTGTCGGCATTGGTGATGGAAAGGAAACTTTCTTCCGCCGCGCGGAAGCTGTCCACCGAACGGAGCAGGCCTTTCAGGACGGGCTTCGTGTAGTCGTTCGCCGCGCGGACGCACATGCTGTTGAAGCTGTCGGGATTATAGTCCATGAACAGCGTGGCGCATAAGTCGTGCAGGGTATAGAGATCGGAGAGGAAATTTTTGCGTCCGTCGAAGAAATCCACCCTGCCGAACGCGGAGGTAAAATTCTGCGAAAGTTTGGTATTGGAGCGGATTCGGTCCATCGCCTCGTAGATTTCCGAAATGTTTTCGAGGTGCTTGACGGCGTCCTCCTCCCGAAGCGGTGCGAGGGAGACCTTCGACAGCTTCTTCACGACCGAAGAAGCCGTTTTATCCCGCGAATAATCGACGCCGCCGTTATCCAGCCACGCGCTCAGCTCCTTGTAATCCTTTCCGATATCCACCAGCTTCTTAAAGTGTTTGAAATAGTATTCGAGACAGGCGTCCAGACGTTTATTGGCGTTGAAGAATGCGTAAAATTCGTCTTCGTTTTCCTTGAAATATTTATTGAACGTACCGCCGTCCAGCAGCTTTGCCACCGCCGCCAGCGTGTCGAGCTTCTTTCTCGTCAGCGTGCTGATGCGTTGGCGGTAAAGCTCCAAAAAGAGCGCGACATAATTTTTGAGGTGCTTGATTTCCGCGATCACGACTTCGGAAGAGCAATAAATGGCGTCCCGCTTGTCCCGGCTGTATTCCGTCAGATTGACGTTCGCGAACGGGGAATTATATACCCCGCCGCATTCCTTCGCCGCGGCCGCCGCCTGCACCATCATATTTTCATACGTCTCTATCTTTTCCTTGGTCAGGCTGTCATAGAAGGTGCTCTCGATATTCATGATGTCGGGCGCGTTTTTGTTGCGCAGACAAATGAGCAGCGCTTCATAGACCGAAACCCCGAGACGGCGCTTTTTATGCAGTGCGGACAGAGGTTCGGACAAATCCGTTTTCAGCTGCGTTATGGAAGCGGCTTTTTCCGAAAGGCTCACGCTCTCCTGCGTTCCCGCGAGCGAGAGAGTCGTATTCAGTTTTTGCAGCACTTCCGCTTTATTCGTCTTATTGGAATGGAGTTCGAGGCAGAAATCCCCCAGTCCGAGCGCGTCCAACCGCTTTTTGACGACGGACAGCGCCGCCTGTTTTTCCGCGACGAACAGCACCCGCTTTCCGTCGTTCAGGGCGTTGGCGATCATGTTGGTGATGGTCTGACTCTTACCCGTCCCCGGAGGGCCGTGCAGGACGAAGGTCTTTCCCGTCTGCGAGAGCGCCACCGCCTCCCATTGCGAGGAGTCCGCCCAAAGGGGCATGAGCGTCTGCGTGACGGGACATTCGTCCTCTTTGAGCTCCACGTCCTTGGTGTCTTTGATTTCGCAGCGGTTATTGAGCAAGGAGGAAATCAGCTCGTTTTTGGAAAATTCGTCCATATTGCGGCGCAAGTCCTGCCACATCTGATAACGAGCGAAGGAGAACGCGGCGACGTATACGTCGTCGAATACCTCCCAATCCTTCATATTGACGATTTCCATGCGCACCATGGCGAGGATTTCGGAAATTTTCAGGCCCTGCAAAGCGCCGTCCAAGCCTCGGATATCGATATTGAATTCCTGTTTGAGAAATTCGAGCAAGGTCGAGTTTATAGAAAAATCCTCGTCGGTGGGAGCAATCGCAAACCCCACGCCCCCTTTGCCCTTTTTCAGTACGACGGGTTGCAGGACGAGAGGCGCATAGTTTTCTTTCCCGTCCTCGCGGGAGTACCACCTGAGAAATCCCAGCGCCAGATAGAGGATTTTCGTTCCCGATTCCTCGTCCGCCTCCTTGCTGCGCTTTATGAGCCGATTCACCGTCTCCTGCAAGACCACTTCTTCCGAAAACGTCCGCATGATTCCGCCAGAAATTTCGAGGGCGATCAGCTCGCGCATATTCTTGGTTTCCGAGGCCGCGCCGAAAAACACTTTTCTCTTTGCGATCTCGGACGCGGGCTGCGTCGCCCGCGCCAGCGTCATTTCTCCCTTTTCGGTCAACGCTTTCAGCGTGGAATCGGGGTCCGCCGACAGAACGTGCAAAACCAGCTTTTCGGAGGAGAAATTGAGCAGCGTATTTTTTAACGATAAATCGAGAAGCCTGCGCTCCCATTGTTTATCCTTCGTCTGCTTGCCGTCGAGACTGAGCTTTTTGACGGAAGTGAGCATTTTCGGCGCGGCATCCGGGGACATATCCTCTTCGGAAAGGATTTCATAACCTTTCAGGTTGCGCGCGCGTAAGGGAAGTGGCAGAAGATGCGCAATGCGGCAGCGGCGGATATCCACGTATTTGTCGTAATAGCTCCCCGCGTTGAGCTTTTGCACGAAATGCGCTTCCGAAGTGGAATAGGCGACGTTCTTGTCCGAAAAGAGGTCGTTCACGTCGAAACAACTCAAATTATTGATGCCGTCCGCGATATATTTTCCGAGGCGCTGCAAATCGTCGGAGACGGTATCCATAAAGCAATTATCGTACAGCCATACGCCGCAGGTAATCTCTTTTTCGCCCAGAATCAGAACGGGGTGCAGCCCCAGATTTTCGAGACACGCGCCGACGAACAGCGCCATTTCGAGGGGAGTGGCGCGGCGCTCGGAAAGGAGCTTGACGCCTCCGCCCGCTTCGACGGGCGAAGAAATATCGCTCTCCTCGCGCTGGAAGGCGTAGCGGCGGATACAGGCATAGAGCGCCGCCGCGGTCTGGCGAACGGTATTTTTATCGCTGCCCTCATAGCCTCCGCCCTCGACGGTCACGCCCCACTTTTTCAGCTGAGCCCCGATTTCCGTCTGCAATCTCGCGCAATCCGCGAGTTTGGGACGCACGAAAGAAGCGAGCAGCTCGGCATTGCCCGAAGCGCCCTGCCAATAGTCGAAGGGAAGCGCCGTCACCGTCAACGTTTCGGAGGCAATCGTCTGCTTGTCCTTTTTGAGTTCGATATAAATCCGCTCGTCTCTTACCCCTTCGAGGCCCACGAAATAGAGCGGAGAAAGGATATTTCCGACGTCCACTTCGACGGAGCTCTCAAACGGAACCTCCGCGATCGGCTTGACGCAGGACGTCAAGAGTCCGTTTTCGTTGGACACCGCGAGCGTCAGATCCGTCACCGCGTCCGCCCCCGCGTTTTTGATCTGCAACGAGGTGAACAGCGGAGTTTGGGTAAAATAGTCGGCATAGGAAACGACCTTGAGCGCCTCCGCCGTCAGGGAAATAAATTCTTCTGTTTTCTTGTTTTTCTGTGCCATATCGTCTATTCCGCAACCTGCATAAATTTTCTCTTCTATTATACTCTTAATCGGGGAAAAAATCAACCCTTTCCGAAAAATTCCCCTCGCTTTTGATGAGAATAAATTCTTTTCGGCAGCAGTCGGCAAAATAAAAACTCCCCCTTTTCCGTATTCAGAGGGAGGCTTGTCTTTATTCCGAAAATATTTATAAATATTGGGAGACCGTATAGGACAATCTGTCCAGAACGTCTTCAATTTCTCCGAAGAGCATACAGCCCGCGGCGCGGACGTGTCCGCCCCCGCCGTATGTTCCCGCGACCTTGTTGACATCGGCATAATTTTTAGAGCGGAGAGAGATTTTATATTGTCCCTTTTTCACTTCCATGACGGAAGCGCAGACCTCCACCGTATCCACGGAAAGGGGGAAATCGACAAATCCTTCCGTCATGCCGTTATCCGCGCCGAATTTTTTCATGGCTTCGCGGGAAATGACGATCGCCGCGAACTTTCCCTCGAAAAAGTAGCGTATACGGCTCATGGTATCGGCAAAGAGCGCCGCGCGCACGGCGGATTGCTTCTTGAACAGGTTATAATTGAGCCAACGAATATCCGCCCCCGCTTTCACGAGCCTCGCCGCCGTCAGAAAAGTTTCCTCCGTCACGTCGTCGTGAGAAAAATTCCCCGAATCCGTCAAAAGGCCCAAAAGGAGATACTGCGCGAGTTCTTTATCGAGCGGCACCCCGAGCTTTTCGACGAGCGCGGCGATATTCATGCAGTTTGCGGAACATTCGCGCACATAGTTATATTTTGCGAAACGGGTATTGGAAACGTGGTGGTCGATATTGACGGTATCTTTTTTTCGGGAAACGGCGCGGAAATCGTCCACAAGGGCGCCGAGCCGCTGTTCGTCCGCCGAATCCACCGCGATATATAAATCGGCTTCCTTAAAGAAGCCTTTTCCGATTTTTTCCGTCCCTGTGAGAAAGGAGAGGTTAGAGGGAATATCCGATTCGTCCGAGACGGAATTTTCAATTCCCAGCACATCCAAAGCACGGGAAAGCGCCAGCGCGCTTCCGATCGCGTCGCCGTCGGGACGCATGTGCGTCAGAATGACCGCGCTTTTTGCCCGTTTGATTCTCTCCGCTATCTCTTCGAGTGTATTGTTTATCGCGCTCACAAAATTCCTCTCTTTCAGTCGTCTCCGTCTTTCTTCTCTTCACTGTCGTGAATTTTTTTGAAAAGCTCGTCCATCTTCGCGCCGTAAGCCATGCTCCCGTCCCAAAGAAAGGTGAGCGCGGGCACCGTGCGCATGCGCATGACCTGAGACAGCTCATGGCGGATAAAGCCCGCGTTTTCGGAGATAATATCGAAGGCTCTGAGTTTTTCCGCCTCATCCTTCGCGTAAATGCTGATATAAATTTTCGCCGTTTTGAGATCGGGCGCGACGTCCGCCTCCGTCACGGAGATAATGCCCGACAGAGCGGGCTCCTTATCTTTGAGACGGGTGCGGATAATCTCGCTGATCTCCTTCTGATATTCGCCGTTCAGGCGAGAGCTTCTCGAAACTTTCATGCGGGTTTGACTTCCTCCGTCACGTAACATTCGATAATATCGCCCACGCGGATTTCGTTAAATCCGTCGATAGAGCAGCCGCATTCATAGCCTTTGGCCACTTCCTTGACGTCGTCCTTGAAGCGTTTGAGCTGTTTGACTCCGCCCTCGCAAATCATGATGTCCTCGCGGTAAATTCTCAGCTTGCCGCCGCGTACGATTTTGCCGTCGGTGACGTAGCAACCGGCAATCGTGCCCACGCCCGTGATGTTGAAAGTCTGACGCACTTCGCACTTGCCCGTGAGCGTCTCTTTGAGCTTGGGCGCGAGCATGCCTTTGAGCGCCGCCTCCATATCGTCTATGAGCTCGTAAATAATGCGGTAGCTCCTGACGTCCACTTTGCTGCTCTCCGCCAGCTTTTTCGCCTTCGTGTCGGGACGGACGTTGAAACCGATGATAATTGCGTTAGCACTGTCTGCAAGCATGACGTCGCTCTCGTTGATGGCGCCTGCCGCCGCGTGAATGACCTTGACGCGGATTTCCTCGTTTCCGAGCTTTTCGAGCGATTGCTTCACCGCTTCCACGCTGCCTTGAACGTCGCCCTTGACGACGAGATTGAGATTCTTGATTTTGCCTTCTTCGACCTGCGCGAACACGTCGTCCAAAGTGACGCGGCTCTGCTGTTTGATCATGCTTTCGCGCTCTTTGTTCTTTCTTTCTTCCTGAACCTGCTTCATGAGCGCCTGATCGACGGCCATGATGCTGTCGCCGGCATTGGGAACGTCTTCGAGCCCGAGCACGGAAACCGCCATGGACGGTCCCGCGGCCTTGACCGCGCGGCCCTTGTCGTCGAACATGGCGCGCACTCTGCCCATCGTCGTGCCCGAAATGATATTGTCTCCCGTATGCAGAGTGCCGAGCTGAACGATGATACTCGCCACGGGGCCCTTGCCCTTATCCAGCTTCGCCTCGATAATCGTGCCCTTTGCGGGACGGTCGGGATTGGCTTTGAGTTCCAGCATTTCCGCCTGCAAATTGACCGCGTCGAGAAGGTCGTCGATACCCATGCCCGTCTTTGCGGAGACGGGGACGATCATCGTATCGCCGCCCCATTCTTCGGGGACGAGATTCTGTTCGATGAGCCCCTGTTTCACGCGGTCGGGGTTCACTTCGTATTTATCCATTTTATTCATGGCGACGATAATGGGCACACCCGCCGCTTTGGCGTGATTGATGGCCTCAATCGTCTGCGGCATGATTCCGTCGTCCGCGGCAACCACGAGAATTACAATATCCGTGACCTGAGCGCCGCGCGCACGCATGGCCGTGAACGCCGCGTGACCGGGCGTATCGATAAAGGTGATCTGCTTGCCCTTCGCCGTCACCGTATAGGCGCCGATACTCTGGGTTATGCCGCCCGCCTCGCCCGCGGTAACGGACGTCGAACGGATTTTGTCGAGCAGAGAGGTCTTGCCGTGGTCGACGTGTCCCATGACCGTAACGACGGGCGCGCGGGGCACGAGCTTGGAGACGTCCTCCTCCGTCACGACCGTATCCTGCAATACTTCCTCCGCCGTCTTTTCGGGCTTGTATTCGAGATCTATGCCGAGGTCGGCGGCAATCAACGCCGCGTTGTCGTAATCGATGGAATCGTTTATGCTCTTCATAATCCCTTCCTTGAACAGCCGCTTGGAAATTTCGACCGCCGAAATGCCCAGCTTTTCGGACAAGACCTTCAAAGGGATTTCCTCCGTCGTGACGACCGCGTGATCGATTTTCACCGTCTGGATTTCCTGCCGCTTCTGTTTCTTCGGCGTGCGCAGCTTCCTGTATCCCGTCTTGTCTTCGTCGAAGTCCTCCACGGTCATACCCTGCTGTTTGATGAGCGCGCGCTTGGATACGGGCTTCTTTTCGACATAGGTCTTATCGAAGGTCTTTTTCTTGGGCGGCGAGGAGAAACTTTTCTCCTTCGGAACAATGGGCGCCGCGGCAACACCGCCGACGGCGGGACGGGGTCTCGCTCCCGTTCCTCCTTGGCGGTTCTGATAAGGTCTGTCGCCCTGCGGGCGGGACGGGCGTTCCCCCTGCGGCCGAGCGGGCCGTTCGGTGCGGGGGCGATAGGTAGAACCTACGCCCGCATTCGCGTCTACGCCGGGTTTGGCGATATATACGCCCTGCTCCTGCCCGTTGCGGAAATATCTCGGCGCACGGGGAGCAGCGGGAGCCGACGGCGCGGGACGCCCCGCAGTCGGAGCGGTCGAGGCAGACGACTCAGCCGAAGGAGCGGACGCCGCCGAGGCGGGGCGCGTTCCCCCCGCTTGCCCGTTTGTCGCAGAGGACGTACCGGAAGCGGCCGAAGCGGGCCTTGAAGGAGCCGCGGACGAAACAGTATCGGGGGATTTTTTCTCCGTCGCAGATGCCTTTTCGGATACAGGCGTTTTCTCCTCCGAAGAAATCTTTTCGTCCGACGCAGATTTTGCACTTTCCGAGGCTTCGGCCTTTGGAGGCGCTTGAACGGCTTCTTCCGTATTTGTCGATTTTTCCGATTTTACAGGCTTTTCTGACTTTACGGTTTTATCCGACTTTTCTTTTGGTGTTTTCGGTTCTTCGGGAGAAGGCTTTTCCGAGGTCGGTTCGGAAACAGGCTTTTTCTCGGCGGTTTTCTCCTCCGCTTTCTTTGCGGAAGCGGCAGGTTCCTTCGCTGCGGGAGACGGCTCGGACGAGGGTGTCGGCTGTACGGGAATTTCCGCAGGTTTCTTTTCGGCTTCCTTCGCCGCCTCGGGCGCGGATTTTTCGGGTGCGGAAACCGCCGATGCTTCGGCGCGCGCCGTTTCTTCCCGTGCGAGAAGGGCGTCTTTTTCCGATTTATCGGCTTCCAACGCGGAAAGCTTCTTCAAAATTTCCGCCAGGCTCTTTTCTGTGGAAGAGATACGTTTTTGCAGCTGTCCCAGTTGCTTTTCTCCGAGCAATTCCGTTACTTTTTCCACATTTTCGTATTTTTTTGCCATAGGTTCAGTTGTTTCCTCCCGAATATAATTTATATTGCGCGTCGCCCTCGGCAGAGGTAAGAATCGCCGAGGCGAGATTTTTGTCCCTGACGGCCGCCGCCTTTACGGCGGGACGGTGCAGAAGCTCGCCCAGATTTTCCTTTGTGACGAGAAGGGGACAAGAAAATTTCTCTTTGATTTTGAAAAGTGCTTTCAGGGAATTTTCCGACAGAGTTTCGTCCGCGATCAACAAATAAACGTCCCTTTTGAGCTTTTCCGCTCCGTCCACGCCGAAAGCGAGCTTTCCCGAACGGATGCAGAAGCCGAGATACGTCCCGATTTTACCGTTTGTCAAAAAATTCCTCCTCTATCCCCGCGTAAATCTCCGCGGGGACATCCGCAGAAAAGACCTTATGGAGCAGTTTCTGCTTTTTGAGCTTTGCGATACATTCCCCGCTGTTGCAGATATACGCGCCTCTGCCCGGAGCTTTTCCCGAAAAATCCAATTTGATTTCCCCTTCGGCGTTCTTCACGATCCGAAGCATATCCTTTTTCGGCTTCATCTCGCGGCAGGCGATGCACATTCTGGCGGGGACGGATTTCGTCTTTGCCATTATTCGCCTTCTTTTTCCTCGTTTTCGGAGGATTCATCCGCCGTTTTGGCGGGTTCATCCGCATTTTCTTCCGCGGGAACAGCGGACTCTTCCTCCGCCTCTTTGACGACCTCTCCCGCCGTTTGAGCTTCCTCTTCCGCAACATCCCCGCTTTCGTCGGCGTCCTCTTCCTCCTCGTTTCCGAAAAGATTCATCTTCTCTGCGGCGGAGAAGCTCTTGACGTCTATTTTCCAGCCCGTAAGCCGCGCAGCGAGGCGGGCGTTCTGGCCGTCTCTGCCGATTGCCAGCGACAGTTTGTCATCGGGAACGACAGCTACGGCGCCCTTTTCATTCGTCTGCGTCACGGAAATGACGGCCGCGGGAGAAAGTGCCTTTGCGATAAATTCGAGGGGATTTTCACTCCAAAGAATAATATCGATCTTTTCCCCGCCGAGTTCCTCGACGACGGCGTTTACTCTCGAACCTTTATTTCCCACGCAGGCGCCGACTGCATCGACGCGGTTATCGTTGGAACAGATAGCCATTTTCGTGCGATGCCCCGGTTCTCTGGAAATCGCCTTGATTTCGACGATCCCCTGCGCGATTTCGGGAACCTGTTCTTCAAACAATTTCTTGACGAGACCGGGCGCGGCGCGGGATACGAGAATCTGTGAATTTTTTCCGCTGTTCTTCACCCGCTTCACGAATACTTTCAGCCTGTCTCCCGGCACATAGCGTTCGGTGGGCGTCTGATCCTGCGGGAGCATGACCCCTTCGATCTTCTTTTCGCTGAGTTCCACATAGACGTTGCGTTCGTCGAGCTTGCGGACGACGCCTTCCATGAGTTCTCCTTCCTTGTCGGAGAAAGCAGAGAACGTATTGTCGCGCTCCGTCTCGTGGAGTTTCTGCAAAATCACCTGTTTTGCGGTCTGTGCGGCGATACGGCCGAAATCCTTCGGGACGAAAGTCCTCACGATTTCGTCGCCCTCCTTGTAGGCGGGATTGAGCTCCTGTGCGTCCTCGACGGAAATTTCCTTATCCCGATCGACGACCTCCGAAACGACGTGCTGAATCGCTTTGAATTCGATGGTGCCTCTTTCGGGATCGAGCTCCACCAGCACCTCCGCGCCGCCCTCGTACTGTTTCTTATACGCGGACGCGAGCGCGTTTTTCAGCGTTTCTATAAACGCATCTTCGCTGATCCCCTTTTCCTTCACCAGATCGGCCAGTGCCGCAAAAAACTCCTTGTTTACCATTGTATTCGCTCTCCTAATTAAATTCCCTGATTTTAATTTCCGCCCTCATTCGAGGCCGTCTAAATCGATTGCGCGATTGATTTTCGCAATGCGGTTGAGTTCCATCTTGATTTCCCCGTCTTCGGAGGAAAGGAGCACGCACCCCCCGTCGAGTCCCAGAAGCGTAGCTTCAAAGAACTTTTTCCCTTTGAGCGGCGCAAACAATTTTACCTCTACCCGTTCCCCTCTGCACTTTTCAAAATCCCGCGGCGTTTTAAGCGGTCTGTCGAGACCGGGGCTGGAAACGTTCAAGGTATACGCGGCGCCGAACGTCGGGTCCAATTCGTCGAGCGGTTCGTCGATGGCGCGGTGAAACCGTTCGCAGGTAACGAGGTCCACGCCTCCGTCTGTATCGATATAGACGGTGAGCGAGGGCGAATGTCCCTGTTTGAACTCCGCGTCCACGAGCTCGATATTCATTTCGTCGGCAATCGGCTGTAAAACCGCTTTGATTTCCTCGATGGATTTTACTTTCATACGCCCTCCGTTTCGCGCGCAAACGCCCTTACATAGCAATATTGAGAGTGGCAAGCCACTCTCAATACTCATTACTGATTATTAAGTATCCTCATTATACCATTATTTTGCGCGTTTTGCAACCGTTTTTATAAGGCTTTTGAGAAAATTTTCCGTTTTTATTCTTCTCTTTTATTCTCTTTCAGGAATTTTCCGCCCGTCTGCCGCCGTCTGCCCTCGCTTCGTTTTACCCTCGATTGTCATTCTCCGCCCTTTATCCACCTTTCCGCCCACTCGGATAAAAACTCCAATTGCCGGCGAGTATGAAACCAATGTTCTCCTTCGTCCCATACGGTCAGCCCGCAGTGAAATTTCCGCGCGAACGCCTCTACGGTGCCGCGGTCGGAAATCTCGTCCTTTCCCGCATATAATATCTCCGTGGGACATTCCCAACGGACGATTTTGTTCTTCTCCGCATATTCTTTATATTCCCACGACAAAGCCTGTCCGAAAGGTACGGGAATTACCCTTTCCGCGGCCAATCTTTCTTCCGATACGCCCAAAAGACGCATGCGGTCGGCGATCAGTTTACGCATGTCGAGAACGGGAGAGACAAACAGACTTTGTTTCAGCCGCTCCCCGCTAAAACTCAGCAGACAGAACCATGCGCCGATACTGTTTGCGAAAAGGGAAATTTCCGTCCATCTCGATTTTACGTATTCCATGACGGATAAAAGCTCGGGGACGATATACCAAGGATAAAACGAATTTTTTTCCGCTCTTCTCTCTCCGTGCTCCGGCAAATCTACGCTCAATATCTGCCATCCGCGGGGACACGCGACGCGCGCAAACGTCTCAGCATCTTCTTTGCAGCCTCCCTGCCCGTGAATATATAAATACACTCTGTCGGACTTTTTCCCAAAAACAACGGCGGGAACTTTATGAATATGAATCGATTCCGTCTGCATATTTTCCGCTATCCTTTCAGGGTATTTTTTACTTTCCGCCCCTCCTCATGCGAGGGGGAGAGATTTCCTCTTTTTCATGAACTCGATAAAAATTTTCGCCGTGGTGAGAGCATCGTCGAACGCGCGGTGGTGATTGAACGTAAAGCCGTAATAATCGGCAATCGTATTGAGTTTATAATTGCTCACCTCTCCGCGAATGAGCTCCTGCGCCAGCGTGAGAGTATCGAATTGCTTCTGATCGAACATATAAAGATTTTCCTCTCCGTAATAACGGACGAAACGGTAGTCGAACTGTACGTTATGCCCGACGAGGAAGCAGCCGTCGCAGAATTTATAAAAATCGGCGAGTACTTTATCCACGGTCGGCGCGCCGATGAGGTCCTCGTCGTGTATTCCCGTCAGGGAAACGATTTCGGGGGAAAGCCGTTCGGGACAGGCGACGAACGTGGAGAATTTTTCGGAAATATTTCCGTCCTTGATCTTCACCGCGCCGATTTCGATAATTCTGTCCATTTTTCCCATGGAAGGCTGATTATTGAGTCCCGTCGTCTCCAAGTCGAATACCACAAAAGTGTTCTTTTTCAAGTCATCGGGCTTATCCAGCTGGTCAAAGAAGCCCGCCTGCGTATAATCGATATAGGGTTCGGGAAACACCGTGCGGTAAACCGCGGGAACGGGCTTTCCCTTGCGGGGTTCGGGAACGAACCCCGCGGGGGGAGTACCGAAATTGATACGTTTTGCCGTATAGGAGATATTGCCGTTAAAGGCTTCGTTCGCGCCGCTCAAAACGACCCAATCGCCCGTTTTGAGTTCCCGAATTTTATCTATCGTGGCCTTTTTCGGAAAATACGTCGCCCGCATGCTGCCCGTGCCGTCCGAAATCGTCAGCGCAAAGCGCACTTTTTCCACATCTTCGCCCGTCTTTTCGTTATGTTTTACATAAGAGCGTTCCTGTAAAAAGGTAATGACTCCGCAAATCGTCAGATTTTCGTTTTCCTCTCCGCAGTCGGCGATATAGGCGGCGTATTTGGGCACCTCGTCCACCCCGTCCAGACGCCTGAAATCGGAAATCGGGAAATAGCGGATCGTCTGCGCGTATTCGTCGCCTGTATCCGAAGGGAGTTCGTCGAAGGAAATTTCTTCCCGTTCCTTCTCCACGATGCGCACGTTTCCGTAAAATGCTCCGCAAAAAATCGTCTTTAAGTATGCACTGACCTCGTCGAGAATTTTTCCCGAGCTGAACAACGTCTGTTCGCCCGAGGCCACGTCGAAACAGAAATTCGCTCCGCTCTGTAAAAGCTCTATTTCTATATCCGCTTCTTTGAGAAAGGCCGCTGCGGCCGGAAAGCGCGCGTTCATAAATTCATAGATACGCTTTTTAAGAATTTCCTTATCCGGAACTCTCTTTACAATCCGAACCCGCGCGGAAAACGCGGCGGGAAGATATTTTTCGGAAATGGCCTTTGCCTTACTCTCCTCGGCCGGTGTATACGTCTTGTCGGTAATCAAGAAAAATTCCGCCGTCATATCCCGCTTAGAGACGGTAATCCCGCTCAAAATAGAATTCTGTAACCCGCCCAAAGAGCGGATTTCGTTTAAGTATTCTTCCGTCTTATTCGTTTCCATTATCCAAAAATGCTTTCAGCTCCTCAAAAAATTCCTCTTCCGCATCTTCCGCCTTTATCTTTTTATAGGGCTCGCCCTTTTTGAACAGCAGGCAAAACCCGTTTCCGCCCGCGATTCCTATATCCGCGTCCCGCGCTTCGCCGGGACCGTTTACCACGCACCCCATCACGGCGACCTTCGCCTTTTTCGGATATTTCTTTACGAAATCGGAGACCTTTTTCGCAAGTCCCATGCTCTCCCACGCGCACC
>CAKXBD010000047.1:4197-13810 GCA_934871445.1 uncultured bacterium | reverse complement strand
GTAGGGCTCGGCCATGGTAATTTGGGTTCGATGTTACTTTCCGAAGAGACAGAATGTTTCTGTTTCTTGGCCGGACATGAGTCCTTTGCAGCGGCCGAAGGCGCTATTTCTATTGCTCAGAACGCAAATAAGGTCAGAAAAAATCCTTTGAGAGTTATTCTTAATGGACTCGGCAAAGATGCTGCTTATATTATTTCCAGAATTAACGGCTTTACCTATGTGGAGACCGAATTCGACCATTCTACCGAAACCGTAAAAGTGGTTTACGAGAAGGCATTTTCCGACGGTCCCCGCGCAAAGGTAAAATGCTACGGTGCGGACGATGTTCCTGAAGGCGTGGCAATCATGCGTCTCGAAAAAGTCGGGGTTTCCATTACGGGCAACTCTACTAATCCTACGAGATTCCAGCATCCTGTTGCTGGTACGTATAAAAAGTGGTGCAATGAGAACGGCGTTAAATATTTCTCCGTGGCTTCGGGCGGTGGTACGGGCAGAACATTGCATCCCGACAATATGGCTGCCGGCCCCGCTTCTTACGGCATGACGGATACGATGGGCAGAATGCACTCCGACGCGCAGTTTGCGGGTTCTTCTTCGGTTCCTGCTCACGTTGAAATGATGGGCTTGATCGGTATGGGAAATAACCCGATGGTCGGTGCTACCGTCGCTTGTGCTGTTGCGGTTGAAGAGGGTATGAAAAAATAACATTGTATTTCTGAAATACTAAAAAAGAGGTTTTCAAAATCGAAAACCTCTTTTTTAGTAAAAGCCCCGAATTTCTGTAAAACACAGAAATTCGGGGCTTCCCTTACTTAATTATAATTTTTTACCACAATGATTACAGAAAGAACTATCGACATCGATTTCCTGACTGCAAAAGGGACAGATCTTTATAAAACTTCTACCGCAATTTTTACAGAATTTACTGCCTTTTTCGTTAAATTCACCGCATGAAGGGCAACGGAATTCATTATCGTCAGAAATTCCTTCTTTAACGGCCGAAGCAATATCCCGTACTGCGGGAGAGACTTCTTTGCCTGCTTCGTTTATAACGGGGACGGATTCGTTTTTTACGTATCGACTGATCTCTCTCTTAAAAGCTAAAGAAGTAATACTGAGGCCTACCGCGAACATCGGAAGCCCGATGAAAGAACACCAAAAGAGAGAAGGCATATCCCCGCTTCCGAAAGAGGAAAAGAAGCTGATAAAACCTATAACAGTAAAAATTAATCCTATGCTCAAAACAGAAATGCCTATGATTTTTAATTTGCGCTTTGTTTGCTCGTGTTTATGTTCCGTATCAGTTTGTTTTTGATTTTCCTGATTGTTCATCTTTTTTACCCCCAATAAATTTTTATGACATAAACCCCTCGAAGATATCTTCGAGGGGTAAGAAGTGGTGGACGCGAAAGGGCTCGAACCTTCGACCTCTACCATGTCAAGGTAGCGCTCTAACCAACTGAGCTACGCCTCCGAAATCTTGCTTTGCTATTATAACAAATAAATCACTTTTCGTCAACTAATTTTCAAGGGATTTTTGATTTTCTCGGAAATAATTTCATGAACACGCCCGGAAAGTTTTCTGATTCTCTCAGGTTGACTTTTTCGGTTGAAATGGCTATAATAATAATGAATATAAATTTATGTTCACGGGAGGAAATATGGCAGGGACAGTTGCCCTAGGCATTTTATTGCCGTTTATAGGAACGTCGCTCGGAGCAGCGATGGTGTTTCTACTCAAAAAAGAAATTAATCCGAAAATACAAAAATTATTGATTGGTTTTGCTTCCGGCGTCATGATTGCGGCGTCGATTTGGTCTCTTATTTTGCCTTCTGTCGAATTGGCCAGGGAAAGAGGGGGAGTGGAATGGCTTCCCGCGGCTGTCGGATTTATTATAGGTATGCTTACGTTGTTGTTGCTCGATTCGGTCGTCCCGCACCAGCATATCGATTCTGATATTCCCGAAGGGCATAAGTCGTCGCTCGGGAAATCGAAATTGTTGTTTTTATCTGTAACTTTGCATAATGTCCCTGAGGGAATGGCCGTAGGAGCTGTTTTTGCAGGTTTGCTCGCTGCGGGCCAAGAAATTTCTATCGCGGCGGCATTTTCTCTTTCCGTAGGAATTGCACTTCAAAATTTCCCCGAAGGAGCCATTATTTCCATGCCGTTGAAAGCTTCCGGAATCGGAAAGAATAAATCTTTTCTATATGGAATGTTTTCGGGAATCGTCGAACCTGCCGCGGCTTTGATTACAGTTCTCTTTTCGGGAATCATTCTTCCCGTTCTTCCTTATCTTCTTTCATTTGCGGCGGGTGCTATGATTTATGTCGTGGTGGAAGAACTTATACCCGAATCGCAGAGCGGCTCTCATTCAAATATTGCTACAGTGGGGGTAATGCTGGGGTTTGTAATAATGATGATTATGGATATGGCATTGGGTTGATAGGCCCGAAAAAAATTTTTGAAAAGGTTGATTGTCGTTATGCGCAAAGATGGCACGGATTTTTTTTCGATAGATGATACCGATTTGCAAATTCTTTCTTTATTGCAAAAGAATGCTCGAATTTCTATTAAACATATTGCAGAACAGACGTTTCTTTCTCCTACTGCAATTTCTGCAAGGATAGAGAAATTGGAAAAGGGCGGTTATATCGAAGGATATTATGCACATATCAATGCTCAGGCTTTTGGGTTTAATATTAAGGCTTTTATTAATTTGGAAGTAGAGCCTGTTCAAAAGAAAGAATTTTATCCCTATATTCGTTCTTGTCCGAACGTCGTAGAGTGTAATTGCGTGACGGGGGATTATGCGATGCTGATAGAGGTTCTTTTCCGAACAACAGCGGAATTGGATCACTTCATCGGAGAGCTTCAACATTTCGGAAAGACAAAAACGCAAATCGTATTTTCGACTTCCGTAGAGCACAGAGATGCCTTTTTAGAGCTTCGATAATCCTTAGAAGCCTTATAAATAAAGGAAAAACGCAGTGGGGAAGTTCTTTGTTTTTATTCCTTTAATTTCACGTGAAACAAAAAATGCGGAGAAAAAGATGATGGAAAAGTATAGGCAATACGAAGTTTTTGTTCGAGAATATCTGAGGCAATATCTCAGTCACGAAGCAGTAGGGCAAATGAAAAAATATATCCAGCATGGAGATGTGAGCACCTATGAACATTGTTTGAACGTGGCTTGTTACAGCTTATATCTTGCGCGCAGCTGGCGTTGGAAGGTAAACGAAGAAGAATTGGTTATAGGGGCGTTTTTACATGATTTTTATCTATATGATTGGCATCTTCGGAAACGTAAAGGACGATTACACGGACTTTGTCATTCGGCGCTTGCGGCGAAAAATGCACGCGAAATCTTTGGGGTGAGCGATAAAGTATATTATATTATCCGTACACATATGTATCCGTTAACGCCGATGTGGATGCCTCGTTCCAAAGAAGGCTGGTTGGTCTGTTTTGCCGATAAATATTGCGCGACGCATGAGACTGTAAAAAAGCCGCGTAATGCCGAAAATTAAAGCCTCCCGACGAAAGTCTGTCGAGAGGCTTTAATTTTATCAATTTTGCGAAGCGGAATTTTTAGCGCTGAGAGTAAATAAATAATAAAATACCGCAAAAAAGACTAAATTGAGGAGATACAGAACAGGCAGGATTACATAAGCAAGCAGCTCTGTCGGCTGTTTAAGATCCGCTTTAAGGTAAACTGCAATCATCGTTATCGCAATAACTCCGATGACAAAGAGAATGGAGGCATTAAGCAGATAAGAAGGGTGCTTACTTCTGCGTGCCTGTTGGCGATAACCGCAGGCATATAAAATCGTACAGGTTAAAAAAGCGGCGAAACCTGCGGCGAAGCCGATGGCGGGATAGAGGCCGGAGACTCCGAGTTTCTCTCTTAAGAAAAAGATGACCAGACTTTCCGCAATAACAATGCAGAACATGATGAGTGCTGCTTTGAATAAAGTGAGTCCTTTATTAAACGTAGGAGCAAAATTATTATCTGCCGACCTGTTTTTACTACCCATACTCCCGGCCGTCTTTATCTGAATACCGTCCGCTTTCGCTCTTTGTTTGAGGTCTCCGAAATCTATTTTTGAAGCTGTGTCTTCGGATGGAAAGGACGGATTGGGGGACGGTTCTGAAGGTCTGAATTCGGAGGTTCCGTATCCGTTGTTCGGATATCCGGCAGGGGGGGCTGCATAGGGAGCGGAATAACCGTAAGCCGTTTCTGCCGCTGCATAACGACGGGCGTTAAATTCTCTGCGTGCGGCATTCAAGGCGTTTTCTCTGTTTTCGAGGTCGAATTCTCGCTCTTTGAGCTCAGAGAGCTGCTTGTCAATTGTCGCTGATTTTTCTTGTAATGCCGCGAGGGCTTCAAGCTGCTTTTTCTCCTGCTCTAAACGTAACTTTTCGTCCTCTGAACGCTGTTTTTCAAGATCGCACTTTTTTTCTTCCAATGCAGCCTGTTGTTTTTCAAATTCCGATTTATCATTTTCTAATTGTTGTTTCAGAACTTGAAAGGAATTTTTTTCTTCCGTAAAACGCGCTAAATTTTCATTGAACTGTTTTACTTGAGCATTATAGGAACTCAGTCGGTCTGCAAAATCGAACTGTTGAGCGGCGAGCGTATTTTTCTGCGTCATAAATTCCAATTGCTGCTGATTGTAAATGGCTTGCCTGGACGCCATATCTTTTTGTTGTTGACGAAGGGCGGTCGATTCATTTTGCAGTTGTTCTCCCGCGCGTATCAATTCGGCATGGCGAGCCGCAAGCTCTTCACGTTGACGCTGAATATCCGCTGAAGAAGTATCGGTTTGCGTTTTCTGCGTTTCTATGACTCGGAGTCGTTCTTCCATTTGGGATTCTTTTTCGGTCAGTTCATAATTTATGCGTTCGATTTCTGTCTGCTTTTCGGCAAACTGTTTACGAGCTTCTTCAAAATCCGACATTTACGTTTAAAAGGATTAACGTTACGAGAGCAGAACTTTCTCTTTTTCGTTCAATTCCGACTGCGCTTGTCCCAATTGAAGCTGTTCCGCTTCAAAAGCTTCTTTTTCGGAAATGAAGGTATCTTTTTCTTCTTCCCAACGAGTCCGAAGAATTTCATATTCTTCGCGTTCGCGCTGAAAAGCAGATTCTTTTTCCGCGAGCGCCGCTTCCCGTGATTCCAATTCGGAAAGGGTGGTAGAGACGTTTTCTTCCGAAGATTTCATGGAATCGGATAATTCGGCAATTTTTTGTTCGCGTACGGCTAAATCCGTCTCTTTTTCGTCGAGCTGTGTTTTCAAATTTTCAAGCTCAGCCGCCTTTTCGGCAAGGTCTCGCCGCGAGACCTCCAACGCTTCTTTCTGTTCGTCGAGCTGGGCTTGTTGTGCCCGAAGCTCAACAGATCGATTGTAGTGTTCCGCGGTCTTGTTTTCGAGATCTGTCTTTAACAGATTCATTGCCTCCTCATGAGAGGATAATGCTTTTCTCAAAGCCGCAATATCTGATTTTTTCTCTTCGAGCTCCGCTTTGATTTGAGAAAGCTCTTCACTTTCTTCTTGGCGGCTTTCCAGTTCGGATTTCCTTGCTTCGAGCTGAACTTTCTGTTCTTCCAACTTTTCCTGCTCGGAACGAATGAGGGAGAGGAGATTATAATTTTCCGAGGTCTTTTCGTCGAGCTCGTTCCTCAAAGAATCGAGGGAAAGGGTTTTTTCTTCTATTTGTTCCCTTTGAGCTCGAATTTCCTCCTCGGCTCGTTCGATTTCCGTTTGTTTTTCTTTAAGTCGCCTTTCAGACTCTTCGAGAGCAGCGGTTCGAGCCAGCAATTCGTTTTGCCTTTCCTCGGCGGAGGATTGAACGGAAGTGATCGCTTCTTCTCTTTCGGCCAACGCTTTCTGAGATTCTTCGAGTTCGAGGCGTTTTTCGTCGAGTTCTTTTTGAAGGGTGACAAGCGCGTTTTGTTTCCCCGCGAGTTCCTCCTGCAAAATACGGAGCTCGGATTGTTTTTCTTCCAATTCGTCTGCTTGAGAAACGGTAGAGGCTTTAACTTCGTCGAGTTCGCTGATTTTATCGTCCAATTCTGTTTTTTGAGTCTCGACGGTAGCTTTCAGATTTTCGATTTCTGCGCGCTGCCGTTCCAATTCGGCTTTTGCTTCCCGTATTTGATATTCTTTTTCATCGAGTTCGATTTCTTTGGCTTCAATTTCCCCTTGTTTTTCGCTCAAAGTGCGTTGTTTTTCTTCCAATTCTTCCTTCTGCGCGTGAATTTTTTCTTTCAATTCGTTGAAATCGGATTTTTGCGTGCTTAAAGAGGAACTTTGTACAGAAAGGAGGGAACGCTCGCGCTGCAATTCGTTTTTCAAATTATTCAGCGCGTTTCTTTCGTCTTCCAAAGCGGATTCCCGAGCGGAAAGCATCTTTTTGATGTCGATCAGTTCCTTTTGTTTTTCCGTAATGAAAGAAAAATCGTAATGAGCATTACCGTCGGAAATCAAGCTGTCGATGATCGTGCGCGAATACTCCCATTCGGAAAGATTCTTTTCCGTGATTTCCTTACCTTTATCCGTAAGTCGGAAATATTTACGCCTACCGCCGTTGGAGAAATCGCCGTAATAGGATTCGACATAATGGAGCGATTCGAGACGTTTCAAGGCGCTGTAAAGAGTGGGCTGTTTCAATGTATACAGTCCGCCGCTCTTTTTTTCTATTTCGTTTATAATGTCATATCCGTATTTGTCTCCATCGTACAGACTTCTTAAAATAATTGTATTGATATGTCCGCGGATTAAATCGGAACTGATTGTAATTCCCTGTTCTTCGGCGCCCCCTGTCAAAGAAAATTCTTCGTCAGGAATCTCGTCTTTAAGCGGGGTTTTTTCCTGCTGAGCCATTGTTTCCTCCTTTGTAAGTGTGCGTGACAGAGTATCGATTACTTCATAAAGTAATATAATAATATCTTACATATAGTATTATACAACAAATATATACGATAAGTCAATAAAAATCTGCAAAAAACTTTTTCTTTTCATGGATTTTTTGCTATTGATATACCGTTTTAATGTAAGGAAAGATTAGAGCCCGTTATTAGAAACAGATTTTTTGTTTTTCAGGGGATTGTCCTGTTCATTCGTTGACTTTTTGTGCGTCGCGGTGTATAATATTCTTATGGAATTATATGAACATATTAAAACATTCGATGTAAAATATTGCGATACGGATTTCAAGGACGAGCTTAAACCCTCGGCGGTTTTGGCGTATCTTGAAGAGGTTGCTTGTTCCAGTGCGGACGAGTTGGGTTTCGGTTACGAATTTATTAAACCGAGAGGATATGCGTTCATGCTGACGAATATCCGCTGCGAATTTCTGAAACCCGTTCCTTTGGGCGAGCATATAGTCGTCAAGACTTGGCCGACGCCTCCTTCTTATGTGGTGTTCGGCAGAGAGTATCAGATTTTATCTCCCGCGGGGGACGTTTACATGAACGCTACCTCACGCTGGTGTATGGCGGATATTAAAAGCGGAAAACTTCTTCAATCGAAATTGTTGGAAAATCAGGACTATTCGACTTATAATCCCACGCGCGCACTGGATATCAATCGATGGAAGTTTCCTGTTTTCAACCCGGAAGAAGGGGAACTTCGCTTTGAGATGACCGTCGCCAATTCGGAATACGATCATAATATGCATGTCAATAATACTCGGTATGCCGATTATTGTTTTAACTGTTTTTCTGTGGCCGAACTTGCGTCGCGAAAACTCAAAGGATTTGCACTCAGCTATTCGAGACAGTGTCATGAGGGAGACAAACTTCGCTTTTATCGCAAGCCTGCGGAAGAAGGTGCTTTTCTCGTTCAGGGCTTTAACGAAAAGAACGAAGTGGTCGTTCAGTCCGAAATTCTTTTTTTCGATTAGACAGGTTTTAGAAAGAATATATTCATTTATTCAGTATAAGCATTGAAAAATGTATAAAATATTCTATAATCAGCAAAATAATTTATAAAAAATCAAAAAACGGGTAAAATTTACTTGACGGGAAGAAATTCGGATAGTATAATAAATCGCGATAAATCAAATGCGGCTGTTTGAAACGGTCGCGGTCATGGAGATAAACTTATGGAAAAGAAAGAAACCTTTAAGAAAATCGTTCTTGCGTACTCGGGCGGACTCGACACGTCCATCATCATTCCTTGGCTGAAAGAGAATTACGGGAATCCCGAAATCATCGCGGTTTCCGCGGACGTCGGACAGGAATCGGAATTGGAAGGGCTGGAAGAAAAGGCAATCAAGACGGGTGCCTCCAAATTGTACATAGAAGATTTGAAGAAAGAATTTATCGAGGATTATATTTATCCTACCGTTCAGGCCGGAGCAAAATATGAAGATAAATATCTTCTCGGCACTTCCTTTGCGCGCCCTGTCATTGCGAAAAGACTCGTGGAGATTGCCAAGAAAGAGGGCGCGGATGCAATTTGTCACGGCTGTACGGGAAAGGGAAACGATCAGGTTCGCTTTGAACTGACCATTAAGGCTTTTGCGCCCGAAATGAAGATTATTGCGCCTTGGAGAATTTGGAATATCAAGAGCCGCGAAGAAGAAATCGCTTATGCGGAAGCACACGATATTCCTTTGAAGATTACGCGCGAAACCAATTATTCCAAAGATAAGAATCTTTGGCATCTTTCGCATGAAGGCCTCGACCTCGAAGATCCCGCTAACGAACCCGATTACGATAAAATTTGCGAACTCGGAGTATCCCCTTGGGCTGCTCCCGATAAACCTACTTATATTACCATTCATTTTGAAAAAGGTATTCCTACGGCCGTCGACGGAAAGGAGATGGACAGCGTTTCGCTCATCGAGAAGTTGAATAAAATCGGCGGGGAAAACGGCGTAGGGCTCTGCGATATGGTGGAAAATCGTCTTGTGGGTATGAAATCCCGCGGTGTATATGAAACTCCGGGCGGAACGATTCTGTATACGGCTCACGAATTGCTCGAATCTATCTGTCTCGATAAGGCGACGATACATTATAAACAGATGATCGCCTTGAAATTCGGAGAAATCGTCTATGACGGTCAATGGTTTACGCCTTTGAGGGAGGCTTTGAGCGCTTTTGTTACCGAAACGCAGAAGACGGTCACGGGAGACGTAAAGCTGAAAATTTATAAGGGCAACGCCATGAATGCGGGAATCACCTCGCCTCATTCCCTTTACAGCGAAGCGATTGCCACGTTCGACGACGACGGCGGCGCTTATCATCAGAACGATGCGGAAGGGTTCATCAATCTTTTCGGTCTGCCCATTAAGGTAAAGGCGCTTCTCGACGCGAAGAAGTTGAAGTAAGGTAAATCAGATTTATCAGTCGGGCGCATTTGTTTTTTGCGCCCGAACGCTTTATGCGAAGGAATGACGCAAACGGTTGAAATTATGTATAAAGTATTTATCGACGGACGGGAAGGCACTACGGGACTGCAAATATATGACAGACTTTCCGTTCGAAATGATATCGAGCTTATCGTTCTCCCCGAAGAGTTGCGCAAAGATACGGAGGCGAGAAAAGACTGTATCAATCGTGCGGACATTGTCTTTTTATGTCTGCCCGATGCGGCGGCGAAAGAA
>CAKXBD010000047.1:0-4187 GCA_934871445.1 uncultured bacterium | reverse complement strand
ATGCTTTGTGAAAATTCCGAAACAAAAATTATCGACGCATCTACGGCCCATCGAACGGCTCCGAACTGGGCTTACGGATTTCCGGAATTGTCTTATGATTTTCGTAAATCCGTCGAGCGAGAAAAAAGAATTGCAAATCCGGGATGTCATGCCAGCGGATTCATTTCTTTGGTGTATCCACTGGTACATTCGGGGATCGTCAATTCGGATTATCCTTTTGTCGCACATTCCGTAACGGGATACAGCGGCGGGGGAAAGAAAATGATCGCCGAATACGAAGCCCCAGATCGGGATAAAGAGTTGGACAGCCCGCGCCAATACGGCTTGACTTTGAAGCATAAACATTTGCCCGAAATGACAAAAGTATGCGGATTATCCCGTACGCCCGTATTTAATCCTATCGTTTCCGATTATTATTGTGGTATGTGTGTTACGGTTCCGTTGTTTGCGGATTTGATGAATCTACCCATGACGCCGCAAAAACTGCGGAATTTTTATAGGGACTATTATGCCGACGCAAAATTTATTTGTGTAGATGAAAGAGAGCATTCCTTTTTAGGCGCGAATAATTTTGCGGAAAGCAATCGCATGGAAATCTTTATCGGCGGAAACGAAGAACGATTGCTGCTCTGTTCGAGATTCGATAATCTCGGCAAAGGAGCTTCCGGCGCGGCGGTGCAAAATATGAATATAGCGCTCGATTTAGAAGAAGATGCGTTTTTGAAATAGAAAAATTAAGGAAGAACCAATCATGAGAAAAAACGGAGTCAATAGAGAAATGAAGCCTGTCGTGGGTGGAGTATGTGCGCCGAAAGGCTTTTCGGCCAACGGAATTCATTGCGGAATCCGTAGAAATAAATCGAAGAAAGATCTGGCGCTGATCGTTTGTGAAAAACGTTCGGCTACGGCGTGTGTTTATACCAAAAATCTCGTAAAAGGCGCTCCCATTCTCGTTACGCAAAAGCACGTAGCGGACGGTTATGCCCGTGCGGTCATCGTCAACAGCGGAAACGCAAATACCTGTAATGCGGACGGCGTGGAAATTGCCGAAGGAATGTGTTCGCTGGTTGAGAAGTATTGCGGAATTTCGGCTTCCGATACGGTAGTGGCCTCGACGGGCGTCATCGGTCAGAAACTGTCTCTCGACCCGATTGCGGGCGGAATGAAAACTCTTGCAGAGGGACTCGGTTCATCGCCGGAATGTAGCCACGCGGCTGCGGAAGCCATTATGACGACCGATACGGTCAGTAAAGAGATTTCGTTTGAATTTGAACTCGGGGATATCAAATGTCGGATCGGCGCCATTTGTAAAGGTGTAGGAATGCTTTGTCCGAATATGGCTACAATGCTCATGTTCATAACGACCGACGTGAATATTACCCCCGAAATGTTGCAGAAAGCCCTTTCTGCCGATGTAAAAGATTCTTTGAATATGGTCAGTGTCGACAGAGATACTTCTACGAACGATACGCTGTGCCTCATGGCCAGCGGCTTGGCGGGAAACGCCCTTATCGACCGTGCGGATACCGATTATAAAAAATTCTGTCGTGCACTTCATGCCGTTACGACCGAAATGTGCAGAAAAATTGCTGCGGACGGAGAAGGGGCGACGAAACTGATAGAATGTAAAGTAACGGGTGCCAAATCCAAGCAAGTTGCCCGTACGGTAGCGAAATCGGTCGTGTGCTCTAATCTTTTGAAGGCGGCTATGTTCGGAGCCGACGCCAACTGGGGGCGGGTTTTATGTGCAATCGGATATTCCGGAGTAGAGATAGATATCGATAAAATAGAGGTTGCATTTTCCTCAAAAGCCGGAAAAATCGTTGTCTGCGAGGAAGGAAGGGGCATCGATTTTTCCGAAGAAACCGCAAAAAAGATTTTGACGGAAAAGGAAATAGATATTCTTATAGACTTGCATGACGGCAATTATACCTCTACTGCTTGGGGGTGCGATTTGACTTATGATTACGTACGGATCAACGGGGATTACAGAAGCTGAAAAATCCTTTTTCGAAAAGCGAAAATCCCTGAGAAAAGTTGACAAATTTTTATGAGTATGCTATAATAAGAAAAATAGATTGGTGGTAAGATGATTTCCAAACAGGAACAGGCAGAGTTTTTGGCGGAAGCGATGCCTTATATCAAAAAATATAACGATAAAATCCTCGTTATTAAATACGGCGGAAATGCCATGATCAATGAGGAACTTAAAACTTCCGTCATGCGGGATCTCGTGCTTTTGCAGCTGGTAGGAATAAAGGTCGTACTCGTTCACGGCGGCGGGCCGGAAATTTCGGAAATGCTCAAACGGGTCGGAATTGAAAGCCGATTTGTCAATGGGCTTCGGTATACCGATGCAGAGACCGCAGAAATCGTCCGTATGGTATTGGCCGGAAAGATCAATAAAGCATTGGTCAATCAGTTAGAAACCTGCGGCGGGAAAGCGGTCGGACTCAGCGGAATCGATGGTCACATGCTCGGCTGCGAAAAGGAGAGCGAAGAGCTCGGTTTTGTCGGAAAAATTGTGGACGTCGATATTCGAATCATAGAGGATTGCTTGAAAAGCGGTTATATTCCCGTGGTTTCCACGGTCGGTTACGATAATTTTGGCAATGTTTATAATATCAATGCCGATACTGCTGCTTCCGTCATAGCGGGGGCTTTGCAGGCGGAAAGCATGATTTTAATGACGGATATCCGCGGCCTTTTGGAAGATAAAAACGACGAGAAGTCTTTAATTAAAAAAGTATACGTATCCGATATTCCTTCCCTTATCAAGCAAGGAATTATTTCGGGAGGAATGATTCCTAAAATTGAATGTTGCAAAGAAGCAATTCGCCGCGGTGTCAAAAAAGTATTCATCACCGACGGTCGGGTTAATCATTCCATTTTGATGGAGCTTCTTTCCGAAGAAGGAATGGGAACAATGTTTGTAAACGGTGACTGATTTTCTTGAAATCAGTCTTATTTTTTGAAAAATAGCATTTTTTCAGATTTTCAGGAGACAAAATGAATTTTACGGAGATAGAACGAGAAGATAAGGAATATATATCGCCCACGTATAACCGTTTTCCTATGGCGATAGAAAGCGGCGAAGGCGCAACGATTACAAGCAGCGAAGGCAAAAAATATATAGATTTTACGAGCGGGATAGGCGTCAATATCTTCGGCGTGAACGATAAACTGTGGAAAGAGGCCGTAGTCGCGCAGCTGGACAAAGTTCAACATGCCTGCAATCTGTATTATACGCAGCCCCAGGTGGAACTTGCACGGCTCCTGTGCGAAAAATCGGGGGCAGAGAAAGTCTTTTTCGGAAATTCTGGCGCCGAAGCGAATGAGTGTGCGATAAAGGCGGCAAGAAAATATTCCGCAATGAAATACGGCGATAAGCGCCGCTATGAAATCGTTACCTTAGAAAATAGTTTTCACGGACGGACGCTGGCGACGCTTGCCGCGACGGGACAAGACGCGTTCCATAAATATTTCGGGCCTTTTCCCGAAGGTTTCTCGTATGCAAAACCCGACTTTGAATCCGTAAAGGAAAAAATTACGGATAAGACTTGTGCGGTGATGGTGGAGCTCATTCAGGGAGAAAGCGGCGTACATAAGCTCAATGAAAACTTTGTCAGACAAACTATTGAATATTGTCAGGCAAATGACATATTATTTGTTGTAGACGAAGTACAGACGGGAAACGGCAGAACAGGATATATGTATTCTTATCAGGGATATGGTATTACGCCGGACATAGTAACTACGGCGAAAGGTTTGGGCGGAGGCCTGCCGATCGGCGCCTGTCTGCTTTTCGGAAAAACAGCGGGAGTATTTTCCTATGGAGATCACGGCACGACCTTCGGGGGAAACCCCGTAGCCTGTGCGGGGGGAGTAAGTATCGTCGAAAGGCTTACGAAAGATTTGTTGCTCGAAGTACAGGCAAAAGGAGATTACCTTAAAACGTTTATTTTGAAGATGAAAGGCGTGGAGGCCGTAACGGGGATGGGGCTCATGCTCGGGATAAAGGTAAACTCGGATAAGAGTGCGAGAGAGCTTGCGGAAAGATGTCTTCGGAAAGGCCTGATGATTTTGACTGCGCACGACAGATTGCGTTTGCTGCCGCCCTTGAATATCACAAAGACGGAAATGAACGAAGGATTAAAAATATTAAACGAGGTATTGGCGGAATGAAA
>CAKXBD010000046.1 GCA_934871445.1 uncultured bacterium | reverse complement strand
TGCATCAACGGATAAAAGAAAAAGCAGAATTTTTCGGGGTAGATGCTTGCGAGGTATTTCGGAGTAATTTCGCCGAAAATGAGGACAGCCACAGTCATGACGACGGTCGAAACGGTCGTCGAGTCGAGCGAAGAATCGATAAGCAGCTTTCCGAAGACCACCGTACCGATCGCGGAAGCGGTGAGATTGACGATATTATTGCCGATGAGAATTACTGTGACCAATTTATCGTATTTCTCCTCGGCAAAGGCATAGACAGCCTTTGCATGCTTTTTACCGAGCGCTACCATATTTTTCAGGCGCAGCTTATTGGCACAGGAAAAAGCCGTTTCCGTTCCCGAAAAAAATCCAGACAATAAAACGAGTATGACGATTACAATAGATAGAGGGACGATGTCCATAAATCCTCCGTATAAAATTTTGAGGGAATTTTATCCCTATATTTATAATATTACTACATTTGCGAAAATTTGTCAATAGACAAATATAAGAAATTAACTTTTTCTATGAAAATAATCGATTTTCACTTTTTTTGCTCCTATCGCTCTTCCGTTTTCTTTTTATTCGCTTCCTGCACGCCATCCCGTGCCTGCCGCCTTCCGTCTCGCCGTTCGTCTTTCCGGCTTTTTTCTCCTGTATCGACTAGACGCAGACATGAAAAATCTCCCGCGCACGGCGGGAGAAATAATTCATGGCACATAAACTCTGTAAAATAAAACGAGAAAAACAATTGCGACGGCACAGAAAATTAAACCGACAAACAAAAGGCAGGAATACCCGTGAAGTTTTCCCTTGGCACGTTTCCGTTCTCTGTATTCGGCATAAGACTCGTCATTCTTTTGGACAAAGGGAATCAGCATACGAAAAAATCTTCCGAGCGCAAATCCGATACCGTCGAAAGCGCCTCCTCCGCTCGCAAACAGCAGTCCCGTCAATAGCATAAAAATCATTCCGGGAACGGTAAAAGCGTCACAGAGACTCCTGTATTTCTCCGATTGTTCCGTCATGGAAAAGTATCCCTCGATCCCCAAGACGCCGAGCGCCATCAGTCCCCCGATGACGCCGACGACCAGGTATTTGATTATCGCATTTCTCACGTTTTTATTCAAGGTCTTTTCCTCAAAGTTGCAGTTGCTTTTTGTACTTTTCTTCTTCCTCGTCGTTGCAATATACGAAATGTCCGGGAGCGACCTCGCGCATAGAAGGCTTATTTACAGAATAATCGTGCTCCGCGAGAGGATTATAGGCAATTCTCACACGTTGCTTTTCATAATGCGGGTCGGGCAGCGGAATTGCCGACAACAGGGATCGGGTATAAGGGTGGAGAGGATGCGCAAATAATTCATCGGACGACGCAAGCTCCACCATCTTTCCGAAATACATAACCCCGATACGATCGGAGAAATACTTGACGACGGAAAGATCGTGCGCGATAAATAAAATCGTAAGACCGAGTTTTTCTCTCAACTCGTTGAGCAAATTAATCACCTGTGCCTGAATGGAAACGTCCAAAGCAGAGATAGGTTCATCGGCAATGATCATTTCGGGGCGCATGATGACGGAACGGGCGATACCGATACGTTGGCGCTGTCCGCCGGAGAATTCGTGGGGATACCGACCGGCATGCTCGCGGACCAATCCTACAAGTTCGAGAATTTCATATACCTTTTCGTCGATATACTTTTTGTCTTTGATCCCGTTGATGACCAAGCCTTCTGAAATGATTTCCCGAACGGTCATTCGCGGATTGAGCGATGCGATGGGGTCTTGAAAAATCATTTGTATCTGTGTAATCAGCTTGGTATGTTTTGCGATATGCCTCGCCCTTTTGTATTCTTTTTTCACGGCCGCGAGCTTTTCGGCGTCATTTTTTGCCTCTTCCAGTTTGGGAGCGAATTCCTCGTCGACTTTTTTTACCTGTAACTCAGCGTACTGTTTATCGGAAGTGTTGTGGTCGATTTTTGCCTGCCGAATTTCCCGAAGGTTATCCGCGATTATTTTATCGAGCGCAGCCTGTTTTTCAGCGATCTTTTTTTCGTTTTCCTCGGTCTTGGAGGCATCGGCGGCACTTTCCGCGCGAAGCTGTTTTATTTCTGCGCGGGTTTCTCTTTTTGCCTTTGCAATCGCAGCTTTATAGGAGCGGATTCCCGCGCCGATTCTCGTTCCCTTAAAATAGATATTTCCGGAAGTAATATCGTAAAGTCGGATAATCGAACGTCCCGTCGTAGTTTTTCCGCAACCGGATTCTCCCACGAGGCCGAACACTTCCCCTTTTTTGATATCGAAGCTAACGTCGTCCACCGCTTTCAGCTCTTTTTTGCCCATTTTGAAGTACTGACAGAGATGTTCAACTTTGAGTAAAACTTCGTTATTGTTCTCCATGCTCGGTACCTCCTAATTTTTTCATTCGCTGAATACGGTCGGTAATTGCCTTCGGAACGGGCACTTTGGGCGCATCGGGATGAAGCAGCCATGTAGCGGCCCAATGCGTAGGCGAGACCTCAAATTTTGGCGGTTCCATTTCAAAATCGATTTTGAGGGCATACTTATTGCGCTCAGCAAAAGCGTCTCCTACGGGCGGATAAATCATATTCGGCGGAGTTCCGGGAATCGCGTCGAGTTTCTCGTCAGTATCGAGATCGGGCATAGACGACAGCAGAGCCCATGTATAAGGGTGCCTCGAATCGTAGAAAATGTCGTCGGCAGTGCCGTATTCGACGATTTTACCCGCATACATGACGGCAATTTTATCCGCCATGTTTGCCACGACGCCCAAATCGTGCGTAATGAAAATGACGGACAATTTTCTTTCTTCCTTCAATTTGTTGATGAGTTCCAAAATCTGCGATTGAATCGTAACGTCGAGCGCCGTCGTCGGCTCGTCGCAGATAAGAATGTCAGGATTGGCAGCCAAGGCGATCGCGATGACGATACGTTGACGCATGCCGCCCGAAAACTCAAAGGGGTATTGGTTATAGCGGATTCTCGGTTCGGGAATTCCCACCTCCTCCATGAGCTTGACAGCCTTTTCGCGCGCAATGCGTTTAGTGACGCGGTAGACTACCTGCGACGCCTTTTCTTTGAGAAAATCGATGAGCTCGACGGCGAGCGCCTGATAATCCGCAGACGAAGCGGCCTGTATATCCGAAACGTATTTCTGCGTCAGACGGTCGACGATAGAAAGAATATTTGCGATTTGTTCATCGAGATCGACGACGACTTTCGGCACGACTTTCCAATCGACCTTTTTTCCTTTGGCGATCAGCGCATCGCGCTTTTTTGTCTGTCTGTCGAAACGCGCTTCCTCTTTCGGATTGTTCTTTTTATAATAGAAATAACGCTTCACCGCATGTTCAAGGCTCTGCCGAAAAGTATAGGCGTTGCTGTCCTTGATTACGGCGAGTCTGTCTATCGAATCCTCTACGAGCAAAGAGAATCCCCCACAACGGCGTTCTGCGTCCGCCTTTTCAAAATTTCCCGCGCGGAAGAAATTCTTAAAGTCTTCCGCATTTTCCACGACCTTTTTCTTCATTTCCAAAGATTTTTCAAACGAATACCGCACTCCTTTCACCTCGAAGTCGATAAATTCCTTCATGAAATTTTCGTCGAGATATTTGAGGGCGTCCTCGTTGATTTCTTCGATACTTTTTTCCGAAAGGCCGAGCTCTGCATTCGGATTTTTATACAGATAAAATCCGATACGGAAGAAATTGGGACGGGTTTCGGCAAGGAGCTTTTGCAAGGTCTGTTTTAAGGTTTGAAGGGCATCGACGACCGATTCGGGGACGTCGATTTCCGCCTCGGTCCCTTTTATTTTGTTTTTCAGTCCCTTGAACAAATCGCCTTTTGCGCGGAGCGACTCTCTCTCCCGTACGAGCGTAGAAGCGTGTGCTCCGAGCAAAGAATCGTATTTTGCCGTAAGGAAGGGATCTTTTACGGCTTTGAGTTTTTTGATCATGCCTCCGAGGATAAACCGCGCGTCCAGCTTTTGTTTCTTTTCCGCACGGAAGAGGAAATCCTCTATTTCGGCGATCAGCTCCTCGGCGGCCGTCCGCGCGACGTTATAGCGATTTTCGAGAGTAATCGCTTCGATGTTGAATTTATCGAACGTCTCGGTCATCGTCTTAATTTTCTCATTAGCGCTTTCGTCCGCGACGGCGGCCTCGATATTTTTCTGAAGTGTCGAAAGCATAGTGTTGAATTCTTTTCGGCTGGCGCGGCGATTGGCTTTATTTTTCAAAAGCATCGCTTCGGTAATTTGTCTTCCGATTTTTACAATCGGGTCGAGGCTAGAAAGCGGATCCTGGAAAATCATAGCGATTTTATCGCCGCGAATTTTGTGCATTTCCTCTTCGGGCACTTTCAAAAGGTCCTTCCCGTCATAGAGAATTTCCCCGCCCTCAACAATAGCGTTTCCCGCAAGAATCCCCATGATCGCGCGGCTAGTAACGGATTTTCCGGATCCGGATTCTCCTACAATCGCAAGGGTTTCACCCTTATAAAGATCGAACGAAATATCTCTCACAGCCTGAACTCTTCCGTTTACGGTACGGAAAGAGATAACGAGATCTTTAACCTCCAATTTCTTTTCCATAATCTCAGTCCTCCACGCCGCGAAGCGAAGGGTTAAATGCGTCGCGCAGTCCGTTTCCGAACAAGTTGAAGCAAATCATCAAAAGGGAAATAAACAGAGCGGGAAACAGAATAATGTGAGGGTAGGTGGTCAAATAATTTTTTCCTGCGGCGAGCATCGTGCCGACAGAGGTCGTACCGCTGCCTTCCAAATTGACGATTCCGAGATAAGTGAGAGAAGACTCGCTGAAAATAACGCTGGGAATGACAAGGACGAAAGAAGTGATAATGGTTCCCAAAGCATTAGGGAAAATGTGTTTCCAAATAATGCGCCTGTCCTTTGCCCCCAAAGTTCTCGCCGCGAGGACGTATTCTTGATTTTTATAGCGGTAAAATTGCATACGTGTTGTAGCAGCCATACCGATCCATCCCGTAGAAACGAACGCAAATAGCAATGCCGGAACGATGCCCACTTTTCCCGCCAAATGCAATTGGAATAGCGTAGTGACGACAATAAAAGGAACCCCGTTCAAAATATCGGCAACACGTTCCATGATAAGGTCGGTCGCTCCCCCATAATAGCCCTCGATCGCCCCGTAAACGGCGCCGATGACAAAATTAATGGCGGCAATACAAAGGGAAAAGATAAAAGAAAATCTTGCGCCTTGTGCGAGGCGGAAGAAAATATCTCGCCCCAAAGCGTCCGTTCCGAAAGCAAAAGCGGGTTCAAAGCCAAATTTATAGAGAAAATAATTATAATTGCAAATACGAACCTTATAGGAAATATTTTCAATATCTCCGCCGAGGGTAGCATAGCGGTAAGAGCCGTCGTCCCCTTCGATTCGGAGAGAGTCGTAGCCCCCGTCATTTCCGCTGGTGCGATAAATCGGCTGGAAATTGCCGTCCTTATCCAAAACGGGAGCAGTCCCCTTTACTTCATACCAATAATTTGCATTATTTTTTGTAGCGGCACTCAATTTACCGGTATCGACGGCAGGATAAATTACTTGGATATTGTTTTCGTTCTGCCATGCCTGAATGTCTTTATATTCCTCCTCCGTAAGAGTCATATATACCATACCCAATCCGTAATAGCTGTCATATTTGACTTTATATTGAGTAGAAAAGCTCTGATGCTGCTGAACCTGATAAACGCTCTTCACTTTTTTGACGGGATCGAGTCCCGTTTCCACACCGATAGCACGGTTTATAAGATAGGTAGCCTCACTCATTTCACGGGTTTCACAGCCATCCCACCCCGCCCATTCAAAGGCCTTCGCCTTGGGCAGAAGTCTGATATATTGTAAATAGGCACTGTCTTGTGGATTAGAGGTATAGCTATTGGAACAAACCAACGGTACAAAAATAGCATACAAAACGAGAATCAGTACGATAACAGCGCCGAAAATAGAGGCCTTATTCCGACAAAAGCGATTGAACGCATCGTGGAGATAACCCACCTGCTTGGTTTCAAACTTTTTATCGTGAAGATGTTCTTCCTTGTTTGCAAACTGAAATTTATCCTTGGGGATATTCAAATTTTCCATATTATCTTTCTCCCATTCTGATTCTCGGATCGATGATTCCATAGCTGATATCCACTAAAATTCCCGCGAGGAGCCCTATGAATGTATAAAACATAGAAAGCAGCATGAAAAGGTTGTATTCGGGAACGGAGGAAGTAATCGAACTGACATATAATTGTCCCACGCCGGGAATAGCAAAAATCTGTTCGATAATCAAAGAGCCTCCGAGGATAGAAATAATCTGGCCGATAATCATCGGAAAGATCGGAACCATCGCGTTTTTCAAAGCATGTCGGGAAATCGCCTGTCTGCGTGTCAATCCCTTTGATCTGGCAAGCAGCATATAATCTCCGGTCAAGACCTCCGTCAACTCCGCTCTCGTATAGCGGGTAAGTCCCGCAAGGACGCTGAATGAGAGGGATAATACCGCCGGAACGGCCGAAACGAACATCGCCCAGCTCCACCAATCCGTTCCCGCTTTTAAGGTCAAATCGAACCATTGCAATTTGAAACAAAGAATATATTGTACGAGAAAGGCGTAGACATACGAAGGTACGGAAATAAAGAGCATGACTCCCGTAGAAATAACGGTATCCTGCCATTTATTTTTTTTCAGAGCCGCATAAATTCCCAAAATCAATCCGAGGGGAATACTGAAAATCAAGGAATAGGTATTGACCATGATTGTAGCGGGGAGTTTAGAGACAAAAATATCCCATACATCTTGTCCGAAGTACAATTTTTCGCTGATTCCCCAATCACCGTGAATGAGAGAGCGATTGAGGAAAATGAAATATTGTATAATGATGGGCTTATCGTAGCCCAATGCTTTGCGGCGAGCCAGAATGAGTTCCGCATCTTTGCCGAACTGGGTAGCCGGAGTGAGCGGCAAAAGTTTCACGAGTACAAAACAGATGGTCATGATGATAAAGAAAGTAAATAACATCAAAGCCAATCTTTTAAGGATATATTTAAGCATGCTGCCTCCCTTTTCCGCCAAACGGAAAAATTCCGGTCCTCGAATATCTTGCATTTACAAACGCAGGAATGGGGCATTTGACGAATGCCCCATTAATCCCCGTTCATAAATACTTCTTACCCAAGGACATTACGTCTGAGGTAAAAACAATTCAATTTACTTGTAGTTTAACGAACCGCCCTGAGAAGAGACATAGTTCGTCCACTCTTCATCGGTATAGTTATAGGTGTAATATTTCAATCCGCCGAAGCCCATACCGAAGACATATTCTTCCGTGGCATAGTTGACTTTATAGCTCTTAAGATTTGCCTGAGACTGATCCAAAATAGGAATCATATCATAAGTTTGAAGAACCGCATTTTCAAGAGCAGCGAGGATAGGAAGTCTTTCACTGGTAGGATGTGTTGTACCGAATTCCATCGTCACCTTCTCATTGCTGTCCTTGACAGTAAAGGCAGTTTCGGCGCCGTTCAAAGCGTTCGACCAATCGAGAACGGAACCGGTATACGTTTTTCCGTCGATTTCAATATCGATCATGGTAGCCGCCGTATTCCAGCTCGGATCATATTGATATCCGGGAGTAGTATACGCCGTAATCAGATTATACGGATCGAGAGCGGAACCAGACCAACCTACGCCGAACAACAGGTCGATTTGATTGTTTTGAAGCGCTGTCGCGAAATCGTTTCCGATCGTATTATCGCTCGTAAAGGTCAATTTGCCTTCCAACTCTGTTCCCTTCACTGCTTCCGTATAGTTATTTACGAGGAAATTATAACCGTTTGTATAAAATTCTGTATTTGCGGGAAGCCCGATACAGATTTCCACTTTATCGGTCGAACTCATATAGCCCAATTCGATGGCTTTATTATATGCCGTATCGAATAAACCCTTAGCCTTATCAAGGTTATATCCGGTAATCGCTTCAATAGCGTCGTCTACCGTCTCATAGAGATTTCCTTCGCCGATAGAATCCTGCAATCCCCAGAAATTGACGAGAACATCTTTGGCTTCGTCCGTAGTTCTGTACGTCATACCCGTTTCGGGATCTGCGACGATCAAGTTAGAGAATACACCGAACGCGGGATTGTTTGTAGGAGCTACCGCCAAAGCAAACTTCTCTCTGTTGAGCGCGAAAGAGAGCGCCTGACGGAATTCCAAGATTGACAAAATTTGTTTATCGGTTCCCGCCTTCTCTTTCTGCCCCAAAACTTCTACATCGTGAGGGTTCAAAGCCATAAAGAAAGTAGATTCTCCCGTAGCATAATATGTGCTGCTGCTGGACTGATAATCTTCCATATCGTTAGCCTGTAAACCGTAAGAATCCAATTCTCCCCTCAGGAACATTTGAAGCTGTACGGTAGGATCGGCTTGTGTGCAGGTGATATTCGTCGTCCAATAGAGATCCTCGTTTTCGGGATCGTTATAGCCATAGAAATATTTATTCTTTTCCAAGGCATAGGCTTTATCTTGCTGGAAAGAGGTCAGCATATAGGGCCCATAAGAAGCGGTCGTATCGTCGGAAGTGCCGTAGTTATTAGACCATACGCCGTTACTGTTTTTCATACAGCTGTCGTAGAGATCGGTCTTGACGAGCCAAGAGGAGGTAAGGGCATATTTGAGATAGAAACCGCTCAAAGGCTTATCGAGAATGAGTACGAGTTCATAATCCGAAACGGCTTTAATCCCGATCTCTTCCTCTTCGATTTCCGGCCATGTATAATGGATAACGAAGAAATCGAGTTCTTCATTCGGCTGACTTTTCCACCAACCGATAATCGAATCCCATGTTGCCTTTAAGGTAGAATCGGCCTTGATTTCCGCCAAAGTTTTTCCTTCCAAAGCCAAAATTTGTTCCTTGGTGACATTCAATCCGTTCTTGATCATTGCCTCGGCCACTTTCTCGGCCGTTGTATCCGTCTTTACTCCCAATAAGCTTCTGATGCTGCTTGTCGCGCCGTTATATTTCTCTTCATTTTCCGCGGAGCTTCCGATACTGAATACGAGTTCACTATCCAAACTTTCCGTATAAGTTTCAAGGGGAAGGTCGGCGGCATACCAACCCGTATCGCCGTTGTAGAGATAATCTTTTGCATTGTGGATCACCAAGCTTTTGGCATATACGGTGTCTGCACGATAGTTTTTCAATCTGGGATCGAGAAGGCGATAAAGGCTTTCCACAAAGTCCTCTGCCTTAATAGAGGTCCCGTCATTCCATTTAATATCGTCACGAATAGTAATTTTCCAAGCCCGACTTTCATCGTCTGCGGAAATTTCCCAATCCTCGGTAGCATACTGAGAGGTAACGTCCACGGGGTCACCTGTAGCGAGTTCATCCACCATTTTATATCCGTCCATCGCGTCGTTATAATCGAACGAATAGAAGCCCGTCATCATATAGTCGAGGAGTTCGCCGTCCGTGGTAGTTTGATAGACATGGGGATTCCAGTTCGTAGGGAACACGGAAGAAGCCGTTCTGTACGTATAAGTTCCGTTCGGGTCTCTTTCCGGGGGAGCGCTGCTCCCGCCGCCGGAAGAATTGTTTCCGCCGCCTCCACAAGCCGTGAACCCGAACGCCATCATCAGACCCATAACCGTTGCAACGGCCGCGCCGAATTTTTTGTTCATAATCTACCTCCAAATAAATTTTAATCGTTCCATATTAAAATTTTCATGGATTCTCTGCGGGCTTTTCCGCCCAAGCAAAAAAGAAACTACAAAAATTTTTTTCAAATCCGTAAACGAACCATTTCCAGTTTGGGCATTTTCGCAAATCAACATACGTATGATTTTGAAAATCCCTTCCCGTCGCGCGATAACCGCCTTTTTAATACTCGTTTCCGTCGTACACTCTTTTATGCAATTTCGCATATCCCGTCACGCTCGACCGCATGCTCCGTTGAGTACCGCCGCGATTTTGTAGCGCTTCCCGTTACGAAGGTTCGTTCGTTTTCAGCCTCCCTTTTACTTTTCAAAATTGTTCCCGCGCGTTCTGCTTAATAAATTTGTTTGGCGTAATTTTATTACGCCAAACAGCCACGTGGCTGTTTCCGAATTATGTAGATATTAAAAAAAATCGTTGTTACGAAACCGAACAACCAAAAGTTAAGAAGTCTGAAATTATCTATGATTATATCAGCGCCTTTATCTTTTGTCAAATGTTTCGTATAAGTTATACAATAAAAAATATAAATCGAGGCAATCGATTTTATCGATTTTTTAATTTCTTGTAATTTCGACGATATTTTATCTACTTTTTTCTGCTAAATTTCCCTTATTTTTCACACAATCAACACTTTTTTCTCTCAATTTTTTCCTTTTGTTAAAAAAAGCGATCCGATTGCTTTTTACTTTCGAAATATAAAATTTTTCATGTTTTAATATAAGAATTATTTATATATAATTTATCGTTACTCCAAAATATCGATAATGAGAGACCTTTTTTCGGACGGAATTTCCGAATAAACGATAGCCGTTTTCAATATTTTTTCCGCCTCTTCAAACAATCCTTCGTCCGAAGCGAAAAGGACGGCTATACCGTCTCCTTTTTCGACCCTGTCCCCCGTCTTTTTGAGAATCTTGATTCCGGCGGAAGGATCAATCGGGTCCTCTTTCTTTATTCTGCCGGCGCCGAGCAACAGGGAAGCGGTACCGTATAATTCGGTATCGATGCGGGAAATAAATCCGTCTTTCTCCGCCCGAACGATGCGGGAACATTCGGCGGAAGGAAACAGGGAAGTATCTTCTACCCAAGCGGTATTTCCTCCGTGCGCAGCCACCATATCTTTGAATTTTTTCCAAGCCGTTCCGTTTTCGAGAGCCTTTTCGCACTGAACACGGCATTCTTCCATCGTGCCTTTTTCCGCGAGATACAGCATTCGGGCGGCAAGTTCGATCGCGAGCAAAGTATAATCTTCGGGCGCGCGTCCTTTGAGACACTCTATCGCTTCTATCACTTCGAGGGAGTTTCCGACGGCATTTCCCAAAGGGCAGTCCATATCGGTAATGAGGGCTGAAACTTTGACGCCGTGTTCTTTAGCGATACGAACCATCAGAGCGGCCAACGCGCGAGCCTCCTCGGTCGTTTTCATAAAAGCGCCGCTTCCCGTTTTTACGTCCAACACGATACAATTTATGCCTTCGGCCAATTTTTTCCCGAGAATGCTGGCGGTAATGAGCTCCTTTTTATTTACGGTAGCCGTAACGTCCCGAAGCGCATACAACTTTTTATCGGCGGGAGCCAGATCTTCCGTCTGTCCTATGATAGAGCAGCCCACGGACTCGACGACGGAGCGGAAGCGCTCCGGAGAAAGATAGCAGTTGTAGCCTTCTATCGATTCCAGCTTATCCAAAGTACCCCCCGTATGCCCCAAGCCTCTTCCGCTCATCATGGCGACTTTGACGCCGCAGGCGGCCGCAAGGGGTGCAACGGCCAGGGAAACGCCGTCCCCGACCCCTCCCGTGGAATGTTTGTCCGCTTTTATTCCCGGAACGTCGCTCAGATCGAGAACGGAGCCGGAATGTAAAACCGCCGAAGTGAGCGCGTCGGTTTCGGCAAAAGAGAGTCCTCTCAGATAGGCGGCCATGAGAAATGCAGAGGCCTGATAGTCAGGAATTTCCCCCGCGGTGTATCCTCGGATAAAAAATTCGATTTCCTCGCGGGACAGCTCTTTTCCGTCCCGTTTTTTTGCAATAATATCGTACATTCTCATCGTTCTTTCCCGTCCTTTTCTTTTTCGTCTGCGACAACGTTTCAAGCGATACCTTTGTTCACGGCGTCACTTTGCTTGCTCTCTTCTTACGTCTTTTTCCTCGTCCGTATTCTTCAATTTTCGCGCCCCGCATCGTTCGGACACTCTTTCCCTTTCACGAAAGATTTATCAAAAGAAAACGGAAGCAATTCTCCCAAAGAATATACTCGGATTTCTTTTCCGTCGGAAAGGAAAATTTTGAAATCTTCCCCGCAGAATTCCTCCATAAATTGTCGGCACACTCCGCAGGGCGGACAAAACCCCGTGTCTTTTTCCTCTCCGCGGCCCCCGACTACCGCAATCGCAACGAACTCCCGTTCCCCCTCGCTGAGCGCTTTGACAAAGGCCGTTCTTTCCGCACAGGAAGTGGGCGTAAACGTCGAAGTCTCTACATTGCAGCCCGTGTATATTTTGCCGTTCCGACACAAGAGCGCGGCGCCGACAAAAAAGTTTGAATACGGCGCATAAGCACATCGCCTCGCCGAAAGAGCTTTTTCTATCAAATCCTTTCCGTCCATTTATCGCCTCCGTTTATCGCGAAAATATCTCTTCGGCAAAACTCGTCCCCGCTCCGCCCGTCAATCCGAATAAATCGAGCACCGTGGCGGAGATGTCGGCGAACGTTTTTCTCGTTCCGAGATTTTTTCCGAGCACTTGTTTTCCGTAAAGCAATAAAGGCACATATTCTCTCGAATGGTCGGTGCTCGGCGTCGACGGATCGCAGCCATGGTCGGCCGTAATGATCAGAAGGTCTCCCTTTCCCAGTCTCGGCAGAACCGTTTTTAACCGATCGTCGAATTCGGCTATGGCGGAAGCATATCCGTCCGCGTCGTTCCGATGCCCGTACAGCATATCGAAATCCACGAGATTGACGAAACAGAGCCCCCGAAACGCACGTCCGAGACATTCGTCGAGCTTAGTCATACCGTCGGCATTGTCGCGGTTGACTCCGAGATTTTGAGTCAGTCCCCGCCCCGCGAAGATGTCGGAAATTTTCCCGATTCCGATCGTTTCCAATCCGTTTTCTTTCAGAATATCGAGCATGGTCTCTCCCGTAGGCGGCAAAGAGAAATCATGCCGACGGGAGGTTCTGTAAAAATGTCCGTTTTGTCCGAGAAAGGGTCTCGCGATCACCCGCCCGACCGCATTTTCGCCCGTCAGAATTTTCCTTGCGGCGCGGCAATATTCGTATAACGTCTCCACGGAAATCAATTCCTCGTGAGCAGCCACCTGAAAAACGCTGTCGGCGGAAGTATACACGATCAGTTTCCCCGTCTTTAAGTGTTCGTCGCCGTAATCTTCGATTACCTTTGTTCCCGAATAGGGAAGGTTGCACAGAACGCCCCGTCCCGTGGCTTTGGAAAAGGAATCCAGAATCTCTTTCGGGAATCCGTGCGGATAAACGGGGAAAGGCTTTTCGGAAACGAGCCCCGCAATCTCCCAATGTCCCGTAGTCGTATCCTTGCCCCTGCTCTTTTCCGCCATTCTCGCATACGCGGCGCAGGAAACGGGGTTCGGGGCGGAAAAACTTCCCGCCCAATCCCGCACGCCGTCTATACGGAACAATCCGAGCGAAGAAAGGCTCTCCGCGCGGAATTTTCGGCTTTTTGAAACGGAGCGCAGCGTATTGCTCCCCGCGTCGCCGTACAGAGCCGCGTCGGGCAATTCTCCGACGCCGAAGCTGTCGAGAACGATGAGAAATATCCTGTCAATGAGTCCTTTCATGCGCCGAATATCCCTTTATGCAAGTTCCAAAGCGAGTTCCATCATCTGCGTGAAGGAATTTTGTCTTTCTGCCGCGGTCGTAGCCTCTCCCGTGACGAGATTATCGCTGATCGTCAAGATAGAGAGCGCATTTTTTCCCGAGCGCGCCGCGTTCATATACAGAGCGGCCGTTTCCATTTCCACGGCGAGGACGCCCATTTTGTTCCATTTCAAGGTAGAAGCGGAATCGTCATAGAATAAATCGCTCGACAAGACGTTTCCGACGAGCGGCGTGATCCCCGATTTTGCGGCGATTTCCACCG
>CAKXBD010000045.1 GCA_934871445.1 uncultured bacterium | reverse complement strand
GGTAAAAAATAGTTAGTGTTGATTTTGTACTTCTTTAACCAATGCGGATATAGTTTCTGCTTCTTGGTAATGATAGTAGAAGCAGAATACTTCTTGCCACCTTTTTTCTTAGTGTACCAGCCATCAAAAGTATATCCCTCTTTATCGAACGATTTCAACGTCTCATCTCCGTTATGGGTATATTTACTTGTTCCGAGCTTGGAATCTCCATCATAATAAGTGACGGTAAATTCTTCTGCCGAGGCCTCGATAATAACTTCTGCTCCGCCTGCAAGCTCTATGTAGTATTCATCTCCCGCCTCATTTTCAGGCGGCCATTCCATATCCAGGTATGAGACGGCGTCTATGGCGCTGTATTTGTCGAGCACTGTTACCTTGAAGGTCAAATTATGCAATTCTGCATCGATGGGAGTACCGGGCGTATAAGCGTTTCCGTCCAATTTGATTTGCGAAACGCGAACGAGAGTTTCATCATAATCGAAACGAACGGTATAACCGTATTCCGCTTCCAAAATAAGTTGCTCTGTCTTAGCATACGGCGTGGAGATAAAACCGTTGATTTCCGTTTCGGAAACCATATACCAAAGAATATTCACATTGATTTCTGTGCCGTTAGAAAGTGAGGCCTTTGTCGTCTTGGGCAAAGTTTCGTTCATGATGACGTCCACGGTATTGACATCTGTGGCCAACAGGTCGAGCGCAGCTGTATCTACGGACGTAACCGAGGTAATATACGTTCCGCTCTCCTCAGCGATAGCCTCTTCTCCTTCGACCAAACGTTTAACATTTGTTTCGGAAAGCGCACTGTCATAAACTCTGCACTCTTTAATGTCCGCGGTTGCATAACATGTTGCTGCATTTCCCGTTATCTGGCACTGTGCGCCCAACGTAAAAGCGTAGGGGTCAGAACGCCAAGAGAAAAATGTATCCGAAAGTTGTATGGGATCTCCTGCCGCTTCACCGTTAATATAGATAGTAGCTGCATTCTTCACTGCGTCTGTACTAACTGTGACAGTAGTCCAATTCGACGTATCGACCGTATAAAAAGCGAGATTTTTTTCCAACCATTGTTGTTTTTCATCATTATTTGCACCGGGTGCCATATCCATATTGTTGACTTGGATTTCCACCCCATTTTTCCAAGGAGTGATTTGGAAAGCGTCGTTATACCGCCCTACCGCAAGCATATAATGATCGCCCTGATATTTAGAGTTATCCCTGCGGAAAGTAATAGACACTGTATAGGACTCTCTGATGAGGTCGGAAAAATCCATTCCGGAATTGCCGAGTTGCGGAGCATATAAACAAGCTCCCGTTTTTCCGCCTTTGTCCTCGGCATTACGGTCACTGACAAGGGAGACATATTTTTCCCCGTCCGTATCTTCTTTAATTTGTATGGCTTCATCTCCATTTTGAGAGGTATTCAATACTTTGAGATCAAACCCATTTCCGGAAGTATCTTGACCGGGCTTTGTCTCGTCCTCAAATTCATAGAGGGCCATGGGTTGAATAATGTCCTCCGTTTCTGCCGTTGCGGAAACGAACGGCGCGCTTCCCAGCGTCATACCACCCGCAAACAGTGCAAGTGTAAGTCCCAGACTTAAAATTTTTTTCATGTCATTTATCTCCTTATCTCAAATTTTCAATATCCGGGAAGCATTTATTTACTTCCGTCCGCCTTTACGGCAAATCCGCCGTCAATATAGGCGTTATATTCGGATATTACGTCCTCACCGCCGTAATCTTCAAGGTAGTCGCTGACAAAAGACTTCCACTTATTTTCAAAGGTCTTTGACACAATGTAGAGGTCATCCCAATCAAAAGTCTTTGCGTCATAGGTCCAGCTGCTCGGGTTCCAATAGAGATTTTTCTCATTTTTTTCGAGCACGGCAATCGTCTCTAAGAAGAAATCGTGACAGTCGGTAAGGTACTCTATGCCCGCCTCTGTCTGCAAAGCCGGATAATCGGAAAAGTACGAGTTCGCTTCCGAACGTTCTTCGCGGGCGCAAATAATTTCCGCATTCGTACAGGTAGTCACTTTGTAGTGCATCGTCCAATCTACGAGCGCATAGAGGAGTGTAGCGGGGTCCTCTGTGACGATGGTCTTATAGAATCCTTCTTCGTTCTTCTCCAAAAGGTTGGATTTCGTTCCGTCCGTGGACTCTGCATAGTGTACGTCCTCTACGCCGTATTGAAGGAGCTCATACCCTTCGTCGCTGAGGAGAAAATCATACAATTCGAGACATTTGCGGATACGGGAATTGCTGTTTTTGGCGTTGATACAGAACCCCTGCCAATATCCCTCTTCTCCTGCGCCATTCCATGTACCATTTTTGCCTGCGGGAGGATCGCACATAGTAATTTTCGCGGTAGCTTCCTCTAAGGAACATTTTTCCACAGCCATAATCCCGGACACGAAATTATTCAGCCAGTTATGCGCATACATCATGCCCGCTTTTCCTTGTGTAAATCTGTCCTGCTTGGTACCGTTGTCCGCCGTCAGGGAATCCTGAGACATATATCCGTCTGTAATCATGCGCGCGATAAAAGAAGTCGCATACATGGCCCCGTCGGTAATATCGCTGTGCGTATATTTTCCCGTTTCTTCGTCCTCGACGAATTGATCCCAACCCGTATCGAACGCCATATAAATCCAAGCATCGAAATCTTTGTTCGATTCCGACATATATCCGAAGGTATCGTCTTGCCCGTTATTATCGGGATCATAAATCGTAAAGGCACGAGCGAGACGATAGAAATCCAAAAGGGTTTCGGGCGCCTTAAATTCCCATTTCGTACGCAATTCCGCCGTAAGCTCTCCTTCCGAGGAGATAACGCCGTCCTTGATGAGAATATCCGCTAATTTCGCATTGAGATTATCTATCCAGTCCTGACGTACATACAGCGACTTTTCATTGTGCCAAGAAGAAGGAATAAACCATGACTTGCCCTTTGCGTAAGAGATATTGGAGCGCATATAGGAAAATTCCTGCATGTGTCTGTAAATATTCGGATAAGTCTCCTCCGTCACCCAATCGGAAATAGCGATAATGTCGCCGTTATCGATGAGTTTGCTGAAAAAATCGGGCGCCCCGGGGCCTTCCGTCAAAAAGATGTCCGGCAAATCCTGATCTGCCTGTAAGAGTACAAGCTGCTGTTGCCAATTCGCTCCGGAGCTGTTCATCGCCACGACATCGCAGCCAAGTTCTTCTTTAATTCTTTGATAGACGGGCGAATTTGCCTGGCGTGCATTATTGAACGCAGCCCAATCGTTTTTGAATACGGTGATTTCCTTTACGTTCTCATCCTCCGTATCATTCCATGCGCCACCGTCGGAGACGGAATCGTAGTTGCCCCAATCCGCACTGGTTCCGTGGTTTCCGCAAGCTGCAAATGCTATCGCCGCAATTCCACATAATCCCAAAGCCAGTATTCTTTTGAATACCTGCATATAGTAAACCTCCATTGTTTTATTTTCAAACCGTATTTATAAAATCCGGTCCTTATACAAATTGTTTCGTCCATGCTGCCGGAATCCACTCGGCGAAATCTTTCACGGACGGAAAATCAGCCTTTTTCTCATCGGCCTGCCGCCATATTTCTTGCTGTTTTTGAGTCAGTTTTGTTCATGTCCCATTTTTATTGGACTTCTTGCTTCCAGCTTTCCGACCCTCTTATGCGTCTATTTTGCTCTTTAATCGTGTTTTCTCTTTTTGATAAGTATCGCAGCCCCGATGGACAGGAACGCGATTCCGGCAGAAATCCCGATCATACTCCCGCAACCGGTCCCGCCATTGTCCGCGCCGGAGGAAGAATCCGGCTTTGAAACACTGGTGCTGGAAGAATCGGGCTCCGTGGAATCCTGAGCGGAACCGGACGAGGACGAGTCAGGAGAAGGCGCTGTTGATTTGAAAGTGACCTCTATTTCCGAATCGTCGTCCACAACAAAGCTGTAAACACCGTCCTTTGCTTCGAGTGCTGTGCCGTTTACCATAACGGCATCGACTGTATATCCTTCCGCCGGAGTAACGTCAATCGTGACAGTTTCCCCCGCCTTTGCAGATGCTTTATCCGCCTCTGCGGTACCGTTTCCTCCATTCACGAAGCAGTCTATCGAATAAACAGCCTCATTGAATTCTGCGGTCACCGTCATATCTCCCGTTATCTTAAAGGTATATTTTCCTTCCGAACGAGTAAGTTCTTTATCGTTTACAAAAAGTTTTGAAAGGACATAATGCTCGTCGGGCGTAGCAGTCACTTCTATTTCGGTATCAATTACTCCTTCGTTAGCACTGAACGTAATCGTTCCATGTTCTACCCCTTCTCCTACACAGACCTTATATACCTTCTGTTTGAACGTTGCGCTCACCGTAACGTCTTTATTTCCAATCGTAAAGGTATATTTTCCGTCCGTCGGTTCTATTGCCTCCCCATCGACGGTCACCGTATCAATTTCATAGTGTTCCGCGGGAATGGGCGTAATGGTAATGATATCCCCAGTAACGCCGTAATCGGGAGAGAGAGTAACGGTACCGTTTTTAATATCGGAAGCGACTGTAACAGATTGAGCAGTTTTGACCTCGACGTTCTGGACGATTTCCGTTCTTTCTACAAGGGAGGGAAGTCCGAGACCTGCATTTTGAACATGTCCATGAGCTTTCCAACCGTCATCGGTTTCCTTCACGCTCGTCCAGATGACGGGAAGTTTTTTCTCCGATTTATCGGATAAAGTTCCCTTGACCGTCGCATTCCCCATACAGGCAAGCATTTGCTCCTGGCTCATTTCCTCATAGAGGGTTTCAACTGTTACTTTATCGTTTTCAAAGGTCAGGGTAGAGGAATCCACACTTTCCAGATAGGCAGTGGTTCCTAAATCTCCGGTATCGAGCGAATAGTCTGCCCCAAGTGTTTTTATTTGTTCTGCATTCAATGCAAAATCATAAAAGCATACGTTTTTAAGATTTCCTGTAAAAGCATTATAAAGATTACCCCAACAGCTTTCGCCGCCCATAGCAAAACGCATATTCGAGTCTTTGAGATTAAAGCCTTCGGGAGTCTCGAAAGCATAATTGGCACTTGCGTTTCCGTCAAGGTAGACAATAATTTTTCCGTCCAAATCTACCGTAAGCGCCACCTTGTGATATTCACTTCCGACATTCCCGATTTCATGTCCCCAAAAAGCGTTGCCATGTCCGTCTACGTTACTGACATTTCCAGAGCCATCGTTAATTAAAGCGCTTGCAGAGGAGAATCTTAAAAGGTCACTGTTTCCTGAAAATTGGAACGTCGCCCATTTTGTAGGATTCCAATCATTCCAGCCGAATCCTATGGGAGAAGCCCAATTGCCCGGAAGAGCGGTTTGCTGTAATTCAAAATAAAGCGTAAAGGAAGTTACATCTTCGGAAATATCGTTTGTGGCAATCAAGCCGGCCGACCCGTCAAACGAAGCCACCCCATCCTTGACTGTTACCTTTCCGGTCTCTTTCCCGTCAGCCACTCGCAGGGAAAGGTCGTAATTTCCCATAGAATCTTTTCCGGGATTTTCCGCGTCTAAAAACTCGTATTTTGCGAGAGGGATAATCGGAGTGACTTCGGCGGTTTCGCCTTCTGCATTTGCCGACACGGCTAAGCCTCCTCCCACAGCTCCCAATGCAAGCGCCAAAGCGCAGGTCACGGCCAACAGACTCTTTCGCTTCGTTGAAAATATTGTGAACATATCACATTCCTCCTTAAATTTTTATTCTTTGCCCTCAAAACGGAGTTTTTGAGGGCTATTTTCCGAGTAAATATTTTTTTACGTAATACGCTGTATTACGTAAACAGGGCCGGCCCTGTTTTTCTTTCGTCAATCCATACTCAAAAATGTTAAAAAATGTAAAATTTCGTCGTTTATTTTTTCTTTTTATTCGTTATTTGTAATTTCATTATAATCCCATATCCGCTATCTGTCAATAGGGAAATCCCAAAAAAAGTCACTATTTCGATCTTTTAGTTTGATTTTTTTCACTTGACTTTTTTGAAATTGTATGTGATAATAGATTAAGAATATAAAAAGCGGGGAATAAAAATGGATGTTTCAAAAGCCTTAAAACTCAAAGATTTACAAAATTATACTTTGGAGCCCGTATCTTATTACATGAAGACCTTTGATGATATGTTTGAGGGCATGGGCATGCATCAACACCAATATTTTGAAATCATGTATTCACATTCGGGCAGTTTTACCTTAGAGATTTTCAAAGAAAACGAATCCCCTAAGTTGAAAACCTTTTCAATTCGCCCCGGACAAATCATTATTCTCGATGGTTTTACCTTTCATCGAATCATCATTTCTCCTCATACCTCCGCCGTTATTTATAATATAGAATTTAATCCACGGGAATTTGACGAATACAATCCCTATAACGTTAATTCTGTTTTGAAAGTCGATTTTGCTGCTCTGTTTACCGAAACCAATTTTCGAAGGATTTCATTGAGCAACGACGGATACGCAGTGGTCAACGATACGCACCAGGTAGACAGTACTTTCAAGGAATTGGTCTTAATGTTGACCGACGGCATTTCTTCTCTCGAACAAGCCTGTGCCGTTACGATAGCAGAATTGAATCTCTTTACAGAAATTTCCAAATGCCTTGAAACGACGGGCGGTTCCCTCTCTTATATCCGTAAGACAAACAATTTTATTCAAGAAAATTTTCGACAAAAAATCACGATGGACCAAATCGCAGATTTTGTCGGAATCAATAAAGCATATCTTCAGCGGCAATATAAAAAGTACACGGGACAAACAATCCTCGAAAGCATCAATACCCTACGGGTACAACGAGCGACTAATCTTTTGCGCAATACTAACCTGCCCATTCAGCAAATCGCTCTGCAAGTGGGATTTTCCAATAAAAATCAATTAAATTACGAATTCAAAAAGGTGGTAGGACTTCCGCCTTCGGACTATAAGCGTTCTTTTATCAAGAGCACGATCGATCATCATTATGAAAATTACGATTCCGCGTCTATACAGGTAGCTTCCAATACCTTTGGAAATAAAAAATGAGGGAGTTTCAGAAATTTCTGAAACTCCCTCATTTTGCAAGTAAAAATCCCCGAATTTATTTACCGAACGGAAAAGACAGAACGTGTTCGTCTCCCTTTTTTCCCGATTCCTTTTTATTCTCTTTAAGATGTCCCGCAGCGAGGTCGAACAGAGTCCCGAGATATTTTTCGTCGTCCGACAATACCTCCAAAGAAACGATTTCTTCGAGGTCTAATGCCGTATACCCGTCGGGGAGTCCGTTTTCGTTCAAAAGGTGCATTTCGACGATGTTCCAATCCCTGCCCGCCACAAAGCCGCTGATTTTATCCAAAGTCTCGAAGCCGATTTCCATGGTGCAAAGCCATTTATTTTTCACGACAAAATCGATAAATTCTTCCAAAACCGATTTAGACGAAACCTTCAAGGTCGGAATTTCTTCGGCACGATAACGATAGACCTTAACAAGATTTTCGAGATACCCCGTTCCCGCGTCCAATTTGAGTATTTCTTCGATACGGATACAAAAATACCCGTCAAATTTTCCGCAGGGAGAAATCAATTCCAAAAGGGCAAATTCCCCGTCCGTCTCCCTGACGAATCCCGCGTAGAAACTTCCGGAGCTCTTATAATAAATGGCGACAGGCGTTTTTGTCTCCTTCATCTTTTTCAAAATATCGGTCATTTTTCTTCTCCTCTTTACTATTATATCATAAGAAGAATTTTTGTCAATAAATTCGGCACGGCCTGCCGCTCTTTTTCGAAAACGGAGTGAAATTTCAAAAAAAGTGCTTGCAAAACCGCAAAAATGCGTTATAATAATGGAAAGAGTAAAAGATAAGGAGCTTTTTATGTCGCAGCGAATTTATTACGGCGGAAACATTCTCACAATGGACAAGGACGAAACTTCGGATTATCTGATTACCGAAAACGGAAAAATCAAAAGTTTAGGGAAAGGAACGCCGCCTCCGCTTCCCGTCTCGGCCGAACGATACGACTTAAAGGGGCGAACGCTCATGCCTGCATTCATGGACCCACACAGTCATATTTCCGGCTGCGCCGCGCGGTTTTTACAAGTTCCCTTGGAGTCCTGCAAGACGAACGAGGAGATAAAAAGTGCGCTCGAAACCTTTCTCTCTCAGACCGCGTTAAAAGCGGGCGAATGGATTTTTGCCTGCGGTTACGATTCGGGACGCATAAAAGGCAAGCGGCTCACGGCGGAGTTTCTCGATAAAATCGTTCCCGAACATCCCCTCGTCGTACAGTATCAATCGGGGCATATAGGAATATTCAACTCTGCGGCCATGAAAATTTTGGGCGTGGATAAAAACACATCTTCATCCGAAGGCGGATTTATCGAAAAGGCGGAGGACGGAACCCCGACGGGATATATGGAAGAAGCGGATTTTGTCTCCCGCTTAAAAAATATCCCCATGCCGGGCGGAGAAAAACTTCTCGACGCTTTTACCCGCGCGCAAAAGCTCTATTTTTCTCACGGTATCGTCACCGCGCAGGAGGGGCTCGCCGCAAAGGAGCTCCTTCCCCTTTACCGCGCACTCGACGAGACGGACAGACTTCTCATGGACGTCGTTCTGTACCCCGACATCCACGCTTTCGGAGCCTATTCCGCCGCATTTCCGGGCAGGGTGAAAAACTATAAGCGTCATCTGAAAATCGGCGGAGTAAAGCTGATTTCCGACGGTTCTCCCCAAGGCAGAACGGCATGGCTGCGAAATCCCTATCTCGACGAAAACGGAAAGCCCGAATCGGACGGTTATGCGGGCTATCCCTCCGTAACGCAGGAGGAATTGGAAACAGCCGTGCGCTTTTCCACGGAGAGAAAATTACAACTGCTCGTCCACTGCAACGGCGACATGGCAGCGGAGCGCTTTATAGAAGCCGAGGAGAATTACGGAGACCCCGCAACCCGTCCCGTTATGATTCACGCGCAATTTTTGGGCTTGGACCAGCTCGACCGCGTCAAGCGTGCGGGGATTATTCCCTCTTTCTTCGTCGCACACGTCCTCCATTGGGGAGAAATTCACATCAGAAATACGGGACTTCAAAGGGCATCGAAAATAAGCCCTCTCCGCTCCGCTTTGGAAAGAAATATGCATTTTACCCTGCATCAGGACTCCCCCGTCATTCTTCCCGACATGTTAGAGACAATCTATTGCGCCGTAGCCAGAAAGACGGAGACGGGCCGAATTTTGGGCGAGGACGAACGAATCGACGCCCGTTCCGCACTCCGCGCGGTGACCGCGGAAGCTGCCTACCAATATTTCGAAGAAAACGAAACGGGTACGCTTTCGGAAGGGAAACGGGAAAATCTGATAATCCTCAGTGAAAATCCCGTCGGCTGCCCCGAAGAAAAGCTCAGAGAAATTCGGGTAGAGGAGACGATACGGGACGGGGAGACCGTGTTCAACCTCTGAGAAACGCACCTGCCCGCAAACGCCTGCAAACCATATTAACTCTATTTCCCTTTTTACCGGCCGATGAAAAAGGCGCGGAATCAACGTTCCGCGCCTTTTTCTTTATAAGAGGAAATAATGTATGAGCGTAATCGATTATGCTTTATCCGCACGATAGACGATTTTTCCGTCGCGGATCGTATAAAGGACGGAGAAGTTATTGTCGAGAACGACGAAATCCGCTCTTTTGCCGACGCGGATGCTTCCCGTTTCCCCGTCTATCCCCAAGGTTTTCGCAGGATTGATCGTCGCATAGTCCACAGCTTGCAGGAAGGCCACGCCGACCTTTTCCACGAGATTGGCAACCGCGCAGTTCATTCTCAGAACGCTCCCCGCGAGGGTGCCGTCTTTCAAACGCGCTTCGCCGTTCTTGACGATGACGACCTGTCCGCCGAGCTCGCTTTCGCCGTCCGCGAGCCCTTTCGCCCGCATCGCGTCCGTAATCAGCGTCAGTTTATCCTTGTGCTTGCACTTGACCAAAAGCTGAATCGCAGGTACGGAAACGTGAATGGTATCGGCGATCAACTCGCAGTTGAGCTCGTCGTATAAGAGCGCGCTTCCCACCGTTCCGATTTCTCGGTGATGCAAAGGACTTTGCGCGTTGTAGGTATGCGTGACGTTTTTCGCGCCCGCGGCAATCGCCGAACGGATATGCGCGCAGGTTGCCCCCGTATGCCCGATAGAGGGAATAATACCCTTATCGGAGAGATGTTTGACGAGTTCTTCCGCTCCGTCCTCTTCGGGCGCCATTGTGACGATTTTGATTGCGTCTCCGCTGGCGGAATTGTATTCATCGAATGTTTTGACGTCGGGTTTCGCCACGTATTCGAGCGGCTGAGCCCCCTTGTGAGCCGCCGCAATAAACGGACCTTCGAGGTGCACACCCAAAAGTCTGGCGCCTTCCTCGTGGTTTTCTTCGCGATATTTTTTGACGGCCTTCATGGCTTTGAGAATGTTTTGCTTGCTCTGCGTCATCGTCGTAGCGAGGAAGGTAGTCGTTCCCTCCGCGGCGACCGTCTCCGCGATCGTTTTAAGCGCATCCGTACTGCCGTCCATGGCATCGGCGCCTCCCGCGCCGTGGATATGTTCGTCGATAAAGCCGGGCAGGACGACGGCATTTTCGGGCAGAGAAATGATTTCGCTCTTTCCGAGCTCCCCGCCGATGCTCTCTATTCTTTCGTCAAATACCAGATTGACCTTTTTCAGGCCTTCGCCCTCGACGTATACGAGGGCGTTTTCAAATGATTTTGCCATTTTCCGATTCTCCTTGTTTCAGCCGTTTCCCCTCAGAGAAGCGCAGCAGCCGCCTCGTCGCACACGAGCGTGCAGTCGGGGTGAAGCTGTAAAATACTTGCGGGCACCCGCTCGGTAACTTCGCCCTTTACGAGCCCGTAAACCGCCTTCGCCTTGTTTGCTCCATTGGCGAGAATGAGAATTTTCTTCGCATTCATGATATTTTTCAAGCCCATTGTAAAGGCTTGGCGAGGAACCTCGTCGATACTTTTGAACATTCTGGAATTATCCTTAATCGTGCTTTCGGCGAGGTCAACGATATGTGTGACGCTCCCGAAGGGCGTTCCAGGCTCATTGAAAGCGATATGCCCGTTGGAACCGATTCCGAGCACCTGAATATCCCGCGGCATCTGTTCGAGGAGCGCGTTATACCTGTCGCATTCCGCCTGTCTGTCCGCCGCCTTGCCGTTTTCGATATTGGTATTTTTCAAATCTATGTCGATATGGTCGAAAAGATTATGCCGCATAAAATAGACATAGCTTTGGTCGCTGGAATAATCCAACCCCGCATATTCGTCGAGATTGGCGGTGCGGATCTTTTTATAGCTAGTCCCGTTCTTCTCGTGGTCCTCTATCATATTCTTATAGAGCCCGATGGGCGTGGAGCCCGTGGCGAGGCCCAAGACGGCTTCGGGATTTTCCTTTACGACCATCAGCATCACTTCAAAGGCCTTTTTGCTCATTTCGTCATAATCTTTCGCGATGATAACTTTCATCTGTTCTGTCTCCTTTCTCCTGAAACTGAAAAGCTGCGTCTTTTCCGATCCGCTTTTACGCTCTGTCCGCGGGAAGAGACGCGGCCGCGATGCTCTGTCCGACCCTTCTGTTCTTTTCGTCGGGCAGGGAAATATCCAGCTTGGCAAATTCGGGATACTCTTCTTCGAGTACTTTCTTACAGGAATCGAGAAGAATGTTTCCCCCTTTTCCGCCTGTCACCCTGCCTAAAAGAAGAACGTGCTTCATATCGTAAAATTTCGCATAGAAGGGAAGCGTATAAGCGAGATAGACGCCTATATCCTCGTAAATCTGCCGCGCGAGCGGGTCGTCCTTTTCCATCAAAGCCTGTATTTCCTTCAATTTCTCCGCGGGAGTAGCCCCCTCTTTGAAACGATAGCCGCCCGCCTCCGCGAGCTTGATGACGGCGTCCTGAGAGAAGTATTTGCAGCCTACTCCCACGTCGCCGCTCCATTCGTCCGCCATAGCTCCCTCGTTGAAATCGACGGGAACGAAAGCGAGCTCGGACAGCCAGCCGTTGATACCGCCGTCCTTATTGATATACCCCACCGCTTCGCTCGTACCCATCGCAATGCCGAGCACGCGATTGTCGTTCAAATCGATGCTCCCCGCCAAAGCGGTGACGTCCCCGTCGTTAGCGACTTCGAGAGGAATATTCCCCATTTCCTCGGCGATGTTGATATACATGTTTTTGACGTAATCGCCGTACTTCTTCTTGTCCACTTTGATAAAGAGGGAGGCGACCATGATTTTATTATCGACGTACACACCCGCGGAAGAAACGCCGATACAGTCCACGCGCGGCATCTTGGAAGCTGCCGTCTTCATCGCCGTCAGAATTTCGTTATAATGATAGTGCGGATCCTCCGTCGTCTTGGGATGCCAGACGACCTCTTCGCTATATACGACTTTACCGTCTATCACCGCGCTGACCTTTCGGTCGCTTCCGCCCGCGTCAAAACCGATGCGGCAACCTTTCAGGTATCCGCCCACGCGGAGCGAACAATTCTTCTCTGCGGGAATCTCGTCCTTTTCCAGCCACACGACTTCAAAGGGCTTTTCGTAAACGCCGCTCATGAAATCGACGTCGAACGCGCGCGCTCCGTCCGCCGTATACGCTTTTTTCAGTCCCTCGTAAATCTTTTTGCTCCCCGAAACGGAGATTTTATAACCGCCCACGACCCATAAAATGGTCTTTGCCAAACGTTCCGCAATACGGAAATTCCATTCGTCCTTTCCGCTGCCGTCCGCAAACGCGGTATATTTATAAACGTAGTTATATCCGCCGTTTCTCTCCGCGATCAGCACGACCTCCGCCGTGTTCCCGCTCTTTTTTACCTCTGCGTCGTATTCCTCTAACGCCTTGATCATCGGATAAAAATTTTTGTCCAAAACAGGTCTTTTCATACCAAAAATATACTTCTCCCTCTTTATGTTTATCTTTATTATACTACTTTTTCCGCAAAGTACAATAGAAATTATTTCTCGGTTTTTACAAAATATTTCTCAAAATATTACCGTGAAATATTTTACAAACAAAAACAGGATATGGTATAATAAACGCGAGAGGTGAAAGAATAAAGTTATGAAAAGGCGGGAAACGGCAAAACATTTTTATATGCACAAAATCGCAAATCTCCTGAACGTACAAAAAATTGTGACCATTCACTATCAGGAATTGGAGCGGGGATATTCGTCCGCGGAGGAAACGCACGATTTTTGGGAAATTATTTACGTGGATAAGCAGGAAATCTCCGTCGTAAAAGATTCGGCGGGCAATCTGCTCAAACAGGGAGAAATCGTATTTATCAAGCCCAATCAGTCGCATTATGTCCGCTGCGGAAAAGAGGGCGCGAATATTTTCATCATTTCTTTTGAATGTCGTTCGGAGAGCATGGGCTTTTTCTTTGATAAACAATATTCCGTACCCGATAAATACCGTTATCTGTTACAGAACATTATGGCGGAAGCGCGGGAGACGTTCATCATTCCCGATTTCGATCCCGACCTCAATAAATTGGAGCTCAGAGAAAACCCCAATCTCGGCGGCGAGCAGGTCATAAAAAATTCTTTGGAGCTCCTGCTCGTTTATCTACTCCGCCGCGCAAATAACCGCGACGCTCAGCAGGAATTTTTTATTTCAAAAATCAATTCCTCCACAGAGCTTCAAGATGAAATCGTAAGAATCCTTTCTTCCAAATTATACGACACTTTTGTTTTGGACGACCTATGCAATGCCCTGCACTACGGCAAGACCTATCTGTGCACGTTTTTCCGCGAAAAGACGGGCATGAGCATTTATCAAACCTATCTCAAATTAAAAATCGACGAATCGAAAATCCTCATTCGCAGAAAACTATCCTTTACGGAAATCGCCAACAAGCTGTGCTTTGATTCCCTCTCCCATTT
>CAKXBD010000044.1 GCA_934871445.1 uncultured bacterium | reverse complement strand
ACGTCGACTCGTTCTTCGGGTTTTTGCTCTCGTTTTCTTCATCATCTTTTGCCTGCCGGGACTCGTATTCGCGCAGGCGGAGGAAGGTACGGACGGAAAAGAGGAGCTCAATCAAAATATCCTCGAACAAATAGAAAAATTAGATACGGAGGCCTTGCAGGAATATATCGATTCTTTGGGGATTTTTTCCGACGAGACGATAGGTGAACGACTCTTCAACTATATCAAGGGGGAACAGTTCGACTACGGTGGCTTCGGAAAGCAGATTCTCAACGTATTGTTCGAGGACGTAAAGGATATGCTTCCCGCTTTTGCCTGTATCTGCGCGGTGGCGCTGCTATGCGGGATCTTGTCGTCCGTCAAGAGTAGCTTTGCCTCTCAGACTTCCGCGGATATGATTTTTCTCGTCGCTTATGCGGCGGCTCTCATTCCCGTTTTGGCGGTTCTGACGGAATGTTTCTCTCGCGCCTTTTCCTCCGTATCCTCCATGCGCGAGCAAATGCAGCTGACGTTTCCTTTGCTGCTGACGCTTATGGCCGCGAGCGGCGGAAGCGTTTCCGCCGCGATTTACCAGCCCGCGGTAGCCTTTCTAAGCACCACGATTGTTTCTATTGTTTCGGCGGTCGTCCTTCCGCTCACGTTGACGATTATCGCGTTTTCCATGGCGGGAAATCTGTCGAACGAATTGAAACTTAACAATTTTTCCGCTTTTTTCAAGAGTATAAACAAATGGATTATCGGCGTGAGCGTCTCCGTATTCGGATTGTTTTTCACCGTGCAGGGACTGACTTCGGCAGCATACGACGGAATCACCCGCAGAGCGGCGAAATACGCTATCGGGACGGGCGTTCCCATCGTCGGCGGATTTCTTTCCGGAGGCTTCGACCTTGCGATAGCCGGCAGCGTGCTCATTAAAAATTCCCTCGGAAGTCTGAGTATTTTTCTCATGGTCTCCGTATTGTTCGAGCCGCTCGTCATGCTGGTGGCGGCAAATTTATTCCTGAGGCTGACCGCCGCCGTTACCCAACCGCTCGGCGAGAGCCGCATTTCCTCCTTTTTGAGCGAAACGGCGGATAATCTCAACTATTGCACCGCGGGATTGCTGTTTGTAGCATTTCTGTATTTTATCGGGATTGTGCTGATTATTTGTTCATCGGAGGTGCTGTTTTGAGCGGTTATCTTCTTGCCATTATCGGCATCGTTCTTTTGACGGGGATTTTATCGGCGGTATTGCCCGAAGGGAAAACGGCAAAATTTATCAAGGGCATGACCAAGCTATGTTGTTTAGCCGTCATTCTGGCACCTATTTTGGGTTTCTTTCATAAGGTCGCAACGGGCGACGAGATAAATTTTCCGTTTTTTTCCTCGGAAACAGTCATAGAAACGGACAGTTCCTTCATAGATTATTGCAGTACGAAAAGAGTAGAAAACGCCGAAGAGGATTTGGAGGAAAAAATGGAGGAGCTCTTTTCCGTCCGCGTGGAAGCCACGCTACTTTGGGAGTATTGCGGCGCGGTTACCGAAGGCGGGGAGGACGGGTATCTATCCGTTTACGAGGGAACGGAAATCAAAATCACCAAAGTACTCTTGAAGGACATAGAGGGAAATATCGACGAGGAGGTACGGGAAAAGATGAAAGAGCATATTACGGAAAAATACGGCTGCGAGGTGGAGTTTGTCGAATAATCAAACGGCTTCGCGCAGCCGTAAGCGCGGGGAAAAAAGCAGTCGCTTCCGCGATGTCCTGCTGCTTTCAGCCCTCGCCCTGCTCCTGATTTTTGCGGTATGGAAAATTTTTTATACCGACGATAAACAGGAGGTGCCGACGATGGCAAACGCTAGCGAAAGCGAGCAAAAGCTATGCGCGCTTTTGGAGGAAATCGAAGGGGTGGGCAAGGTCAACGTGATGATTTGCGAAGGAGAAGACGGCGTGGAAAGCGTCGTAGTGGTCTGCGAGGGCGCAAACGACCTCCTGGTGAACATGAACATTCGGGAAGCCGTGGCGGCCGCTTTGGGAACGGACGAAAAGTCCGTGAGAATTTATCTGATGAAAGAATAAAAAAGGAGATAAAAATATGTCAACCAAAAAGAAAATTGTTGTAATGTCGGCATTAGTGCTTTTGCTCGCGGTGACGGCGGTATTTAATTTCGTACTCGCTAACACCAACTCTCTTGCCTCCGCGGAGGGCGGCGTCACCACGGCGAACTATTTCGCTACCTACCGCACGGAACGCACGACGGCTCGCAGCGAGGAACTCGTCCAGCTCGACAGCGTAATTGCGCTCTATGAAGCGGGTGACGAACGCTATGAAGAAGCGACGAAAATGAAAATGGAAATCGTCGCGGCCATGGAAAAAGAGCTCGTCCTCGAAAATATGGTCAAATCCCTCGGCTTCTCCGATGCGGTCGTTTCCGTTTCCAGCGATTCCGATAATATCAACGTGTTTATCAATTCTTCCGAACTCACGTACGATACGGCGCTCTCTATCTATAACATGCTCAAAAACGAAACGGGAGTCGTCGCCGGAAATATCGTTATCATGCCCGTATATTCGGAGAGCTGAAAAAAGAGCGTATTTTTAAGTGACTTTGCCCGCTTTTCCTACAAAGTTGAAAAAAGAAAAACTATTTGATAAAAAACAGTAGAATTATTCGGAAAGATGTGCTATAATATAAGCGGTAGCTTATCAAGGAGAATCTTTTTGAATGTCCAATTTCAGATTTAATTTGAACGATAAACAAAACGGAAAGGTCGTATATAATGCGGGTATCGTAAACGGAATCGTCGCGCTGGCGGTAGAGGAGGTTGAAGGCATCACATTGGTTTCGGGGAAGAAAAGGGGAATTAGCCTCTTTCTCGAAAAGGACGGCATTTATGCAGACGTTTCCGTTATCGTAAAATACGGATACAACGTACCGGAATTGGCTTATCGGATTCAGCAGTCGGTAAAACAGAACGTCGAAACAATGACTCGGTATAAAGTGGCGAAAGTCGACGTTCATATTCAGGACGTAGTGTTTCCCGCCGTCTCTCCCGAGGCGGCAGCGGATTCCGACGAGGATGCCGGCACGGAAGATTCCGAAGAAGTTTAAGCGCAAAATCCCTTCCGATTTGGCAAGGGATTTTCGGTATTTACGGAGAAATAACATCAAATGAGAAGTAATGCGAGAGAAGCGGCTCTGAACATCGTTTTTGCTCAACAGTTCAACAATGATTGTTCCGACGCCTTCAAAAAGAGAATATACCGTCAATTCGGATTGGAAAAGGATGACGATTTGCTCTTTGCCGCTGATTTGGTCGCGGCGGTCGAGGAGCATCGCGCGGAGCTCATCGAAAAAATCGAGAGCGCGTGTCATCACTATCGGGAAAACCGAATCAATCCCACAGACAAGAGCATTTTGCTCATTGCAATGGCGGAAATCTGTTATTTTGACGATATTCCGCCCGTCGTATCCGTTTCGGAAGCGGCGGGGCTCGCCGGGAAATATTCCACGGAAACGAGCGCGGATTTCGTCAACGGCGTCCTTTCGGGCGTCATCAATAAGTAATACGGTTCGGAGAGAGAATATGAAAATTATCGACGGCAAGGCGCTGGCCGCAGAGCTTCGCTCACAGCTTAAAGAGGAAATTGAGAAAAAGGGCATGGAAGTGGGGCTGGCAGTTGTCATCGTCGGCGATAATCCCGCTTCCCGCATCTATGTAAAAAATAAGATAAAGGCATGCGGCGAAGTCGGAATCCGTTCTTTTTCCTACGAGCTTCCCGCCGACGCGACACAGAACGAAGTCGAGGAACTTTTGGACGAACTAGGAAAGGACGAGAAAGTACACGGGATTCTTTTGCAGCTTCCTCTGCCCGAGGGCTTGGACGCGCGGGCGGCATTGAAAAAAATTCCTTATGAAAAAGACGTGGACGGCTTTTCCGCGGAAAATCTCGGAAAGCTGGCGTTGGGGGAAAAGTGTACAGTCGCGTGTACGCCACTCGGGATTATGAAAATCCTCGAAAAAGAGGGAATTTCCCTGTCGGGAAAGCGCGCGGTCGTTCTCGGACGGAGCAAGACGGTGGGAAAGCCCATGGCGCTCCTCCTTCTCAATGCGGACGCTACCGTTACCGTCTGCCACAGCAGGACGCGGGGGCTCAAAGAAATTTGCCGCGAAGCGGATATTTTGATTTCCGCCGTGGGAAAATCGAAATTCGTGACTGCGGATATGGTAAAGGAAGGCGCCGTCGTCGTCGACGTAGGCATGAACAGAAACGCGCTCGGCAAGCTCTGCGGCGACGTGGATTTTGAAAACGTTAAAGAGAAAGCCTCGTATATCACCCCCGTGCCCGGCGGAGTGGGGCCCATGACGATTACGATGCTGTTATACAATACTTATTTATCTGCTTTTAAGGAGTAAATACAAATTGTACACATTTGACAGTCAATACGAAACTTATCTGTCCGCGTTTTGTGCATATACCGAGGAGTATTGCAAGGAACTTTTGACGAGTCCCGAAGTTCTCGGTGAGAGCATGAAATATAGCCTTTTGCTCGGCGGCAAGCGGATTCGTCCCGTCCTCATGCTGGCGGTGGCGGACGCTTTGGGAACGTCCTCGAAGGACGTTCTGCCGTATGCGCTCGCGCTCGAAATGATTCATACCTATTCCCTGATTCACGACGATTTGCCCGCGATGGACAACGACGATTTCCGCCGCGGTAAGCCCTCCAATCATAAAGTATACGGGGAAGCAAACGCGATTCTTGCAGGAGACGGTTTGTTGAATACGGCTTATTCGCTCTGTTTCGACCAATGTATGAAGGGCGAAAAGTATGTGCTCGCCTCTAAATTTTTATGCGAATGTGCGGGGATTTATGGCATGATTGCGGGGCAGTCCGCAGATTTGTATTTTTCCGAAAAGAATAGGGAGGTTTCTGAAGAAAACCTCAACTATATTTATGAGCATAAAACGGGCAAGCTGTTGCTTGCTCCCGTCGCGATAGCGAGTATTTTGAGCGGAAATAAATTCTATTTTGAATTTGAGCAATTCGGAAAGGCGCTCGGCTCGCTCTTTCAGATTACGGACGACATTCTCGATGTCACGGGAGATTTTTCGACGCTCGGCAAATCCGTCGGGAAGGACAAGCAGGAAAATAAATTGACCTGTATTCGGCTGTACGGGCTGGAAGGGGCAAAAATTCATGCCGATATGTATGCGAAGCGCTGTTATATGCTCCTGGACGGAATCGACGGAAATACCGCCTTTTTGTACGACCTTATCACCTACGTCCGTAACCGCAGTAAATGAGCGGCTGCCGACATTCGGAAATAAACGAGGGAGGAAGAAGGAAAATGCTGGAAAGTTGGCGTCCGGAAGATATTAAACGTTGCTCAAAAAGCGAACTCAATGTCCTTTGCGACGAACTGAGAAACATTATATACGATACCGTCACCGAATGCGGCGGACATCTTGCGTCGAATCTCGGTGCGGTGGAACCTACTGTCGCTCTGTTTTACGTATTCGATTTTCCCAAGGATAAAATTATTTTCGACGTGGGACATCAATGTTATGCCTATAAGCTTTTGAGCGGCCGTATGGACAGATTTTCCACTTTGAGGAAAGAGGGCGGCATTTCGGGCTTTCCAAAACGCAAAGAGAGCGAATACGACTGTTACGATACGGGACACGCGGGAACGTCCGTCTCGGCTGCGCTAGGAATCGCCAAGGCTCGGGATTTGATGCACGAGAATTATAACGTTATCGCGTTTATCGGAGACGGCTCTTTTAATAACGGGCTCATATACGAGGCGCTCAACAGCCTTCGGATTTTGGACACGAAAATCTTGATTGTCTTAAACGATAACGGCATGTCCATTTCTCCCACGGTGGGCGGCATGCACGATATTCTTGCGCAGTTGAAGCTCGGAAAAGAGGAAGAAAGCATCCGCCTTCTCGAAAAATTCGGGCTTAAATATATCGGCGTAAAAAACGGCAACGACGCGGAAGAAATGATAGACGCGCTCACCGAAGCGAAAGAGCTTCTCGATACGCAGTCAGTACTTCTGCATATTGTCACCAAAAAGGGAAAAGGTTACGAATTCAGCGAGGAACACCCTACAAATACGCACGGAATCGCGCCCGTCGGCTCGCATAAAGAAAAGGAATATTCGGAAATCCTCGGCGATACGCTTTGCGACCTCGCCAGAAAGGACGACCGCATTACCGCTATTACCGCCGCCATGACGGGAAGTTTAGGGCTCGATAAGTTTTTTGCGCTCTATCCCGAACGCGCGTTCGACGTCGGTATTTGCGAAGAAAATGCGTCGGTGTTGTGCGCGGCGATGGCGTCCGCGGGGCTTAAACCGTATTATGCGATTTATTCCACCTTTTTACAGCGCGCATTTGACGAAATTATCCACGACGTCTGCGCACAGGAGCTTCCCGTTACCTTCTGTATCGACCGTGCAGGAATTTCCGGCTCGGACGGCGAGACGCATCAAGGGGTTTTTGACTTATCCTATTTATCTCTGATTCCCGGGCTTACAATTGCAGTTCCCAAAGATACGGAGGAATTCAAAGAATTTTTACGTTTCAGCGCGTCGTATCCGCGTCCCTTGGCGATTCGGTATCCCCGTTCGGGAAAAATCGTATTTTCCTCACAGAGTGCGCCGATAGAGGTAGGTAAATGGGAATATATGCACCGTTCGGCTGAAGCGCCCGTCACTGTCGTCGCATCGGGAGAGCGCAGCTTGATTATCGCCTTGAAAATTTGGAAAAAGTTTTTTGATTCGGGCAAGGATTTCGATGTCGTCAACGCGCGTTTCGTTAAGCCTTTGGATACGGAATTGCTGTTTTCTTTGGAAAATAAAAATATTGTGACGATAGAAGATAATGTATTTATCGGCGGCTTGGGTAGCCTCATCGATTCGGCACTTTGTAGAGAATTCGGAGAGACGGGCGCGTTCAAAGTCAAAAATTTTGCTTACCGAGATGAGTTTATCCCGCAGGGCAGCATTGGAGACTTACAGCGCGAATATGGAGTGGCATGCGACGAAATAGAGCGGTATTTGGCGGAAATCTTTAAATGAGGGCGGATAAATATTTTGCGGAGAAGTTCGGATCTAGGACAAAAGCAGCCGAAGCAATTGAAAAAGGGCTCGTTCTTATCGGCGGAAAAAGAATCCGTCCGAAAGATGAGGTAAAGGAGGATGCGGAAATTTCTTTTCCCGAACCGGAAGAATATTACGTATCGAACGGCGGTTATAAACTTGCAAGGGCGCTGAGAGCCTTTTCCTTCGATTGTACGGGAAAAATCTTTATCGACCTCGGCGCGAGTACGGGCGGCTTTACCGATTGCCTTTTACAGCACGGCGCGAGAAAGGTTTATGCCGTAGATGTAGGCGAGAGTCTTTTGCACGAATCCCTCAGAAATAATGTTAATATAATATCTCTGGAAAATATTAATGCCAGATATTTGACAAAAGATGATTTTTCAGATAAAATAGATAGTGTCGTAGCAGATGTCAGTTTTATTTCTTTGCGATTAATTCTGCCGGTCATTAAATCCTTGGTGTGTCCGGAGGGAAGTGCTTTTGTGCTCGTGAAACCGCAATTTGAATGTGAAAAGAAGAATATCGGAAAAAGCGGTATTGTTCGGCCGGCGGCGCATTTGAAAATTTTGGAAAAGGTGCTTGGTTTTTGCAGAGAGTCGGGATTGGCTCCGAATGGAATCATTAATGCCCCCGTCCGGAAAGGGAAAAATTTGGAATACGTTTTATATTTGAAAAATTCCGATTTTCATACTTTGAAGGATTGGGAAATTTTGGAACGGGCAGGAGAGTTTATTAAGAAATATGCGACCGGAACGCTCGTATAGGTTATAAGCAAATGACGGAAGGAAAAACGATGAAAATCGGGGTAATGGGGAATAATAAAAAAATTCGGGACGAACAAATCCTCGTTCGTTTTGTCCGTTTTTTGCAATCGGAAGGCTATGAGACGATTTGTTTTAAAAACGTCGGACAGATCGGCGGGGTCGATGTAATTGTAGTGCTCGGCGGAGACGGCGCTATTTTGCACGCGGCTACTGTAGCAGCTCAAAAAAATATCAAGGTAATCGGTATCAATTACGGTACGCTCGGTTTTTTAACCGAATACGAAAAGGAAGAAACGGAGAAAATCAGGGAACTTCTCGTTCGATTAAAAGAGTCAAGTTGTCCCGTTTTGAAGCGTACTTTACTCGAAACGGAATTAGACGGCAAAAAGTATTATGCGCTCAATGAAGTTTCTTTTCAGAGAGATTACAGCGTTTATAATACACAGCTTGCAAAATTGAAGGTTAAGGTCAATCAAAGAGAAATGGAAAAAATTGCGGGAGACGGACTTTTAATCAGTACTCCGACGGGTTCGACCGCTTATTCCCTGTCTGCGGGCGGTGCAATTCTCGCTCCGGATGTCCCTGCTTTTATGCTCACCCCCATCTGCGCCTTTTCCCTCAATACTCGTCCGATGGTATTTCCCGATACGGACGTATTTGAAGTTATGGCTGTCCGCAAAGGGATTATGCTCCTCGTGGACGGAAAGCAGGTGGGACCTATTCAGGAAGGAACGGAAATCACGGTAAGGAAAGCGCCGTTTACGGCGGATTTTCCTGTACGGGATGATTCCTGTTTTTTTAGAAAAATAAGAACAAAATTAAACCAATGAAGGAGAATGAAAAAATGTTAAGAACGGCAAGGCACGCGAAAATTTTAGAGATTATTTCTCAGAAGGAAATTGAGACGCAGGAGGAACTGTGTCAGGAGCTCAACAAACTCAACTATGTCGTGACTCAGGCAACGATTTCGAGGGATATCAAAGACCTTCATCTGTTTAAAGTATCCGGTATTGAAAAGAAATACCGCTATGCGTACATAAATGACAGCGAAGGCGAGATTTCTCCCAAGATGAAGAATCTTTTCCGCGATTGCGTGGTGGCGCTCAAATGCGCGCAGAACATGGTCGTTATTAAGACTTTGACGGGAAACGGCCCCAATGCCGGTACGGTGGTGGACAAGCTCAATTATCCCGAAATCGTGGGATCTGTCGCCGGCGATGATACGCTTTTGATCGTCTGTGAAAGCAATGAAGCCGCCGTTTCCGTCATTGATAAAATTAATGATTTCATGAAATAATAAATTTCCGCAAAGGGAACGGAACTATCTATGTTATCGAAACTCACCATTAAAAACGTAGCACTTATCGACAGCGCGGAAATAGAATTCTGCGCCGGTTTGAATGTGCTTTCGGGCGAAACGGGGGCCGGAAAATCGGTCATCCTCGATTCCGTCAATTTCGTATTAGGCGCGAAGGCGGATAAGACGATGATTCGATACGGCGAAACGGAATGTATGGTGAAGGCAGAGTTTTCCGTTCCTGAGGAGAGCAAAGCCGTCCGCGCACTTAGAGAAATGGATATCGATACAGACGGAGATATTATCATTTCGAGAAGATTCTCCGAATCGGGAAAAAGCAGTATCAAACTCAACGGAAATACGGTAACGGTCTCCATGCTTCGGAAAGTGACGGATAGTCTCGTAGATGTCCACGGACAGAGCGAGCATTTCTTCCTTTTGAAGGAAGTCAATCAACTGCGTACGTTAGACGGAGTTATAGGCGAAGAATTAATTCCCCGAAAGGAAAGATTAGCGGGATTATTGTCCGAATTGCGAAAAATCGAGCAACAGATTAATTTGCTCGGCGGAGACGTCAAAGAGCGCGGGCGTCGCTTGGATATTTTGAAATTCCAAATCGATGAAATCGAGGCAGTCGGCTTAAAAGACGGCGAGGAAGAAGAACTTCTTGCGAAGCGGAATAAAATCAACAATTTAGAAAAAATCATTTCTGCCGTTCACGAAGCGACGGAAGCATTATCCGGTGACAACGGTGCGCTGGATTATATTCGTGCATCAAAACGCGCGATGTCGGGCATTTCCCGCTTGGACGAAGAATACTCCGCCGTATGTGATCGATTGGAGAGCCTTTCTTTGGAGGCGGACGATATAGCGGAAACACTTTCCGGAATGGGAGAGGAACTGTATTTTGATGAGGACGAAGCGCGCGAAACAGAGAACCGTCTAGACGAAATCGCCTCATTGAAAAGGAAATACGGTGCGGATAAAAAGGAAATAGACTCGTATTTGAAAAAGAGTAAGGAAGAATACGATTTGTTGTCCGACTGTGAAGGACAATATGCAATTCTTACGGAAAAATCCGAGCACGTACGCAAACAGATATACGAAGTTTGCCTCGAAATTACCGCACTTCGGAAAAAGCATGGCGAAGCGTTTTGCAGGCGCGTGACCGAGGAATTAAAGACGCTCAATATTCGCAATGCAAAGTTTGAAATACAATTCGGGGATTATGCGCTCCAAGATGCCGCATCGGCGGGAATAAATGGATTGGACGAAGTATGTTTCCTGTTTTCGGCCAATGCAGGCGAGCCCTTGAAGCCGCTCGGGAAGATTATCAGTGGCGGTGAAATGAGTCGTTTTATGTTAGCGATAAAGACTCAACTTTCCGACGTAAACGAAATCTCGACCTATATTTTTGACGAAATTGATGCCGGAATCAGCGGAAAAACGGCAAAAGTTGTCGGGGAAAAATTTGCGAAAATCGCAAAAAATATGCAGATTATTGCGGTATCTCACCTTGCACAGATTGCCGCAATGAGTGACAGAGAATTTTTGATAGAAAAACGGGAGGAGAATGGGAAGACGCATACGCACGTGCGTATGCTCGACGAAGGAGAAAAGACACAGGAAATCGTACGCCTACTCGGCGGGGAGAGCGGAGAGGAATTCGCCGTAAAACATGCCGAAGAATTGGTGAGACAGGCAAAGGAATACAAAGCCGCCATAAATTGACAGTTTCTGCATTCGAATAAGCGGTTTTTCAACGAATAGAAAGTACTCTACTTGCACAAATTACCTTTCAAATGGGGGTAATCATGCGCAGATTGAGTGCTTTTTTTATTAGTATGATATTGACTGCTGCGGCAGTTGGCAGTTTTGGATATTCCTTTACATCTGTCTCGGCTTCCGCAGAAGGACGAACGGTATATATAGGAGGTATGCCTGCCGGATTTACGCTTTCCGCCGGAGGGGCACAGGTTATCGGAATTTGCGAAGTAATTAGCGATCATGGAGTATGTTCTCCTGCTTCCGAAGCAGGTATTCGTACCGGAGACATCATTACAAAGGCTGCGGGGATCAACGTTGAAACAATTAGTGATTTGAATGAAATTCTCAATAAAAGCAAGGGAAAATCGGTGGAAATTTGTATTCGCCGCGGTGGAGATACGCTTACGATTTCTGCTCAACCTGCAAAGGATAAGGTTACAGGTCGATATAAAATCGGTGTCCTTATCCGCGACAGCGTCTCGGGGGTCGGTACAGTGACTTATATCGATAAAGAAACCCATCGTTTTGGTTCCTTGGGACATACCGTTGTCGGAGAAGACCACCGCGAAATGAAAATTTCCGGAGGAAAAGTATATCAATGCAGTATTGTGGGCGTCACAAAAGGTATACGCGGAAAAGCGGGAGAACTTCGGGGAATGTTCTTGAATAATGAAGGGATTGGTACTGCGGATAAACTTTGCGACTGTGGAATCTACGGTCAAGTAAGTAATACCTATGATTTGAACGATTTCCCGACCGCAGTCACGTCTGACATCGATGAGGTAAAACCAGGAAGCGCGTATATCTATTCAACTGTCAGCGGAGTCTGTCCGAAAAAATATACTGTCGATATTGTAAAGGTCGATAAAAACAACAAAAGTAATAAAAATTTTGTCATTAAAATCACCGATAAAGATCTCATTTCCGAGACGGGAGGAATCGTTCAGGGAATGAGCGGTAGTCCCATTCTCCAAGACGGTAAATTAATAGGTGCTATTACACATGTATTCTTGAATGATCCAACTCGGGGATACGGTATCGATGTAAATACAATGTTACAGGAATAGAGCTGCAATATAATTCAAAAAAAGAAGATCAATAGGTAGAAAAAAATAAGGCAGAATATATTTATTTTGTCATAATTATAAAAGGGAATTCATATCATTTGATATGAATTCCCTTTTTCTTTTGCGCGAAATAGGCTTTATACTGAAAAAAAGAATTATGTCTGTAATAGTTTTTTGTGCTATGTTTGTCATAGGAATAATGTGTGGCATAGTAATAGAAAAATCTGTGACAATATACCGATATTATTTGAATTATTGTGATAATTATATTTATCGAATATTTTCGGAGTCTCCAAGCGGTATTCTTTTAGATAGAGTACTATCTTCGACGTTCTTTTTGCTATTGGCGATTCCGACGGCTTTTTGTATTTTTTATCTTCCCGTACAAGCACTTTTGATATTTTATAAGGGTTTTATATTTGGAACAGTTACAGTTATTTTGATTTCGGTATATAAATTTAGCGGCTTTTTAGTGTGGCTTATTATACTTTTACCGCAAACGTTGCTGTTTACGGCAGTATACATTTGTTTTTCAGTAATCGCGTATGATTTCCTTCGGGAAAGGCGTTGTCGAGGAAACGGAATCAAGGAATTGTTTACTTATTTTTTGATTGCGTTGCTTTCGTCTCTCGTTTGTGCTTTAATAGAATTTCTCTTGGTATGTCTGATTTTTCGTCCTGTTTCTAAAGTTCTTTGAAAGAAAATATGAAAATAAGATTTTGAAGTGAGAAAAAACAATTTGAAGGGTATAATCCGCAAAGAAAGAGAGAAACTAAGGGTATGAAGAAATTATTGGGCATATTCCTTGGAATGACGTTGTTCCTTCCATGCGTTTCTACAAAAGTAGCGACAAAGGTATCCGTTCAGACTGCGGAACCTTCGAGTGTTTCGGTAGGCGGATTCCAAGCATCTGAGGAGTGTGAACTCTTCGCTTTATCAGAAGTAGAAAAGCAGGTTTCTGTGGATAATATCGATTTGCAGCTTAACGCGAAAGCGGCATATATGATGGATTGGTCCAGCGGTACGGAGATTTACGCAAATAACGCTATCGAACAGCTTCCTATCGCGAGTATGTGCAAAATTATGACATTGATTTTGTGTTTTGATGCGGTGGAGTCGGGAAATCTCGATTTGGATGAGGAAATTACGGTCAGTGAGCGTGCGGCTTCCATGGGCGGTTCACAGGTATTTTTGGAAGCGAATGCAAAATATCCGGCGAGGGAGCTCATTAAAAGTATCATCGTTTGTTCGGCGAATGATAGTTGTGTTGCAATGGCCGAACGAATCGCCGGAAGTGAAAGTTTGTTTACGGATAAAATGAACGCTCGTGCAAAAGAGCTGGGCGCTGCAAATACATTATTTGCAAACTGTACAGGGCTTCCGAAAGAACCGCAGTATTCCTGCGCCCACGATGTAGCAAAGATGTTGGCGGAACTCGTTTCTCACGAAGAATATTTCTCGTTCAGTAAGATTTGGACGGATAAATTTCAACATCCGCAGGGAAGATACACGGAAATTTCCAATACCAATCGCTTAGTTCGTTTTTACGACGGTTGCGACGGGGGAAAAACGGGTTTTACCAATCAGGCGGGTTTTTGTCTTGCTGCGACGGCTAAACGCGGCGGCATGCGAATCATTTCCGTGGTGATCGGAGAAGATACGAGTGATCATCGTTTCGGTGATATCCGCACGATGTTTGATTATGCTTTTGCGACCTATACGCTTAAAACCGTCGTAGATGACAATAATCCTTTGAGCGAAACGATAGAAGTGAGCGGCGGAAAGTCAAAGAATATTTCTGTGCGTCCCGAACGCAGTTCGCATATCTTCTCCAAGAGAGGCGATACGGAGAATGTAACGATAGATGTGCAGCTCAAAAACCGAGTAAAGGCACCCGTTAAGGCAGGAGATAAAGTCGGAGAAATTATTGTCTATAAAGATAATTTGGAAATCGATCGAGTAGCCGTTGTTGCGAATGAATCGGCTGCTGCGGCAAGTTTCCTCGATCACCTTCGCAGAGTGGCGCAAGGC
>CAKXBD010000043.1 GCA_934871445.1 uncultured bacterium | reverse complement strand
GCGCAATAGCTGACGCCTCGGCCGAGAAATTCTTCTTCGCCCTCCAAACGTTTTACGGACTCTACTCCCGTTGCCAAAATAACGGTCTTCGCCTCAAAAGAAGCTCCGCTCTGCGTCAGGACGGCAAATTTCCCGCCCATGGCATAAACGCCCGAAACCCGTTCGTCCGTAACGGAAATCTCCGCTTCGGAAAGCTGTTTTTTCAGGGCTTCGATAAATTCTTTCCCCGTCACCGAGGACAGCCCCGGATAATTGCGGATACATTCTGCACGGCTTATCTTGACGCTCAGATCAGGCGAACCGAGCAACATGAAGTTTTTTCCGTTTGCTTTTAAGGTAAGCGCCGCGGAAATTCCCGCGATTCCGCTCCCTACGATGATACAATCCAGCATATTTTTCTCCTCATGAAAATCCTCTTGCAGTATAGCATAAATTTAGGAAAAAAGCAATTCTTCCGAAGATTATTTTTTGTTACATGTCTTGACAATATACCGAACTTATGATATAATAAATACGATATATTGAAAAAGGAGCACGCCATGAAATTTTGTCCCTATTGTCGGGCGGAAAATCCCGACGAAGCCAAATTCTGCGCGAAATGTGGCAGGAAATTTGCGGAAAACGCCTTTTTTGCAGAAACGGCCGAACCGAACGATAAATCTATTGTTTCCGAAGCACTTCAAACGGACAACGGGTCTGTCATTTCCGTTTCCCCTCAATCGGACGGCTCCGTCTTTCCTGAAACGAGCGGCACTCCCGTTTTTTCCGAAAATACCGAACAGGGAGCAAGCGGAAGGGCTCCGCAAAATCAAGCACCCATCCTCGAAAACCGTACCCTGTTCAACCGTTCCGTTCTGCGGAATTTTTATAAAAACATTCGGATTTTCGGCTTTTGCGCGGCCATTTTCGGGGCGTTGCTGATTCTGATAAACGTAATCGCCCCCTTTTCGGACGACGGGGACAGAATTCTGCTTTTTTGCGGTATAATATTAGTGGCTTGCGGAGCTGCCTTGTTCGTTTCTCAAAGCACCTTTATTAAAAAGAATAAACTCATCACCGATTCCACCTATCAGATTTACCGTTTCGGAAACGAGTATGTAGAAGTATCCTCTTTCGACGGAAATGAACAGATAGACATAACCCGAATCCGCTATGAAAAAATCACAAAAGTAAGGAAAACCAAAAGCCACTTTTTATTCTATTTGGGTGTTGTCGTATGGTTAGTCGACCGCTGCGGCTTTACTGTAGGGACGGAAGAAGAATTTATCGCGCTTCTTTCCGCCCGTTGCAAACCTAAAACCATTCGTTTCAAAACAAACTGAACGGATAGAAAACGCCCCGATTCCTTATCGGAATCGGGGATTATTTTTATAAAAAGCCCGACCATAGAAAAAAAATCAATTCAAAATGGTGACCTTCCCGCAAAAGGTATACGATATTAAAAGAAAAATCGGCGATGACAGCCACCCATAAAACGAGATTGATAATCATCGCAGCCCTGTGCGGAATACGAGCCAAAGTCCGATACAGCGGATTGAAAAAGGTGGACATGGAAAGCGTAATCAGCGTACCCCAAAGCAATGAAAAATAAAGGCACACATATCCTTTATAGTTCAAAGGAAAACGGCGATAACTCCAAAGTCTGACGCCGAGAGAATCGAACAGCAAACCGAAAACGAGCTCAAACAAAGTGGCAATTCCGGCGGACAAAAGAAAATACAAGGCATAACGCAAAAAAATCTTTACGCCTTTTTTCAGCCTTGTCTTTTCTATGCTCCCAGCCAAAAATCCTTCTTTCGGGGTTCCCAGAAGGAGAAAGACCAGACAGAGCGGCGTTCCGTAAATGACGCAAAACGGCAAAGTGAGAAATCCCCTGTCGTCAAAATCCGTAAACCAGGAGGAGCAATAAATCATTTCCATACACCAACCCAAAAAGGAAATGAGAAAAAACATCAACGAAACCACCGAAAGTTTTCTTAGTCCCTTTATCGGCTGTTCTTCCGTAGCCTCTTTTTCCTTTTTTGCTCCCGTTTCTGCCATAAAATCCCCCTTCAAATTCAATTTCTGCAAATTGAAGGGGTTTTATGTATGAATTTATGATAAAATTATTCCTCGAACAACCAATAAATCTTTTTGTCCGCCACCTCATAGCCCAATTTTTTCTGTAAATTCATGGACTTTTCGTTATCTACGATAATATGCGCGTAAGGGACGCGTCCTTCTTCCAAAAACCGATTAATCATGAAACTTTCCAGCTCTTCCCCATATCCTCGGCGGCGATATTCGGGAAATACTTGCAAAAGTCCCATGCTCCCTTCGGGATGCCTGCCGATAAATCCGATAAAATCCCCCGATTTTGAAAACCCGCACCAAATTTTTTTTGCGGAGCAAAGTTTTTCGATATTTTCAGGGGATTCTAAATGATATTCGCGCTTTATCTTCTCGATTTCTGCTCTCTCGGGAATACGAAAATTCAGATTTCCTTTTAAGCTACGCGGATTTTTAGAAGTATATACGACCTGAAAACAAGCCGTTTCGCCTTTCAGCCCCAACTTTTCATACGCCGCCGCGCGGGCAGTCTCTCCGTGAGCGACTAAAAGCCCGCTCTTGTTTTTCAGCTCCTTTTCATCGAGAAAAGACAGAATTTTTTCCGCCGCTTCCCGCTCCTCGGCGGCAATCATATAAATCCCGCTCGATTGCTCATATAACAATACGCCTATATCCCCTGAAAATAAAATTTTTGCCGCTCCGCGGGAAATACATTCCGACATATCCACATAAGAATTTTTATCGCGGGAAAGATAAGCGAGCGCATAAAACTCTTTCAAGGCTTCCCGCTCCATATCTTTTACAAAAGAATCCTTTCCGTCGCAATATCCTTCTATATTAAAAGGATATTTTTTCGCCAATTCCTCTTTCAAACGTCCGTATTCTTTCGCTTTATCCGCGTGGCGGCGAAGATAGTCACGAACTGCGAGATGACGGGAAATGTCGTATTCGTTTTTCCGTCCGAAAATATGAATTTGATGCGTCCGTTCTTCTCCGCCTTTTCTGAAATATCTCCTGTCCGGGATTCCGAATTCGCCCATACATTCGTAACCCAGTGATTCAAAGGCAGAATTCAATTTATCAATCCGTGAAATATCTTTTACGACGGGCATAATATCGATAATCGGCTTTGCGGAAAGTCCTTCTACCGAAGTACTGCCGATATGATAAATCGCAATCGTTTCGTCACCTAAGATTTCTCTTATCTTCTCCGCTTCCACTTCAAATTCTTCTCTCCATTCCGAACGATATTTTACTACTTCTACTTTCATCTCTCAAAACTCCTTTGAAAAACCGGAGCGTCTTTTCGCTCCGGTTTTCTATTAATCTTCTTCAAAAATATTCGCGCCCCATTCGATGTCGTTCATATACCCGTCATAACCGCTCGTCCGAATTATATCGGCGTATTCGAACAAAATGATTTCAATTTTCGGATTTTTATATTTTTTCCTCATATTTTCCCTTCCTCCGTAAAAATATATCTATATTTTAACTTATTTCCCGAAAATTGTCAAGACTTTTCCGCATATTTATTTTTGAGAAACTTCCGCATCCCTGTTTGATAAATTTTTCGTGCATTATTCCATAGAGGGAAGCGAAATCACGTCTTTTCGCGGGCGTTTAATCCATTTTCCCCTTGTAAAATCGGGAATAAATCTGACCGTTCCTCCTGTTGCCACGGATTGTTCTGACAGAGCCGTTATACACATCCACGAGGCCGCGTCATATACATCGATAGGAAACTCTCGGTCTTCCTTTATGCAGGCGAAAAACTCCTTGAACATCAGATAATCCATTCCGCCGTGCCCCAAAGACTTTTCTTCGGGCGTAATATCTCTCCATACGGAAGGGAGATAATCTCTGTATCTTTCGGCGCTGTTCAACTGCTTTTCCAATGTCTTTTCCGGCTCGAAAAATTCATGGAAATTACACTCGTCCTCTACCATGACCATATTCGCTTCCTGATTGCACAGTCCTTTTGTCCCGCGGACGGTAAATTCCCTCGAATAATATTTCGGCAAAGTCGTGTCTAATTTCAAGGAAATCGTTTCCCCGTTCGCACAGGTGATAATCGTATTCACTATATCTCCCTGAGCAAATTTTATGCCTCGGACAGAAGGGTCGGGGTTTTTCTCCGTTTCGGAAAAAGCGCTCAATCCCGCTGCCTTAGAAGCTACAGAGACTAACGAAATCATTCTGTTGCCCCGATTGATATCCAAAAGTTTGGCAATCGGTCCGAGCTCGTGTGTCGGATAATTTTCGCAGTTACGCTTTTTATAATTATCGAGCCGATAATGGCGGTTTACATATCCCCCTAAAACTTCATCTCTGAGGTCATGGCTGTAAGCGCCGTGACAATGTACGATTTCTCCCAATTTTCCCGCCCGTACGAGCGAAGTTGCAAGAAGCTCAAATCTGTCAAAACAACAGTTTTCCATGAGCATGATCGGCGTTTTTGTCTCCTCATAAGTACGGACAAGCTCCCAACACTCTTCTACGTCATAAGCTCCGCCAACTTCCATTGCCGTAATTTTTCCGGCACGCATGGCTTCAATTGCCATGCGGATATGTTCGTCCCAAGAAGAACATATCAATACAGTTTCTATTTCTCCGTCGGCAAGCAATTCCCGATAGTCGGCATACTTCGCAGGCTGTCTTTTCTGCTTTTTACAGACCTTTTCAAACGCCTGATTTACTCTGTCGGGATATACGTCGCAAACGGCGGCGATTTCCGCATTTTCACAGGCCAATATTGTATCCAAAAGGGAAAATCCGCGGCAACCCAATCCCACGATTCCCATTTTTACTTTTTCCGTCATTTTGAACACCTCTTTCTTAAAGGAATAAAATTTATTTTGTCTTTATTATAGCACTTTTTTTCGGTTTCACAATGGAATTATTTTTTTTGTTACTATAATTTTTTATCATTTTTATTGACGCTGACAAGAAAATATGCTATAATCCGATTATGGAAAAGCACAATTATTTCATGAATATCGCAGAATGTACGAAATGCTTTCCGATAAGGGAAGAACTCGAATTTTTTATTCAGACGATTGGGTATCATAACTTTCATACAATCAAGCCTTATCCCTTTAACCGAATACAGAAATATTTCACGATACATTTTATACTTTCGGGAAGCGGCCTATTGAACATCAACGGCAAAAAATATCCCGTGCATAAACATGAGGTATTTGTCGTAGAAAAGGATTGTATTTTTTCTTATTATCCGTCAACGGAAGATCCTTGGGAATACATCTGGTTCGTTTTCGACGGAACGACGGCGAAAGACTTTGTCCGTCTTTTGGGGTTTTCCGAATCTGAACCCGTAAAAAGCTGTAACATGCCGCAAAAACTGCGTTCGGAGTTATCCGAGCTTTTCGAAAGAATAGAAAAGCAAATCTCCGTTTCTTATTTTTCCGCACTCTCCGTCTTATATTTGCTTTTTGCGTCCGTAGAAGAAAAAGCGGAAAATATATTTTTTCACGAAGACGATTATGTAGAAGAAGTAAAGCGTTTCATCGAGGTAAAATATCTGAACGACAATTTTTCCATAAAATATCTATGCGATATGCTGCACATTTCTCATTCCCATTTATGCAGAATTTTCAGAAAAAAAGAGGGTGTTTCCGTCGTTTCCTATATCAATGCCCTGAAAATGACGAAAGCAGAAGAGCTTTTGAAAAAAACATCTCTGACGGTCAAAGAAATCTCCTATATGTGCGGCTTTAAGGAGTACGAGTATTTTTTCTCTATGTTCAAAAAAATACACTCCTTAACACCGTTGCAATATCGAAAGCAGAAGTCCGGACTGTAATGCCCGGACTTCTTGTTTTTATCCTTTTCTATTTTATTTCCGACGTTTCTTCAAAGCCAACCCGATTGCGGCCCCAACGCTGACGAGCGGGAGCCCCAAAGTACCGTTACAGCCCGAAGATTCGCTTTCGGAGCCTTTTTGCTCCGTCGATACGGACACTAACCCTTTCGTTGCGCTTTCTAAATTTCGGGCGGCGATTTCCGTCTGTACCGCGGTCGGCGTACCGAGCGCTAAAACTCTATCCGCGTCCTTCAACGCCTTTTCAACGGCGGCATAGGATTCCGCCGTATAATCGGATTTCTTCAATGCCTCTACTTCTTCTATTGCGCCGTTTAATAGCGTTTTGTCGCCCAAAGCAATCAGTGAATTTTCCGCTTTCTTCAATTTCGACAAAGCCCCGTCGATTTCTTTTTGGGAAGCGATATTACTTGCAAAAATCTGCTCAGCGGAAGTTAAGGCTTCAAAATAATATCCGTAGGAAATTTTCGTGTATGCTCCTTCGATATAATTTTCTTTACATTTTGCTATCTCCTCTTTAAGAGCTTCCTTATCCTGCTTGATATTGACGAGCGCGTCAATGGCGTCCTTTAACTGAAACGATGCCACGCCGACAGAATTTTGAACGGCATAAGGGTCATTGATAATTTCCAGCGCCACAGTGAGCTTTTGCGCCATTTCAGCCCAGCTTTCGGGCGTATAATCCGATTCGTTCAAACTTTCCGCGATTCCGATATAGATATTAATTGCATCTATATCGATTCCGGCAGAGACCCATACCCTCGCTGTTGCTTTTACTCCGAAAGCGTTAGAAAGCCGACCGAAGGAATACACGTCTACATCTGCCGTAAAATTATACCACCCCGCCGATTTTCTGTCATAATCCTCCGTTGTCCAGCCGTTTACGGGAATTTCCATCGTATTTCCGTTCACCGTCGAAAATGCCACCGTTTTAGGTAGGAGTGATAAAACCTCACTTTTTTTCTCGTACAGAGCTACGGCACGCTGTACCGTTTCCGATTGATAATCGAGAGCGTCCTCCGGCTCCGTATTTGTACAGCCGTTTTCCTCGCCGAGCTCCATAATCCATAAATCGCAGACGGAAATACCTATTGAGCCGGCATGTACGGCGATATATCCCGCATTCATATCCGCGCGATCGTTACGCACCGTATAGACGGGCGTTCCGTTGATACTCACGGAAAGAATGTCGTTGACGGAAATCACACGAAACACAAAATCGGAAGGACTAAATCCGATAGCTTGGATATTTGTGGGGCCGAATTCCTGTGAACCACCGTTTACGCCGTCGTAAGCGCCTACTCGTCCTCCATTTTCCACGAATACCACGTAGCCGTTATTGCCGTTGAGACTGCCCGTGTACGTCGTCTTATACAATTCAAAGCCGACGAGTCCTGCAGCAATGTCCGTCATGGAAAATCTGCCTTCTATGACGAAATTTTTATACTTTTTCCCTGTAAAGGCAATCGCACGTCCCCAGTCGCCCGTTCCCGAAACGGAAAGCGTTCCATCCTTCAAAGTCCAATCGGAGCCCCCGAGCTCATTCCAATCGGAAAGAACGGTTTCATCGAGCAGGCTTTCGGCATTCGGAAGGTCGGAGGAATCAAAGCTGGAAAATACGGAAATTTCCTGAAATACGCTTCGCCCATTGAACATTCCGCCCCCGCGTCCGACGTTATAAGCGCGGATAAATCGGAAAGTTTTTGTCTCATAAGCAATTACTTGTCCGGCGTGCATTTGGTCTTTGTATTCCCCATCGGTTCCCGTTTCTCCCGTGACATCCTCCATTGAGCCGTCTGTATCGTTATTGAAGATACTTTCCCAATTCTTGAAATCGGAAGAAACCTGAATAATGACGTCCTCAAACGGCCAGTCATTCCAAAAAGAAACCACTGTCTTATCCGTATCATATTCTTTTCCGAGGTCTACTACCGCCCAACCGGTCGTATTTTCGGCTGTAAATACCTCGGTATAAGGGTCATGATACCCGTCCGTAACGACGCTGCCCGTTGCAATCTCGCTCTTTTCGTCCGAAACGGTGATTTCCTTTTCAAACGTCCTGTCATAGAATGTGACGGGTTTACCAAGCGCAATATTTTCGCTGTTTTCTGTAATAAAATAATCCCTGTCCACAGTCCGACTGAGCTCTCCGTTTTTATAGGCGGCAGCCCGCAGGGGAATATATTCCCATTTCCCGTCTTCGCCGAGATTTATTTCTTTTTCATAGAGAAAGGTTCCCTCTCCCGGCCTGCCGTCTGCCAAAACCTTCGGATAAGAGCCGTCCAACGTATAATAGAGCGATACATTCTTTTGAGCGGTTGTGAGCTTTACCGTCTGGCTGCCCGTATAAGTTCCCGATTCCAAGGAAACGCGGGGGAGCTCCAAGCCCTCGTCGATAACGATTTCTTCGCCCTCCAACTTATAAATTTTCACCTCTCCCGGCAGAAAACTTTCGGTAAACTCCCCGTCCGAGATTTCAACGGAAGTCCTTGCAGGTTGCCCGAGCGTCTCCCCCAAATTCATGGGGTCGGGGAGATTCTCGGAATCGATTGTCGGAGAAATCTCCGTCAGCCCCTCTACGCCGGAATCTGCGGAAATCGTAAACGTCCCCTCCCTGCTTTCGGAAGTGGAGTTGTTCATCAACATGATATATTTTTCCGAATCGTCCTTTGAGGTAAAAAGACTGATGATATAATTATCCGTTTTACTTTCCGGCTGAATCAGGAAATTTTTCGGAAGCACTTCCGCTCCCTCTGCCGTATTTGTCCCCGAATGATAAGCGTGCATACAGTCGATTTCCATGAGCAGGTCGCCAAGTTGACGCACCTGCCAATTATAATACGATGCCGGAGCGTATAATTCCGTTTTGTTTCCCTCTTGGTCGATGACATGGTCGCGCATATCCTCGCCGCCGTCCTCGACGGACACGCGGTCAGGAGAGACCCAGCAGAAATGAGAAATGCTCTTAAAACCGTAAGCGATATAGGTAGACATATTCCAACGGAATTCGTCCTCATTGGGCTTTCTCATTCCTGCCCACCAGCCCGTTTGCGTAAATCCGCCCGTCTTCATGCGCCCATGTTCCCATGCGGCACGGCGTATCGTTTCCATATCCGAGAAATACGAGCTTCTTACTTCTTCCGTTCCCGTAAAGGGATAATGGTCGTAATAGAGATACTCCATATTTTCCGCCCCGACCGTTTCAATCCAGTTATTTACATATTGTTCATAAGTACCGCCCAAAGCCGTCGTTCCCGCATAGTTCGGATACAGATTGACAAACGGAGACCGATCAGAATCCGCAGACAGATATTGATGAAATAGTTCTTTCGTGGAATTGAATTGCGAAGCGCTGGGCTCATCTTTTACATAATATCCGAGACAGTGCTTCAAGTCGTTCATCAACGTTTCGTCGTACTCAAATTGTCTGTCCGCCGTATAAAGATAACTCATGCCGTATTTCTCATAGATTTTTTCCACTTCACGATAATCGGTTTTCTGTCCTATCGCGGAGGAATAACCGGGATGCCAAATAAAATTCATTCCCGCTTCGGCGAGCTCCTTCGTCTGAAAATCGTAAGAAGCAATATCGAAATCGTAATATCCTTTCCAAGTGGAAAGAAGAAATTCATTTATAGTATTTCTCGGCATTTCTTCCGTGCTCATTTCCTCCGCTTTTGTTAAAGACAGTCCGTAAGCGCCCGATACGGCCATCGCCGAAATCATAATCGCCGCAACGGCGCATTTCAGATTTTTTTTCATTTTCCTTTTTTCTCCTTATCCCTTCTATGTTTCCCATCCGCTTTTCGACGGACGGAAAACGAATAAATTTTTATCTCCTCTTTTTCAACACCAAAGCAGTTCCCGCAAGTAACAGGCAAATCCCCGCGGAAATTCCCGCAACGCTGCCGCAGCCTTTTTCTTCGGAAGGTGAAGAAGATTCAGACGAGAATGAGGACGAGGAGCCCGAGCTATCTGTTTCAATATGCTCCAATGCTGCGACGGCGTCTTCAATAGCGGCTTCCGCCTCGGCCACCTCCGCCGCTGTAGCGCCTGCTTTATCGAGCAAAAGCTCGGCTTCGGCAATCGCCGTTTTCAAGCCTTCAAAAGAGAGCTGCGTATAATCTTCGGCGGAATATCCCTTTGCTGAAACGAGTTTTTCCTTTAAGCCCACAAGACTGACAAGAGCATTTATTTTCTCCTGCAAGTCCGCTTCCGCCTCGTCATAAACGGATTGTATCTCCTTCCTTGCCGCCGTTTCTTCGGCTTTTAAGAGCTGGCCCTTTAACGCATCGAAACCATTTTTGGCATAATCCTCCTCATTCAGCGCCTTAGCCGTCTCAATCAACGCCTTCAAAGCGGAAGAATCCCCGTATTTTTCTAACCCTTTCACAGCCGTATCGAGCGCGTTATAAGCCCTCTCCGCGGCTTCGGCAGAAACCTCGGTTTGGGACAACATCGCTTCCGCTTCTTCCAAGGCATCCTCCAATGCCGCATAGGTCGCCTGAGTGTATTCGTCAGCCTTATATCCCGTTTCCTTTACCGTTTTGATTAGCGTGGACAAAGCGGACAAATCCGCCTTTTCCTGTAAGGCATCGATAGCTTCCGCCAAAATCTTCAAAGCATCCTCGGCCTCTTTTACGGAAGCATCGGCGTCGGCATAAACGGCTTCGGCGTCCGCAAGTGCATCCGTCAGCCCTGCAACTCCGTCCGATAAATATTTATCGCCGTCGATTGCCTTTGCTTCGTCGATAGCCGCTTTAAGTGCAGTCTTATCCTTTGCACGAAGTATCAAATCGGAAACTGCCTTTTCGAGCGCCGCGGTACATTCGTCCACCTGTTGCTGACTCGCTTTTCCGTCAACGGCTATACGTTCTGCGGCATTTAAGGCATTTTTCAACATCGTCCAGGAATCGGAGGTATAATCCTCCTCTTTGAGAGCGTTCGCCGATTCAATCGCGGTCTCCAATGCTGTTTTATCAGCGGCAGGCAGGACGGTGACTGTGATGGATAATCCGTCCAGTGTTCCGAAAATATCCGAAACATGTTCGGGAAGCTCCGTTTCGAGCGTAAAAATATATTCTCCTGCCGTATTTCCCTTGTAATTTTCCGAATTCCAAATTGCCGCCACCTCGGTTTCCTTTCCGTCCGTCATTTCAATCGTTACGCTTTCGTGAAGGCTCGAAATAACCTCCTCCTTCGTCGTACCGTTTGCGACCTCTATGGCGTCAAGGTCTGCCTTTACGGACTTGACGGCTTTTTCTAAAACTACATCATCCGGGACGCTTTCCCCTCCGTAGACCTCTATTTCCGTAAAATTCGTATTGGAATCCGCGCCGCCGTTTCCGAGATTCGTATTCGTCAGGCGAATATATCTCGCAGATACATTGCAAGTAAATACGTTGCCCATTTCTTCGGGCGTCGGCATATCCATTTTTGAATCCACGCCGATTTGTCCGTTCCAGCCCGTATCGTCCCTCGTTTCTTCCGTACAGCCCACTTTTCCGCCGTCATACACCTTTATTCCGTCCGCTTCCAGACTGTCACAGCAACTGAATATCGTCGTTACTCCCGTCTTAAATTCAGGGTCGTCGGAAGCCTGAATAATGACGTTCTGAAAACACCATTTTGACAAAAAGTATACCTTGACTTCGGAAATGTCGCAACTCTTTCCGAGGTCGAGAAAAGCCCAGCCTTGAACGTTTGCGGCAGTAGAATTGACATTAAAGCCCATCCAATCCGTATTCTGTCCGTCCGTCATCACATTTCCCTTCGTGGAAATATCTCGACAGCCCGTGCCGTCGATTCCTCCTCCGTCGGGGAAATAGTTATACATGGTCAAGACCTCGTTCATGTCCGTCAATGAGCGGAATATTACCTCTTTACCGAGGGCTTGATTTCCATAAGCACCCTCGACGACCTTATATTGATAATCGGCGGGATAACTCTGTTTCCCGTCGACGACGGTAATCGCGCGGAGCGCTACCGCGCCCGTTTTTCCCGAAAGGTCTACGGGACCTTCATACAGCGCGGATTCTTCCGTGGGATAACTGCCGTCTAACGTATAGTAGATTTTTGCATCGGCATAAGAGGACGTAAGTTCCACGGTTTCGAGCCTTTCGTAAGTTCCCGATACCACGGAAGCAGTCGGCGCCGCAACGCCCGAAGTGCGAGCATAGACCTCTATTTCAGAAATTGCGGTATTTTCGTCCGCACCACCGTTTTGCGAAGTATTTCCACAATTATTCGTAAAGCGGACATATCTGGCGGAAACGTTACAGGAAAAAATATTTCCTTCTGCCTGCTTTGAGTCCACGCCTTCCCTGCCGTTCCAGCCCGTTTCTCCCTTCGTTTCCTCCGTACAGCCTACTTTTCCGCCGTCATAGACCGTTGCCCCTTCCGAAGACAGCGTATCGCAAACACTGAATATTGTCGTCACGTCTTTTTGAAACAACGCATTGTCAGACACTTGAACGATGACGTCCATAAAACACCAAGCCGCTAACATATGTACTTTGATACTGGAAATATCGTAGCTCTTTCCGAGGTCGAGATATGCCCATCCTCTCACGCCCGCCCAAGTGGAATTGACCGTATATCCGCCCCATTCGCTGTTGACCCCGTCCGTCATAACGTTACCGCCGGCGGAAATATCATAACAGCCCGTGCCGTCAATTCCTCCATTATTCGGAAAATAGCTATACATCGTCAATGTTTCGTTCATATCCGTCAACGAACGGAACGTTACCTCTTTACCCAGGGCGACATTTTCCGTCCTAATTTCCTCAGGGACGTTTTCCCCGCGATGCTCGATCATTTCCGCCAAAGCGGCCGTACCTCCCATCGCTCCGACGCCGAACAATGCCGCCAACCCCGCCGAAGCGAGTGACTTAAACAAAGCTTTCATAATTTTCCTCCCGATTTTTATTTATTTTCTCATCAAAACGATATTATCTATGACAATATCGCTCGCCATCCATACGTCAAAGGTCAACGTAGTACACGCTTCCGTCGGAATAAAGCTAAAAGAAATGTGATAGAAACCGTCCTCCCCCTTTACGGGAATGTTCGATTCCGTTCCCACGGACTGCGTTTCGTTCTTCATGTCGATACCGCCCTGTCCGTCGTCCGAAAGCCGTATAAAAGTGACATCATATCCTGTTCCGAACGTAATCGGCATATAACAGCTGTTTCCTTCAATGACGAAATTATGAAAGTTCACCGAATTGATTTTAATATCAAATTCCACGGTGTACGACTTTCCCGCTTCAAACGTCATAGGATAGAAGTTTCCGCCAAGAGCCAAAAAGGTAGCGGTATTTTCGTTTACCAAACGACAGCCTTTACCGGCCCTTCCGTCTGCCTCCGAAGCGACAAAACCGAGTCCGAAGCCCTTTTCGGGAGCCTTGAACGAATCGAAATCGACAAACAGCATTTTATCGGAAGTCACGTCGAATGACAAAGCGGCGTCCTCCGCAAATTTTATATTTAATTTCTCCCGTAAAATCACCTTTTCGAGATAATCGGATTTTAAGGTCAGCGAAGCGCCGTTCGCGAGATAATCCGTCCCTTTGACGAGCGTCCCTCGGGAATCGGAAATTTCTGCTTCTTCGAGCGAATATCCCGCAGTCTGTACCTCAAAGAGCATATCCTTCCCGTCCAAAGCATAATTGAAGTTTTCCCCTGTAATGCCGAGGGAATATTTATTGACTCGAATGACGATATTTTGTTTTCCAAGGGAAGTATATACCGTAATTTTATTGACGCTTTCCGCCGTCAGATTTGCGATATATTCCCCGTTCAGCGTAAATTTTCCGCCGGCGGACGACCAGCTTCCCTCAGGAAGCGCCTCTCCCGCAATCGACGCGCCTATGACGGAGACCTCTCCAAAATCGAATACGAGGTCCTCAGATGCCCCCGCAGCCACCTCCGTTTCCGTCTTTTCCAAAATCGTCATAAATCCGGTCTTGGGAGTTATCTGAATATTATCGACGAGGAAGGATGACTGCATCCAGACGGGGAGCTCAAAGGAAGTAAAGCTGCTTTCGTATACAAATTCAGCGTAAAACCGCCAAACACCGTCGAGCTCGGTAAACGAATAAGCCGTGCATTTGCTTTCCGCAGTAAAATATAATCCGTCCGTTTCGTTATAGCGAATAAAGCCGATATCGGCATTATTGGACGCCGTTTTGAAATATACGGGAATAAATAAATCGGATACGCTGCTCGTCCCC
>CAKXBD010000042.1 GCA_934871445.1 uncultured bacterium | reverse complement strand
GAACGAAACCGGTGTCTACGCGGAAGCTGTCCGTTATGAAGGTCCCACGGCGACAGAGGAAACGACTTTGGAAGCAGAGGAAGTCGAAGCTCCCGTACAGGAAGAAACGACTACCGTCACGGAAGAGACTGCGACCCAGCAGGCTCCCGTTTATAACTATAACTTTACGACTCCCGCGGCGGAACAACCGGGTGCAGGCGCTACGGCGGATTATGATTTCTATAACAGCAGGAGCTTCGATCCGTTTATCGCTTCGCTCAACAGCGCGGAAAGAGAACAGTTCACGGAAATCTTTATTCTCAAATATAAAGGCGATACAAAGAACCTGCCCGACTATCAGGTAGGCGGAGACAATACGGAATTCTTCCGCAAAGTGTTCATTTATCTCGGTCAGTACAGAGACAGAATCCCCGATTCCCTGCTGTCCAAGATGTATCAGTTCGCGATCAGAAAATAATTTCCCTGAAAGTGACAGCCCGACCTTTTTCAAGGTCGGGCTGTTTTATTAGCATTTTTTGTAGCCTTTGATCTGTTTTTTCAGTCAAACATATTCTTTCCTCTGCGTCTTAAAAACATTTCCAAAAAGCGAATGTCCTCCAAATCGTCAAAATTCTTTTCTTGAATAGCGCCGTCCTTTATCTCGTATATAGCCGCATCGGGAATCAGAAGCAAAACGGGCGAATGAGTAGCGATGACAAATTGACAGTTTTCCTTTGCGCGTTCTCGGATAAGGAAGCCGAGCCGGTATTGGTTTTCATAGGAAAGCGCGCCTTCGGGTTCGTCGAGGAAATAGAGTCCTCCTTCCCGCACGCGGCTCTTAAAGAATTCTATGAAGCCTTCCCCGTGAGAACATTCCGTCAGCTCCCGCCCATACATATTTTCGATTTCGGCCAATGTCCTGAAATGCGGCATAGCGGCAAATCCCGCCGCCACGCCCTTAAATTCCCGTTTTGCCCGTTCTATCTCCTCTTTCGCTTCCCGTGCCGCTCTCTTTTGCCACAGCGTATAGCTCATGAATTCTTCTGCTGAAAAGCGAAAAACCTGCTTAGGGAATTGCGTTTTGGAAATCTGTATTTTGTTCAGCAGCGCCTTGGGGAATTTTTCCCTCCCCTCTCCGATAAACGGGCAGCCGTATTTTTGGGCAATCAGCTCGATCAAAGTCGTCTTTCCCGCTCCGTTTCCTCCGCAGAACAGGGAAACCGCGCTCGTCACTCTGAGTTCTTCCGCGTTTCGTACACAGGAAAAGGGATAATTTTCCTCTTCCTTCGGAAATCGTACACTGTCGAGAAACATATTTCCTCCTTTGTCAATCGCGCTTATCTCTTGTCCGCCTATGTTCTTTGAAATCCGTACTTCCGCCCCTGTTTTCGGTTCGGAGCTTTTCCCCTTCGTTTCTATTTATAGCCACTGAAAATTATCTTTTCCCGCGCCCGCTTCAAAGTGATATTTTACGATTCCGAGATTTATCCTTGCGTAAGGCCCCCAAGCGCTCACACGTACCTTTTCCCCTTCTATTTCCAAGCGAAACTTCTGCGAATTGAGGGCGGTAGGTGCGAGCAAAGCCGCCTCCGTCCCGTTCCGAAACCAATCGGGCGCGGACGAAAGCGCGGGAGCAATCTCCTCCGCCGCACGATTTTTATGCGGAACGCCCTGCGCAACGCCGTAGCCGAGAGCGAGAACGCACAGCAGCTTCTCACCTTTTTCTATTCTGCAATTTCTTTTGCAGGCGCTCTTTTTGAAGGTCATGGCAACCCAGCAGGTATTCAGCCCCAGTGCCTGCGCCTTCAAGGCGAGATGTTCTCCGAAATATCCCGCCTTTTCTTCGTCTGACTTCTTTCCGACCAAAGCGATATAATTCTTAACGCCGCGAAAATTTCCATAGTGCGCCATAAAGCCTTCAAAAGCGCTTTCCTCGTCGGTGATCACCTGAATACGCAGCCCGCTTTTCAGATTGCAGTTTTCCGCCTCCTGTTTCAAAATCCCGACGATATCTTCGGGAATCGGCCTGTCGGAATAGCTTCTCACGGAATGTCTTGCCTTCATCGCTTCTGAAATATCCATACTTTTTCTCCTTAAAATACTTTTTGTAATAATATTTGTAAAAACAACGTCCTCCGAACGGAGGACGTTTAATCGTCGTCCGGCAGAGACGCTCTGCCGGAAATTTTGATCAGTACTTTTATGCCCCCGTCCTCCGTATAGGACCGCTCGGTACATACGCTGTCCACGATGAACAGTCCGCGGCCGCTTTCGGCATATACGCCCGAACAACAGCTTTCTTCCGGCGGGCAGAACCGCACGGTCGAACGCACTTTCAATTCGATAAAATTCCCGCGGATTTCGCCTTCCAGAAAAGCCGTTCCGTCAGAGTGCTGCAAGACGTTACTGACGAGCTCGCTGACCACCAATTTACTGTCGAATACGCTGTCCTCAGGCACGTCGCGTTCTTCGAGAAAGTCGCAGAGCTGTTTCATCGCCGCTCTCAGCGCCTCAAAATTTTTTACTTCCACGAACATATCTCTGCCTCCGAAGCCTCCGTTTTTCAGACGGAATCTTTCAGATTTTCTTTGAGCTTAGCCAAAAGTTTTCTTTCCATTCTCGAAACGAACATCTGTGAAACGCCCAGACGCTTAGCCGTCTCGCTTTGGGACAGTTCTTCCCCGTAGCGGTACTTAATCAGCGCCTTTTCCGTATCGGACAAATCTTTCATGGCCGAACGCAGGGCGTCTTTGATTTCGAGACGCTCGTATTTGTCGTCGTTGTCCGGCAGGAGCGCATAGAGGGAATGTTCGGAATCGTCCTCTCCCGAACTCGCCACGCCGTCGAGGGAGACCGTCCCGCCCACTTCCAGCGCGCGAATGACTTCTTCTTCCGAGAGCGAAAGTCCGTCGGCAATCTCGCGTATGCTAGGTTTCGAGCCGTTTTTTCCTTCGTATTCGGCGGAGAATTCGCGCACGGATGCGCTAATTTCGCTGAGCCGACGAGGGAGTTTGATAATTCTGGAACGGTCCCTGAAATAATTTTTAATTTCTCCGGCGATGGTAGGCGTGATAAAAGTAGTAAACTGCATGCCGAGAGAGGGATCGAAACGGTCGATTCCCTTCAACAGCGCGAGGGAAGCCACCTGTTTCAAATCGTCGTATTCCACACCCCGCCCCACAAATTTTTTTGCGAGAATGTCGGCTATGTAGAGGTATTTTTCAGCGATTTTATTGCGCAGCTCCCTCGAACCGGTCTCTTTGTATCGCTCGAACAGCTCGTTGATCGTTTCTTCTGCCATAATGGAAAACCCGTCCCGCTCACGCTTCGAAGGCGATGGTCTGTACCGTGCCCGCGCCGTCTTTTACAAATTCCGCATTTCCCAAAAGCGCATTCAACAACGCATAAGAAATGTCGTCGTCCGCCGTTTTTTCTTCGGGCTCACCCTTTTCCTTGCCGGAAACGGTACAGGCAAGCGACTCGCCGGTGCGGAAGGAAATATCGACCGCGCGGAACCCGTTGCGTTTGAGGATCAGGAGGCTTTCGGTGACGCACACTTTGAAATCCTCGGCCGAATCCACGTCGAACCCGCAAAGCGCGCAAAGTCCGCCAGTCGTCAGCCGAACTGTCGTAAGATATTCGCTGGATAAAGGCAAAGAAACGCAAAAGTTTTCCATGGTCATTCAATCTCCATAATCGTATTCAGGGAACAAATCATAAAGAGCTTTCTGATCTTCTGCTGTAAATTTCTGAGAATGATATTATGTCCGTCCGTCTTTGCGTTTTTGAGAATCTTGACGAACGTTCCCAACGTCGTGCTGTCGATAAAATTCAGCTCGGCGCAATCGAATACAATATCCGCGGGATTTTGCCTGTATGCCGAAATTACGTCGGAATAAAATTCGTCCGCATTTCCCGAATCGATATCTCCGCTCAAAGCGACGGTCAATTTTCCCGCTTCCGCGCCCTTGATTTCCACTTCCTTCATGCTGAAAACCTCCCTTTTACGGTCTTATATTTATATATAACGCATTTTCGCGCACTTTCAAACACTTCTCTTTCTTTATTCTTCCCTTAAAGATATGCGGCGACGTCGTTCAGGGAATTTAATACGATGTCCGGCCTGTCTTTTGAGCCTCGGAGCATCTCCTTCGTCGTCTCCCCCGAAAGCACGAGCACGCCCGTAAAGCCGCTGTTATTTGCAAAACGAATATCGGTATGCAAACGGTCTCCGACCATGGCAATTTCGTCGTTTTTCGCGTCCAGAAGCCCTTCGAGGGCCTCACCCATTATTTTATGCGGTTTGCCGCAAACGACGTCGGGAACCCGATGAGACGAACACTCGAACAGCCGGATAAAGGAACCGACGTCGGGCGGAAACACGCCCTTTGCGGGGCAGACCGCATCGGGATGAGTCGCCGCATAAAAGCAGCCGTTTACGAGAAATTCGTTGAATTTTTTGAGCTTTTCAAAGGTCACTTCGGTGTCGTATGCCAATACGCAGACCTCGGGCTTATCTTCGTCGAGCGCTATTCCGCGGGCGATAAAATCCGCCTTTAACGCCTCTCTGCCCAAAAGATAAACGCTCTTTCCCGCATGGTATTTTTTGAGATATTCCGCCGTCGCTATCCCCGAAGTATACACGAAATCCCGCGGATCGAAAAGCCCTATTTTGACGAGTTTTTCTCTGTATTCTTCGGAAGTTTTGGAAGAATTGTTCGTGCAATAAACCAGCTTCTTCCCCTTTTCGCGAAGCAGGGAGAGCGTCTTTTTCATCTCCCCGATCGGCGTCTCGTCTATATAAATCGTGCCGTCCATGTCTAAAAGAAACACTTTCGTCTTTTGTATAAGTTCCTCGATCGTCATATCTTTCCTCTTCGTTTTTTCAAATCAGAATTCTGCCGTATACACCGCATTTCCGTTTTCTTTTATCAAGTCGATTAAATCCCGCGTTTTCAGCCAGACCGTGGCCGTGTTATCGTTCGGATGAACGCCTATCAGCCCCGCGCCCTCCGTAAATTCTTTGTCGATAAAGCACTGCACCTTATGTTCCGTATCGTTGAGGATACCGAACGGAGTAACCGAGCCCGAAGTCAAGCCCAAAACGGCCGCTAATTCCTGTTCGGAAGCAAACGATAAAGCTCCGATTCCGTTCTCCCGCCTGAATTTTTTCAAATTCACTCTTTTGTTTCCCTTGACGACGAGGAGATAGTAATTTTTTTTGCCGTCTCTCACAAAGAGGTTTTTTGCCTCGGCGTTGGGATAGGGCAGCGAGACGGAAGCGGCTTCCGCCATATTGAACACGGGCTCATGCTCCGTCGTTTCAAATCGGATATTTCGGAAATTCAGATATTCATACACTTCGATTTTCTTCATAAAATTACCCGCAATTCGCATTGAAAAAACTGATTTTTAAGGGCGATTTTTTATAACAGGGAAAAATCTCTCATCAGTGCCGCAATCCCGTATGGCATAAGGGATTGCGACAATTCGGGAAGCAATTTCAAAACATCGGAAAAAATGCGAAAAACATCGTTTCCGATTTCTTCCTTGAAAATGCGGCAATCCCTTTGTATGCCTGAGATTGCGGGCAATATTTTTTTTCGCGCCTCTTCAAAGTTTTTTTCGTATTTTTCGAGCTCGTTCAACGAGGGAACGACGCTCTCCCCGACAAAAATATCCGTCCCTTGCGCGAGCTTTTTTGCCGCTTCCCGCCGCCCGTTATAATCCACCTTCCCGCCGCGGTAAAACCCGCTCTCGAAAAACAGCGCGTAAGCGTCCGAAAGCACTTTACAACATGGGGCGAGCAAATCGGATTTTCCCGAAATTTTTTCCGCCACGTCCCGAAACGCGAAAATTTCCCCTTCGGGATACCCCGAACGAAAACAGTATTCCGCCGCAGTTACCGCGAAAAACAGCGTCTCTGCGCCCTCGGAAAAACACTTTGCCGAAGCGGACAAGAGCGCTTCCGAATTTTCCGAAGAGTCGGCCTCGGACACGGGAAGCCCGATCGCCTTTAAGGCGCGGCGGCAAAATACCGACAGCGAACAGGCGACGAGAAACGCCCTTGCCCGCATTTGTCCCCTTTCATTCTCCGACAGCTCCTTCGCACAGCCGTAAACGAGCGCAGGAGGCGGAACGGGATAAATTATTTCTTTCTTGCCCGAACAGACCCGTGCGTGCGCACGGAGCAAGCCGAACGGCTCGGGCGAAGTGCAGACGGCGACGAACGGCAGAGCGCGCGCGGCGGCAAAATACCGTCCCAAAGAACAGGCTTTTCCCGCCCCGATCACGCAGGTAATCCCGTCGGAAAGGTGAAAGAGCGGCACCGCGTCGTCCCCCTTCCTCACGACGAGCTGTATCTTTTTCGGCAGATTTTTCAGCGTTTCCAACACGGGAAACGCGCTTTCTTCGTCGGTGAGTACGAGGTATTTTCCGAAGGGAAAACGGGCGGAAAGCAGAGCGGGAAAATCTTTCAGATCTCCCGTCAGAATTTCACTCCCGAAAAGCGCCGACGAAACCTCCCTCATAGCATTATAAATCCCTCATAATTTCCTTCAACGCGGAAAGCAGAGCGTCGTTTTCCTCCTTCGTTCCCACCGTGATGCGGCAGAAGTCTTTCAGCTTCGGAGTATCGAAAAATCTCACCAGCACGCCGCGGGCTTTGAGTCCCTCGTATATGCTTCTCCCACCCAGACGGGGATACCCCGCGAACAGGAAATTCGCCGCGCTTTCGGGCACGAAAAAGCCGAGCTTCAAAAGCTCGCCGCGAAGGCGCGCGCGCTCTGATCTCACCTTTTCCGCCGCGCGTTCGTAATATTCCCCATCGGAGACCGCCGCCGCGCAGGCCGTCTGACACAGCGCATCCACGGGATAGGAATTGAAACAGTCCTTCGCCGTAAACAGGCCGCGGATCAGATCCTTATCCCCCAGCGCGTAACCGCAGCGGATTCCCGCAAGAGAATAGTATTTGGAAAACGTCTTGACGACCAACAGATTTTTATATTTCTTTGCGAGCGGCGCGAGACTTTCCCCGTAAAAACCCATATACGCTTCGTCCGCTATCACGACTTTGTCCGCATTGTCCCGCACGAACGCTTCCATTTCCTTACGGGGGATTCCGATACCCGTAGGGGCGTTCGGATTGGCGATTAAAATTCCCTGCGCGTCCTGCTTTGTCAAAGCGGAAAGATTCATCGTATAGTCCTCTTTCAGCGCGACCGTCTTATACGGCACGGAAAAAAACGAGCAGAACACGGGATAAAAGGAATACGTCAAATCCGCAAACGCCGCGCCCTTTCCGTCCGAGTCGAAAAACGCGCGCACGCAGAGCGCGAGCACTTCGTCGCTGCCGTTGCCGCAAAATACGTTGTCTTTTTCCACGCCCTCCGCACGGGCGATCGCTTCCCGCAAAGAATCCGCGTCGGGCGCGGGATAACGCTTCAAATTTTCCGTATCGAACGCGCGGAGGGCGGCCGATACCTTCGGGGACGGCGGATAGGGATTTTCATTGGTATTCAGCTTGACATACCTTTTATCCTTCGGCTGCTCCCCCGCCGTATACGGCGAAAGCGAGGAGAGAAATTTACTTAAATACGCCATAAATTCACCTCTTTTCTTCTATCAAAATACCAGCGACGCCGCATTGAGAGCGATTCCCACCAGCACCGCTATGACATAGCATACGACAATCAGAGCAAGATTGCGTTTCCACTCCTTCACGTTTTTCAAAAGTACGACAAACCCCAGCCCCGCATTCGCACAGAGCCCCGCCGCGCACGAGCCGAAAGAAATTCCGCCCTGTAAAAAGCTCCCCGTGATGACTACGCTGGAAGCACAGTTGGGAATCAGCCCGACGAGCGAGGAAATAAACGGCTGGACAAACAGGTTTTTATTCATAAAGGAAATAAAGCGCTCCTCCGTGACATAATAAATCACGACGCCCAAAACGACGTTGACGATGAGGATAAAGAGCGCCACTTTCAACGCATGCAACAGCGGAGAAAGAAAATACAGCGTAAACGGCTTACTTTCGTCGTGCACCCGCCCGCAGGAGGTACATTCAAATTCCTTTTCCTGCGCTTTTTTCAAAAACAATTCGTGCGAGGGCGTATCGCGGGAATCCTCGGACGGAGAAGAAACTGCGCTATGGGAATCCTCGGGCAAGGAGGCCCCTACGCCATGCGCCCCCTCAGACGGAGAGAAAACCGCACTATGAGAATGATGCGCGTGTTCCGAATGGGTACGGGCACGCGCTTCGTCCAAGCATTTACCGCGGGAGGATTCGACGCGCGTCTGTCTGCGGCCGAAGCTCTTCAAAATTCCGTCTACCGCATAGCCCACCGCGATGCCGACGACGATTTTTACCGCTATGAGCGGCAGGAGCCAAACGGCGCCTTTCCCCGACGACAACAGAATAATAAACGCTTCGTCGCTGGTGGAAAGAAAAATCGCCAAAAGCGTCCCGACCGTGATATATTTCTGCTCGAACAGCTTCGCCGCCATGACCGAAAAACCGCACTGCGGAATCAGCCCCGTCGCGGAACCGATGAGCGGCCCCAATTTTCCGCTCAAACGGTTATTCGGGCCCGTTAAATTCGTCTTATGCTCGATGAGCTCGATAATGATATAAATCAGCAACAGCCACGGGAAAAGTTTGAGCGTGTCTAAAAGCGCGTCCAATAAAACATCTGCCATGGATTACCTCCCTATGAAAATGCGGATTCAGAAAAGGGCCGCCGTCAACGGTATGGAAGCCTTGGCGTTCAGTTCCAATCCCGCAAAATTGCCGAGGCGGTACTGTACCAGACCTTCCGACGCGATCATCGCCGCGTTGTCCGTACAATAGCGCTTTTCGGGCAGTACGAGGGAAAAGCCGTTCGCCTTACATGCCGACGACAGCCGTTCGCGCAAATAGGCGTTTGCGGCGACTCCGCCGCCCGCCGTCACCGTCGTCACTCCCTTGGCTCTCGCCGCCGCGATCGTCTTTTCCACGAGCACGTCTACCGCCGCCGCCTGAAAGGAAGCCGCGACGTCCGCCTTTGAATATTCCTCCCCTTTCTGTTCCTTGGTATGGCAATAGTTGATGACCGCCGTCTTCAAGCCGCTGTAAGAAAAATCAAAACCTCCGCCCCCTTTTAACATTTTGGGCATGGGGACGTTCGCGATTCCGTCTTTCGCGCAGCGCTCGATATTCGGACCGCCGGGATACTTGAGCCCCAGCACCCGCGCCACTTTATCGAAAGCCTCTCCCGCCGCGTCGTCCAGCGTCGAGCCTAAAATTTCAAATTCCGATTCCGTTTTCGCGTACAGGATCGCGGTATGCCCGCCGCTCGCGAGCAACGTGACGAACGGGGGACGGAGAGTCGGCTCGACGAGATATGCCGCCGCCATGTGGCCGCGGATATGATTGACCGCCACGAGCGGCTTTCCGAGGGCATAGGCGAAAGACTTTGCAAAGGATACTCCTACGAGGAGCGCGCCCAAAAGTCCCGCGCCGTAAGTGACTGCCACCGCGTCGATATTTTCAAAATTTATCCCCGCGTTCTTCACCGCGCGGGAAACCACCGCGGAAATTGCGTCCGTATGCGCGCGGGAGGCGATTTCCGGAACCACGCCGCCGTAAAGGGATTGAATATCCGCCGAAGATGCGATTTCGTCCGAGAGAATTTTTCTGCCGCTTATGACCGCGGCGGCCGTCTCGTCGCACGAAGATTCGATGCCGAGAATGATCGGGGAGGGTTTATTGAGATCGGGGGTAGGAAACGAATACATGGCACCACCTTTTTGAAAACATTGTCCGAAAAAAGACGGACGGGAGAACGGGAAAACAGGAGAACGGGAAACGGGAAAACGGGAAAACGGAAAACGGGAGAACAGGAAACGGGAGAACAGGAAACGGGAGAACGAAAAAACGAAAAAACAGAAGAACGGGCAGAAAAAAGAGGAGACGAACGGAAGCGGAAAGATATGAGCGAAAAAATCAGCCGAAAGAGTCGGCGAAAGAAACGATTATCGGCAGCACCTGCCGCCGATAATCGCCCACAATCTTTTTAAGTCTTTTTGAGATAGTCGATGATAAAGCCCTGAATGTCGCCGTCCATGACCGCCTGTATATCGCCCTTTTCGTAGCCGGTGCGGTGGTCTTTTGCCATGGTGTAAGGACAGAATACATAGGAGCGTATCTGAGAGCCCCATTCGATTTTTTTCACGTCGCCTTTCATGGCGTCCGCCTCCGCCTGACGTTCCTCTATCTTCTTTTCGAGGAGTTTGGAACGGAGCATTTTGAAGCACATTTCCTTATTTTGGAGCTGGGAACGCTCGTTCTGGCACTGCACGACGATTCCCGTGGGGTAGTGCGTGATTCTGACCGCCGACGCCACTTTGTTGACGTTCTGGCCGCCCGCGCCGCCCGAATGGTAAATGTCGATACGGATATCGTCGTCCTTGATTTCCACTTCGTTGTCGTCCTCGACCTCGGGCATGACCTCCAGAGAGCAAAAGGACGTATGGCGGCGTTTGTTCGCGTCGAACGGGGAAATGCGCACGAGGCGGTGGACGCCCATTTCCGCTTTGAGATACCCGTAGGCGTTTTCGCCTTCCACGCGAAAGTCGATGCTCTTGATTCCCGCTTCGTCGCCCGCTTCCCTGTCCAGCTCGAATACCTTAAAGCCCATCTTCTCGCAATAGCGGGTATACATTCTATACAGCATGGAACACCAATCGCACGCCTCCGTTCCGCCCGCGCCCGCGTGGAGCGCCAAAAGCGCGTTATGCGAATCGTAAGGCCCTTTCAAAATCGCGCGGATACGCATATCCTCGATATCCTTATCCGCCGTCTGCAACATGCTGTCGAGCTCGGGAATCAGGCTTTCGTCGCCCGTCTCCTCGATGAGGTCTATGACCTCCTCCGCGTCTTTGAGCGCGGTGTCACTCTTGGAATAAGCGCCGATCTTATTTTCGATATGCGAAATCTCCCTGCCGATTTTCGTCGATTTTTCCAAATCCTGCCAAACGTCCGGCTGTTCCTGTTCCTTTTTGAGTTCTTCGAGGCGCGCGCGCTGATTGTCCAAATCGAGCGCATAGCCCGCTTCCTTCAAGACCTCGCGCATGCCCTGTATCTTTAATCTGTAATCGTCTGCCTTAAACATAAATTCCTTATTTCGTTTCGTTCTCTTGCGTCTCGGAGGGCTCGGATGTTCCGCCGTTCGCCGCGCGGAGAAGCTCCGCACGCTTCGCCGCCGCTTCCTTATACGAGGACATGTTCGTCAAGGGTTCGGGCATCTGACGGCGGAGCGGCCTCCGAACGGGCGCCGCGGGAGCGCTCTGCTCCGGCATCTGGCGGCGCGGAGGCGGAGCCTGCCGGAATTCCACCTTCACCTTCAAAAGCACCGCGATGGTCGTGCGCTGAATACGCTCTATCATCTCGTCGAACATCTCGAAGCCTTCCTTCTTATACGAGATGACGGGGTCTACCTGACCGTACGCGCGAAGCCCTATTCCCTTTCTGAGCTGGTCCATCGCGTCAATATGGTCGATCCAATTCCTGTCCACGTTCATGAGCAACACGCGGCGTTCCACGTCGTAAAAGTCGATTCCCGCGGCCTTGATGTCCTCGATTTTCTTTTCGTATTCCTTAATCGTCTTATTGGTAATCTTTTTGAGCGCAAGCTCGTAATCCCACTTTTCCAGCTTCTCGCGCGTGACGTAGTTCGTGCCCTCGGGAAGAAGTTTCGCTTCCAGCGCCGCGTTGAGCTCTGTTTCGTTCCAAAGCTCGGGCATGTCCTCGACGTTCACCGCCGAACGAACCGTTTCCTCTACGTAGTCGGGGATATATTTGAGCACCTGTTCGTGCACGTTCGCGCCCTTTAAGACGTTGAGGCGCTCCTCGTACATGACTTTGCGCTGCGTGTTCATGACGTCGTCGTATTGAAGGACGTTTTTACGGATACCGAAGTTTCTGCCCTCGATATTCTTCTGAGCGTTCTCGATGCCGTGAGAGAGAAGCCGAGACTGCAAACAGGTGTCTTCGTCGATTTTGAAGGTATTATAAAGCGCCTTCATGCGCTCGCCGCCGAAACGCTTGACGAGGTCGTCCTCCAAGGACAGGAAGAATACCGACATACCGATGTCCCCCTGACGTCCCGAACGGCCGCGGAGCTGGTTATCGATTCGGCGGGATTCGTGGCGCTCCGTACCGATGATGCAAAGGCCGCCCGCCGCAATCACCTGTTCCTTCTCTTTGTCCGTTTCCGCCTTATAATGCTCGTACAGCTTCTTATATCTCTCGCGGACCTCTTTCGTCTGTTCGTCGATGTCCTGAATATACATGCTGGTCGCAAGCTCTATCGTATCGTGTTCCACGCCCTCTTCGCGGAGGCGTTTCTTCGCGAGATATTCGGGGTTGCCGCCCAGCAGAATATCCGTTCCGCGCCCCGCCATGTTCGTCGCAATCGTCACCGCTCCGAAACGGCCCGCCTGCGCCACGATTTCCGCTTCGCGTTCGTGGTTTTTCGCGTTCAAAATGTTATGCTTCACGCCGTTCCGCTTCAAAAGGCGAGAAATTTCCTCCGACTTATCCACCGACGAGGTACCGACCAGAATGGGCTGGCCGCTCTCGTGGCGCTCCACGATTTCGTTGACGATCGCCCGTTTCTTCCCGTCTACCGTCGAATACACCATGTCGGGAAGGTCGATTCGCTTAATCGGCTTATTCGTGGGAATCTCGATAACGTCCAGAGAATAAATCGTGCGGAACTCCGCCTCCTCCGTCTTCGCCGTACCCGTCATGCCCGAAAGTTTCGTATACAGACGGAAATAGTTCTGGAACGTAATCGTCGCATAGGTCTTATTCTCGCTCCTGACCTCCACGCCTTCCTTCGCCTCGATCGCCTGATGAAGCCCGTCGGAATATCTGCGCCCGATCATGAGTCGACCCGTAAATTCGTCTACGATGATGACCTCTCCGTCGTTGACGATATAATCCTCGTCGCGCTTGAACAGTTTATGCGCCTTCAACGCCTGCTGAATGTGATGGTTCAGATCCGCATGCTCGATTTCCGCGATACTCTCGATACGGAAAAATTTCTCCGCCTTCCGCGCGCCGCTGTCCGTCAGCTCTACCGTCTTATCCTTGCGGTTGATGATATAGTCCCAATCCTTCGACGCCGCAAGCGCTTTCTTGCCCTCCGGCGCGTTCGCCGCGGCCGCCGCGCGCTTCTCTTCCTGCTCCGCTTCGTAATTCGCCTGCTCCGCGAGGGTCATTTTGGTGAAATCGACCGTCTCTTCCTCGTCGTCCTCGGCTTCCGCAGCTGTTAAATCTACCTTTTTCTTTTTGTTCTTCTTCTCCGCGCGAAGGCGCTGGAACTGAGCGTCCTCCTCCTCTTTCAGCTCGTCATCAAAGCCGCCCGAAAGCGTACGCACAAATCTGTCCACCTGCACGTACAAATCCGACGACTTCTCCCCTTTGCCCGAAATAATCAACGGGGTTCGCGCTTCGTCGATCAAAATGGAGTCCACTTCGTCCACAATGGCATAGCTCAAATCGCGCTGCACCATCTTTTTGAGGTCGGTTTTCAGGTTATCGCGGAGATAATCGAAACCAAATTCGTTATTCGTGCCGTAAACGATGTCGCATTTGTACGCTTCCCGCTTCTGGTCGTCGTCCATGCCCGGAGCAATGACTCCTACCGTCAGCCCCATGAATTTATGCACTTTTCCCATCCACTCCGCGTCGCGCTTCGCAAGATAGTCGTTCACCGTGACGATATGAACGCTCTTTCCCGAAAGTGCGTTCAGATATGCGGGCAGCGTCGCAACCAACGTCTTTCCTTCACCGGTACGCATTTCCGCGATTCGGCCTTGGTGCAGACAGATACCGCCGATGACCTGCACGTGAAAGTGCTTCATTCCGAGGACTCGCCACGCCGCTTCCCGAAGCGCCGCAAATGCGTCGGGCAGTATGTCGTCCAGCGTCTCCCCCGCGGCAAGGCGCCCCTTCAAAAGCTCCGTCTGGCTTTTGAGCTCAGCGTCGTCCATCGCGGCATATTTGCCGTCCAGCGCCTCCACCTTATCCGCGATTTTGTTCAGCTTCTTCAAGCTCTTTCTGCCGTCGCTGCCCATCAAAAAACTGATTAATCCCATTTAGATAAACTCCGATTTTCCTTATTTTATCCGCCGATACATGCGCAAAAAACGCGGCTGTATCGGCTTATTCTTTCTCACATTCTATTTTACAATATTTGCGCCGAAATTCAAAGCGTTTTCACGCCGTTTTTCGGATTTTTTCAGCCTTTTTCTTTTTCCCTTGAAAATTTCCGACTTTTTCCCCTAAATATTTTACTTATACCCCTCTGCGAGAAAGGCAAAACGGCGGGAGAACGAACGGCGAAAAAATAAAAGGACCTGCCGCGGTCCTTTTATTTTTCTATCCCTAAAAGATAATCCGATGTCACGCCGAAAA
>CAKXBD010000041.1 GCA_934871445.1 uncultured bacterium | reverse complement strand
CGTTGAAGCCTGTCGGACTTCGGGACGGGGAAGGCGCGCGCCCGTATGCCGTTTTGCAACTGAGAAAGGAAAATGCTGCGGGAACGGCTTATAATCTCGTCGGTTTTCAGACCAATTTGAAATTCTCTGAACAAAAACGGGTGTTTTCCATGATTCCTGCGCTGAAAAACGCCGAGTTTTTGAGATACGGCGTCATGCACAGAAATACGTATATTCACTCCCCCGATGTTTTGAATCGGGATTTTTCGGTTAAGAATAATGAGAGACTGTATTTCGCGGGACAGATTACGGGAGTCGAAGGCTATGTGGAAAGCGCGGCCAGCGGTCTTTTGGCCGCCGTTCATCTTTCCGATAAAATTTTCGGCCGCCCTCCGCGCGTATTCGGAAACGAGACCGTTTCGGGAGCGCTCGAAAACTATATTTCCTCGCCAAATAAAGATTTTCAGCCCATGAACGCCAATTTCGGAATTCTCGCGCCGTTGCCTGAAAAAATTCGGGACAAAAAGGAACGGTATCGGGCTTTGGCCGAACGGGCTTTGGCTTCCGTTCGCAGAACGGCGGAAGAGGGCAAAATCGAATAGGGAAAGTTCAGAAGGGGCGGAGACCACGGATAAAAAAGAGGGATAACGAATATTCCTGAATGGAGCGGGAAGAAAGATAACGAACGTTCCCGAATAAAGCGGAAAGAAAGATAACGAACGTTCCCGAATGAAACGGAAAGAAAGATAACGAACGTTCCCGAATGAAACGGAAAGAAAGATGACGAACGCTTTCAGATAAAGAGGGCAGAGAGATGACGAAAATTTTCGTACAGAACGTCTGCGGAGCGAACGGGACGAAAGATTCTGAATAGGGCGGGAGAATCTCGACGAAAGAAAAAAATCCGTATGGCGCCGATCGGCGCGGACGGGAACGGACGGCCGTAAGATTGCAAAAGCGCGGCTGTTCGAGGCAAAAATAAAGAGGTGTATTTTTATGACGGAATTCAGAGGAACGACGATTTGCGCGGTAAAAAGAGACGGCGTAACGGCGATTGCCGGCGACGGTCAGGTTACGATGGGCGAATCGGTTATATTCAAAAACTCGGCGGTAAAGGTCAGGCGCATTTACGGGGGAAAGGTCATTCTCGGCTTTGCGGGCTCGGTGACGGACGCTTTCTCTCTCTCCGAACGCTTTGAAGGAATGCTCAATAAGTTTGCGGGCAACCTCATGCGCTCGGCTGTGGAGCTCGCCGACCTTTGGCGCAGCGATAAAATCGGCAGAAAGCTCGATGCGATGATGATCACCGCGGACGCCGATACCTTATTGATCATCTCCGGAACGGGAGAGGTCATAGAGCCGGACGGCGGTATTTGTGCCATCGGCAGCGGCGGAAATTATGCTCTCGCGGCGGCGCGTGCCCTGTATTCGGAAACCGGTTACGACGCGGAAACGATTGCCAGAAAAGCTCTGAAAATCGCCTCCGAAATCTGCGTCTATACGAACGATAATATCCGCTGCGAGACGGTGGGAGAACCTATGGGAACAATGCAAAAGAGCGGTAAGGCGGAACGGGCCGACGCGAAAGGTTCGGAAAAGAAAGACGGAAAAGCGTCGGAAAACTCTGCGGAAAAATCCGCGAAAAAACCTGCGAAACGGAAGGAAAAGGAGGGAAAGTAAATGGATTTGTCCCCCAAACAGATAGTCAATCAACTGGATAAATACATCATCGGTCAGGACGAGGCCAAAAAGGCGGTGGCGATCGCGCTCAGAAACCGTTACCGTCGCGCGCAGCTTCCCGCCGAAATCCGCGAGGAAATTACCCCGAAAAACATCATCATGAAGGGGCCCACGGGCGTGGGAAAAACCGAAATAGCAAGGCGGCTCGCCAAGCTCGTCCGAGCGCCCTTCATCAAGGTGGAAGCGACCAAATACACCGAGGTGGGATACGTCGGAAAGGACGTCGAAGGCATGATCCGCGATCTTGCGGAGTGCGCCTATCGGCTGGTGAAATCGGAAAAGGAAGAGGAAGTCAAAGCCAAGGCCACCGCCGCCGCGGAAAAACGCATGGTGAGGGTTTTGGCCGAAGCGAAAAAAGAGGACAGAGGAGAGACGCCCAAGGAAATTTTCGAGGCCAATCTTTTAGACGGGCTGAGAAAGGGGACTTATGACAATCTCGTCGTGGAAATGGAAGTGAGCGACGTCCCGCAGGCCATGGAGCTCGTTCCCGGAGGAGCGGCGATCAGTATCGGCAGCATCTTCGGCGACATGTTCAAGGACAAGAAAAAGAAGCGCAAGATTTCCGTAAAAGAGGCGATGCAGATCGCCCTCGAGGAGGAGGCCTCCAAGCTGGTGGACGACGACGCGGTGAAGGCCGAAGCAGTCTACCGCGCGGAAAACGACGGTATCGTATTCATTGACGAAATCGACAAGATTGCGGGCAAGGGAAACCGCGGAGGCGCCGACGTTTCGAGAGAGGGCGTTCAAAGGGATATTCTGCCTATTGTGGAGGGTTCCACGGTCGTCACGAAATACGGACCTGTCAAGACGGATTTCATTCTCTTTATCGCGGCTGGCGCTTTCCACGTCGCTGCCGTGGAGGATTTGATTCCCGAGCTGCAAGGGCGCTTCCCCGTATCCGTGGAGCTGAAAAGCCTCAAAAAGGAGGACTTCGTCCGTATCCTCACCGAGACGGAAAATTCGTTGACTTTCCAATACGCGAAGCTCCTCGGCGTGGATAACATCGACCTGAAATTCGACGATTCCGCAATCGAAAGGATCGCGGAGATTTCCGTAGAGCTCAACGCGACGAGCGAGGATATCGGCGCCCGTCGGCTGCATACGGTGATGGAATACCTCCTCGAAGATATTTCTTTCAATGCGGGCGGCGGGGATTATCCTACGGTGACTTTGAATATTACGAAGCAGTATGTGGACGAGCATCTGAGCAAGCTGACGGGCGACAGAGATCTGAAAAAATACGTCTTATAAGACGATTCGGAGAGCGTTTATGATAAATATACCCAAAGGGACAAAAGATGTGTTGCCCGCCGACGCTTACAGGTGGCAATATGTGGAAGGCGTCGCGCGCGAGACCGCGAAGCTGTATAATCTCAAAGAAATACGCACCCCCGTATTCGAGCATACCGAACTTTTTCTGCGCGGCGTAGGCGATACCACGGATATCGTCACCAAGGAAATGTATACTTTCCGCGACAAGGGAGACCGTTCGATTACCTTGAAGCCCGAGGGAACGGCCGGCGCGGCGCGCTCCTTTATCGAAAACGGATTGGGAAACGGCGTCTTGCCCGTGAAAATGTACTACGTTACGTCTGCGTTCCGCTATGAGCGGCCGCAGGCGGGCAGGCTCCGCGAATTTCATCAGTTCGGCGTGGAAGTGTTCGGCGCAAAGGGCGCGGACGCGGATGCGGAGGTCATTTCCCTCGCCGATTCCCTCCTCAAAAGATTGGGATTAAAGGTCAAGCTCCGCATCAATTCCATAGGTTGTCCGTCCTGCCGCGCCGCCTACAACAAGGCCTTGAAAGAATATTTCGCGCCTCACCTCGACGGGCTTTGCTACGACTGCAAGGCGAGATTCGAAAAAAATCCGCTCCGTCTCCTCGACTGCAAGGAGGAGGCATGCAGAAAAATTAACGCGCAGGCGCCGTCTATCCTCGATTACCTCTGCCCCGAGTGCGCGGAGCATTTTGAGTCCTTAAAGGCATATCTCGCTTTGACGGGAATTGAATATGAAATTGACACTCGAATCGTGCGCGGCCTCGATTATTATACGCGGACGGTGTTCGAGTTCGTCTCCGACGATATAGGTGCGCAAGGTACCGTCTGCGGCGGGGGCAGATACGACGGACTCATCGGAGAGCTGGGCGGCGCTCCCGCGCCCGCGGTGGGGTTTGCCGCCGGAATAGAGAGATTGCTTCTCGTCATGGAATCGACGGGCGTAAAGATTCCCGAAGAGGAAAAACCGCTGGTCTATTTCGCGGGCATGGACGCGGAATGTCGGAAAAAGGCGTTTTCCCTGACGATCGGATTGAGGCAGGCGGGAATTTATGCGGAGACCGATCACATGGAAAGATCGATTAAAGCACAATTTAAGTATGCGGATAAAATCGGCGCAAAATATGTCGCGGTCATCGGCGGAAACGAATTGCAGGAAGGCGCCATGAACGTCAAGTGCATGGCTTCTTCGGAAAGCAAAAAAGTGGACTTTTCGAGCGCCGTGGAATATTTCAAAAAGAAAAAAGGAGAATGAATTATTATGGTCAAATATGTAACGTTTAACGAATTGGAGGAACTTATTGCGGGGGAAAAGCCCGTCATCTGCGATTTCTGGGCTACCTGGTGCGGGCCCTGCCGCATGCTGGCGCCCGTATTTGAGGACGTATCGGATAAATTCGAGGGAAAGGCGGAATTCGTCAAGATCGACGTGGACGAAAACGAGGACGCGGCCGTGAAATACGGCATTACCTCTATTCCGAATATCATTATTTTCAAGAACGGAAAACCCGCGGCCAACAACCTCGGCTTTGTCCCCGAGGAGGCTTTGACGGCGTTTGTGGAAAAAAACATCTGAGCATGGAGAGAGCGGCCGCTTTTGAAGAGGCCGCTCTCCTTTCGGAAAGATAGGAAAAAGTGCAAAATCGTCTTGCGGAAACGGAAAAAGAGAATTTCGCAAAGGCGGAAAGTTTTACCGACATTCGTCGGGATAAGTCCGTACATACGGACGGGAGAGATTTCATGGAGAAACAAGACGAGTTTGAAAAACTTCTCGACAGGCAGAAGGAATTTTTTGCAAGCGGCGTTACACTCGACCCTGCCTATCGCATTTCTGCTTTGAAGGCGCTCTATCGGGCAATTCGGGAGTCCGAGGAAGCGCTCTGCCGCGCCTTGAAGGAGGACCTTGGAAAAGGGGAGTTTGAAAGCTATATGTGCGAGGTAGGACTCACGCTGTCCGAAATCTCTTATCTCATTCGCCATACAAAAAAATTTTCCAAGGATAAAAGGGTGAAAACACCTCTGTCGCAGTTCGCTGCGAAAAGTTTTATCCGAAAATCCCCCTACGGCTGCGTGCTCATTATGAGCCCTTGGAATTATCCCGTCCTGTTGACCCTCGAACCGTTGGCGGACGCGCTCGCGGCGGGAAATACCGCCGTCTTGAAGCCCTCCGCTTATTCCCCGAACGTCTCGAAGGTGCTCTTCGATATTATCGGAAAGACGTTTCCCGAAGAATATGCGGCGGTCGCTTTGGGCGGCAGGGCGGAAAATGCGCGACTGCTCGATTTGAAATTCGATAAAATCTTCTTTACGGGGAGCGTCGCCGTCGGAAAAGAGGTCATGAGAAAGGCTTCGGAAAATTTGATTCCCGTCGCCTTGGAGCTCGGCGGAAAGAGCCCCTGCATCGTGGACGAAACCGCGGATATTCCGCTCGCGGCAAAGCGGATCGTGTTCGGGAAATATCTCAACGCGGGGCAGACCTGCGTCGCGCCCGATTATGTCTACGTTCAAAAGAGCGTAAAGAATATTTTCCTCGAAGAAGTGAAAAAGCAGATTCTTCTACAATACGGAGAAAATCCGCTCGCCGACGATACCTACGGAAAAATTATCAGCCCCAAGCATTTTCAAAGAGTCTCGGGACTGATAGACGAAAAAAAAGTGGTGTTCGGCGGGGACATGGACGGGGAGACTTTGAAAATTGCCCCCACCGTAATGGACGGCGTGACATGGGAGGACAAGGCGATGAAAGAAGAAATCTTCGGCCCGATCATGCCCGTGCTCGCGTTTGATACTTTGGAGGAAGTCATAAAAATCGTAAACGACAGGCCGTCGCCACTCGCGCTCTATATCTTTTCCTCAGACAAGAACGCCGTGGAAAAGGTACTTTGCGAATGTCGTTTCGGCGGAGGCTGCGTCAACGATACGATTATTCACCTCGCTACCAGCGAGATGGCGTTCGGCGGAGTAGGTATGAGCGGCATGGGCAGCTATCACGGGAAAAAGGGCTTCGATTGCTTTACGCACGAAAAGAGTATCGTCGATAAAAAGACGTTCATCGATTTGCCCATGCGCTATCGGCCGTATCGGAAAAAATATCAAAAAATGCTGAGAAAATTCCTCAAATAAAAAAGGCGCTTTTCAAAAAGCGCCTTTCTTTTTCGGAAAAATCAATAATTTTCCGCCTTTACCTGAAAATAGCTCTGCGGATGAGCGCAGACGGGACACACTTCGGGAGCCTTCTTGCCCACGCAGATATGCCCGCAGTTGCTGCATTGCCATACCACGTCTCCGTCCTTGGAAAAGACCAGATCGCCCTCGATATTCGCAAGCAATTTCTTATATCTCGCCTCGTGCTCCTTCTCGATCGCCGCCACGCCGTCGAACAGCCGCGCGATCTCCTCGAAGCCTTCTTCCCGCGCCGTCTTGGCAAAACCCGCGTACATGTCCGTCCATTCATAGTTCTCGCCCGCCGCCGCAATGCGAAGATTTTCTTTCGTGTCTCCGATTCCGCCGCTCAACAGCTTGTACCACATTTTCGCGTGCTCGCGCTCGTTTTTCGCCGTCTCTTCAAAAATCGCCGAAATCTGCACGTATCCGTCTTTCTTCGCTTTGCTCGCAAAATAAGTGTACTTGTTCGTCGCTTCCGACTCTCCCGCAAACGCTGTCTTCAAATTCGCTTCCGTCTTTGTGCCTTTTAATTCTTTCATTTTTCTTTTAGCCTCCTTAATAAGACTATGTTTTATTAAAGTATTTATAGTATACTATAATTAAGGTACTTTGTCAATAGGTTTCGGAAAAATTTTCCTATAAAATTTTTTTGCGGAAAATACGTTTGTTGACAAAAGAGAAAAAAACTGTTACAATCATAGTATTCACGAGTTATAAAAAATTTCCAAAGGACGGACGGTATTGAAATTCATGAACGAAAGACGCCGCAGGCGGATAGAAAAAAATATTCTCAAAGACAGGCGCTATAAGACGCTTATCTATAACCGCGTCATTCTCACCGTAGCCTTGGTATTGGTGCAGATCGTTCTTTACGGCTTTTTGATGGCAAGTTTTTATACGGCGGGAAGGGCGGTTCTGTTCGCCGTGGAGATTCTCGGAGTGCTGTTCGTGCTCTATATCATCAACCGCAACGAGAAGCCGAGCGCAAAGCTCAATTGGGTCATTATGATTCTCATTCTGCCGATTTGCGGAATTTCGCTCTATCTCTTATTCGGGGAGGGGCGGCCGACGCGCAGAATGAACAGGCGGATTTCCGCCGCAAAGAGGGAAAATGCGGGTGTACTCGTACAGGACGCGGAGGTAAAGGCCTTTGTGGACGGAGGAGGGAGAAATACCGAAACCTGCCGCTATCTCATGAATTATGCCAATTATCCCGCATACGGAGAAGGCGACGTTACCTATTATCCCTCGGGAAAAGAAATGTTCAAGGATATGTTGGAGGCCTTGGAAAGCGCGAAAAGGTTTATTTTGGCGGAATATTTCATCATCTCCGGCGGAAAAATGTGGGATACGTTCAGGGAACTCCTTCTCAAAAAGGCAAACGAGGGCGTGGAAATTAAACTCATCTTTGACGACGTGGGAAGCCTGCTCCTGCTTCCGCCCAAATATGACAAATATCTCGAATCTCTGCACCCGAATATCAAGTGTTTCCGCTTCAATCCCGCCGTTCCCGTCTTTACGATGCGCATGAACAATCGGGATCACCGAAAAATTCTCGTCGTGGACGGAAAAACGGCTTTTACGGGCGGAATTAATCTTGCGGACGAATATATCGATGAAAAAGTAAAACACGGAAAATGGAAAGACACGGGCGTGCGCGTTACGGGAAGGGCAGTCAATTCCTTTACTATGATGTTTTTCAATATCTGGAACGCTTTCCGAAAGGACAAGGGGGCCTTGCGCAATTATATCGCGCCCGAATATCTCGAAGGGGAAATCGAACTCGAACCCGTCGGTTCGGTAGGGAAAAACGGTACCGAAATCCCCGTGGAAGTCAGGGCGGGAAGATCGACGGAATCGACGGGCGAAAACGCGAAAAACGACGCGCCCGCCGAAACGGCAAATGAAAGCGTCGAAAAGTACCTGCCCTCGATCGTGATAAATGAAAGCGAATTAAACCGCAAATTTGTAAACGCGGCGGAGAGCTCCGAAGGGACAGAGGGCGTTGAGGGGGAACCGGAAAAGAGGGGATTAATTATTCAGCCTTATGACGATTCTCCGCTCGACAGAGAGAGCGTGGGAGAGACGGTTTATCTGGAACTTATCAATCGCGCCTGCAAATATTTGTATATTTTTACCCCGTACCTCGTTCTGGACGACTTTATGCGCACGGCGCTCTGTAACGCCGCCAAACGGGGCGTGGACGTCCGTATCGTGACGCCCGGGGTTCCCGATAAAAAGACCGTGTTCCGCCTCACAAGAGCCAATTACGGGCCGCTCCTCAAAGCGGGCGTCAGGATTTACGAATACACCCCCGGCTTTATTCATGCCAAGAGCATGGTCTGCGACGACGAGACCGGCGTCGTGGGAACGATCAATCTCGATTACAGGAGTCTCTATCTGCATTTCGAAAATGCCGTTTATTTTTCGAATTGTCCCGCGGTCGGGGCTTTGAAAAAGGACTGCCTCGCGGTCTTTAAGGAGTCCAAAAAAATTTCGCTCGAAGATACGCGGCAGACGTTTATCGGCAGGCTGTTCGATTCCGTCCTGCGCGTCTTTGAAACCTTGCTTTGAAAAAGAGGAGAAGAGGCGGAACGGAAAGGAGGAAACATGAAGAAAATAGTTTCGATTTTTTTGGCGGCGGGGATGTTTTTAGCGTCTTCTTGTTCTTTATCGGATTTTTTCGATACGTGGGTGATGACAAATCAAAAAGAAACTACGGACGCTGTGCTGCAAAGATTATGCGACGGGATATTTTTACATGACGCAGAAGCCGTGAAAAACGAGTTCAGATACGATGACGTTTCAAAAATAGAGGATTTCGACGAAAGTGTAGAAAAATTATTCGATTATATCGAGGGCGACTTTGAAGGTTTTGAAAGGATTGCCGGCGGCAGCGAAGAGCAAGGCTGGGGAGAGCCGTACGAATACGGGGTGTTCCGTTCATGTCGGTATCAATTGAATACCACGACGGACACGTATAAAATTATTTTCGACTATTGGTTCCATTATCGGGTAATCGGGGAGGAAAAAGACGAAAATAAAATCGGAATAGAATGTTTCGATATTATCGATGCGGAAAAGGACAGGGAGGGCGCTGATGAATATTACACTGGCGACCCCGAGGGGAAACCCGGAATTCAATTCGATTACAAAACTTCCTACGATATGGACGAATTTGCCGTCGGGCAGTTCGGTTACGGCACGGGAGGAGAATTCGGACCCGTCATCGTAAATTCAGTCGCCGAGTTGGCAGAGTTTTACCAAACGAATAAAGAAAAATACTCCTTTGAAGGAGCGGAAAACGGCGGGAAATATCCGAAGGCGATTTCCGAATACGACGACGTATTTTTTGAAACGGGAAGTCTCTACGTCGCGGGAATGTACAACGAAGATGCGGGGATAACATATATACCGCAATGGGTATATATCGGCGATTTTGTCATGGCGAGAATAGCGGATTGGGAAGACGATTGGGGAGACGGCGCGTCGGGAGAAGAGAAGAAAAAAGGCATAGTTGTGATTATCGAGCTTCCCGAAAAGGTCTCGTCCGATATTCCGATAAAAATTTTGCGCGATTGATTTTATAAATTAAATCCGAGGCGTCCTGCAAAGATCGCCTCGGATTTTTTTGCCAAGTTATTTGATGAAAGCGGAAGTTATACGATTTTACGGTAATAATAATAGACGTCGTCTTCCCCGATTTTCTGCATGACGGAAGAAAGCATTTTTTCGGAAGCGATGTTCTCTTTCAGACATTTTCCGTTGATTTGCGTGAGTTCGAGCGTATAAATCGCATAATTCGCGGCGAGAGAAAACGCATACCTGCCCAAGCCCTGTCCGTCTGCTTCCGGAAGAATACGCACTCCGATTTCCGCTCCGCCCTTAAAATCGAAATTATAAATGATGACTTCACCTAAAAATTTGCCGTCTTTGCGAATCGCAAAATTCATCGCCATGCGGTTGGAAAAGTCTTTTTTCTGGTCCTTATAAAAATAGTCGCGTCTGGGATTCGGACAGTCCTCCCGATAATCGTATCCCCACCAGCGGTTGCGTTCGTCGTCCAGACAAAGACGATTATAGGCGGGTATATCCCTTTCCGTGATCGGCGTCAGCGAAACGCCGTTTTCTCCCTTGATTACGGGAATTTTTTTCAGCCGATTGATCGCCGTCTTTACGTGCACGCTATGCTTTCGGAGAATTTCCAAGGGTTGATATTGCAGTTTGGAAATACGAAGTCCGCGGCTCCCCGCATCGTCCTCGCGATTGATATATTTCACTCCGCCCGCAAAGGCTTTTGCAAACTCCTGCACCGTCGCGGGGTAGATTCCTTCATAGTCGGGCAGAGCTTTTTCAATATGGTCGATGAGCGTTTCTCCGCAAATTTCGCTCAGGCAGAAGGAAATGATTTCTCCGTTCCGCGTGAATCCGCCCGAAATAAATAAATCGCTGCCCACGTATTCCGTCATCGCATGGGCGAATTTGAGCTCCGTCTTTGCGCCCGGCGTATTATTCCGGTCGCCGAATTTCTTCCAGAACGCGCGGATTCGATCGTGATCGGCCTTTCCGAACGTTTCAAATTGCGCTTCGGGGTATAAGGCTCGGAATTTACGGATATGATTGCGCTGCCCTGCGTATTTCTTTCCTTCAAATTTAATAAAATCCCCCGCAAGATAGAGATAATCGTCAAAGTTACGTTCTACGCGAATTTCGATGTTCGGATAACAGCTCAAAACCGTACAGACGGCACAGGCGGGCACATCGCAGAGGCGAAAGGGTATAAAATGTTCCGCACAGTATTCTCCGCATGCGCTCAATGCGCCCCGAATGTCTGCATTTTCTCCTGACGGGACAGGATAATCGAAATAGTCTTGTCCATACCAACGACTTTTGACCAAAAGGCAGCCGCAGGCTTCCGCGTATGCGTATTCCGAATTTTGCCACATGATTTTGATTCCCGCGGAATAGTCGCTGATACGATAGGTGCATTGTTTATAATATTCTGCAAGTTTGTTTAGGTTACTTTTGTCTATGGGAGTGAATTGCATGGCCTTTCTTCTTCTTTTTTCCATATTATAACAGATTTTTCTCCGTTTTTCAAGTTTTTTGACAAAAAAACGGGCGCGTGCTTTTATTTTGTTGCGGGAAAGAAAAATTTATGCTACAATAAAAGCAGAAAAATACAACGGCCGAACAGGACACGAGGCGAAACGAAAAAAGAAAACGGTGACGGAAAAAACGTTTTCGCAATTGAAAGGACGACGGGGACCGAGAGGGGAAACCGAACAGGGGAGAAAGGAAAGACCGAGAGGGGAAACCGAACAGGGAGAAAGGAAAGACCGAGAGGGGAAACCGAACAGGGAGAAAGGAAAGACCGAGAGAGGAAACCGAACAGAGGAGAAAGGGAAAGACCGGGCAGAGAAACCGAACAGAAAAGAAGGTGAAGGAATGAATAACAAAGACGAACAAAAAAAGACGAAAGACGAAAAAAAAGATACTATAAATACTGCAAAAAAGGCCGAAAAGGGACAGGAAAATAATCAAGCTCAACCCCAAAAAAGTCGTTGTCCGAAATGCGGCTCCGAAACCGAAAACGGGAAGTGCCCCGTCTGCGGATATAAACAGTATGTACCCATGGACGCAAAAAAACTTTTTCGTATTCGACTGATTCTCGGCGCAATCCTTGTCGCCGGACTGATTATTTGGGCAATCGTCACGCAATCATAAGCGGCGGAAAGGAAAATTCGTATCCTGCAAGAGAAATATTTCGAATGGGTTAAACCGATTTGTTCAATAGGCAAAGTACGCTCGATATAAAATAAGAAAAGATCCGATAATACGCAAAAAAAATCTTTTGAAAATTCAGTCGCGCAAGCGGCTGTTTTTATTTTCTATCCCGTAATGAAAATGTTTCTGCCTGAAAAAAGACTTCGCTAAATATTTTACGAAAAGTTATTTGAAAAACGTTTGAAAAGGAGAAAAAAGGGTTAAAAATATAGCGAAAATAAGAAATTCCGCCGCGAGCGGAAGGGGAGGCAAAAGTTATGGATATGCGGAAATTTACGGAAAAATCCGTGACGGCTTTGCAGGAGGCGCAGAGCGTCGCAAAAGAATACGGCAATCAGGAAATCGGGCAGGTGCATCTTTTTTACGCTCTGATCACGGCGGACGAGGGATTGATTCCTCAGCTTTTGAAAAAAATGGAGATCGATTTGGAAGGATTGCGTTCGGCGGCGCAGGGAGAAATTGCCCGTTGTGTAAAAGTGAGCGGCGCGGAACAATATCTCTCTTCCGCTTTGGCGGAGGCTTTGGACGCCGCGGAAAAACAAGCGGCGAAGATGGGGGACAGCTATGTGTCCGTGGAACACCTCTTCTTCGGTCTGACGGAAAAACCTGATGCGGCGATAAAGAGACTCTTGAAGCAGTTTTCTATCGAACAGAACGCTTTTATGCAGGCCGTGGCGAGCGTGCGCGGAAATCAGCGCGTAAACAGCGAAAATCCCGAGGATACTTACGACGTGCTCAATAAGTACGGCACCGATCTCGTCGAAAAGGCGAGACAGCATAAAATCGACCCCGTTATCGGCAGGGACGAGGAAATTCGGAACGTCATCCGGATTTTGTCGAGAAAGACGAAAAACAATCCCGTATTGATCGGCGAGGCGGGCGTCGGTAAAACCGCAATCGCCGAAGGGCTCGCCATTCGTATCATGAAGGGAGACGTCCCCGATTCCCTCAAAAACCGCAAGGTCTTTTCGCTCGATATAGGCGCTTTAATTGCGGGGGCGAAATTCCGCGGAGAGTTCGAGGAACGTCTGAAAGCCGTATTGTCCGAAGTCAAGAAGAGCGAGGGCGGCATTATCCTCTTTATCGACGAGCTGCACACGATTGTCGGTGCGGGCAAAACGGACGGGGCCATGGACGCGGGGAATCTGTTAAAACCCATGCTGGCGCGCGGCGAATTGCACTGTATCGGCGCGACGACCTTGGACGAATACCGCAAATATATCGAAAAGGATCCCGCCCTTGAACGGAGGTTCCAACCCGTCATGGTGGACGAACCCACGGTCGAGGATACGATTTCCATTCTGCGGGGCTTAAAAGAGCGCTATGAGGTATATCACGGCGTCAAAATTCAGGACAATGCGTTAATTGCGGCGGCGACTTTATCCAATCGTTACATCACCGACCGTTTCCTGCCCGACAAGGCCATCGACCTCGTCGATGAGGCTTGCGCCATGATCAAGACGGAAATGGAGTCCATGCCTGCGGAAATGGATGAGATTTCCCGAAAGATCATGCAGCTCGAAATCGAGGAAAACGCCCTCAAAAAGGAGACGGACAATCTTTCCGCCGCGCACCTCGCCGATACGCAAAAGGAGCTCGCCTCCTTACGCGCTCAATACGCGGAAATGAAGAGCAAATGGGACAACGAGAAAAATTCTATCGGCAAGGTTCAGAAAATTCGGGAGGAGCTCGAACAGGCAAATGCGCAGCTCGAAAAGGCGCAGAGAGAATACGACCTCGAAACCGCCTCCAAATTGCAGTACGGCAAGATTCCTCAATTGAAAAAAGAACTGGAAGATAGCGAAAAAGCGGCGGCTTCCGCCAAAGATTCCACGCTCCTTCGAGACCGCGTGACGGAAGAGGAAATCGCCCGCATCGTCGCCCGCTGGACGGGAATCCCCGTGTCCAAGCTCATGGAAGGGGAACGCGAGAAGCTCCTCCGCCTTCCCGAAACTTTGCATCAGAGAGTCGTGGGACAAGATGAGGCCGTCGACGCCGTGTCGGACGCCATTCTGCGCTCCCGTGCGGGAATTGCCGACCCCGGGCGGCCGATCGGGTCTTTCCTTTTCCTCGGCCCTACCGGCGTGGGTAAGACGGAGCTCGCAAAAACGCTCGCGCGGGCTCTGTTCGACGACGAAAAGAATATGGTTCGCATCGACATGAGCGAATATATGGAAAAATATTCCGTTTCGAGGCTCATCGGCGCGCCTCCCGGATATGTCGGTTACGACGAGGGCGGACAGCTCACCGAGGCCGTAAGGCGCAAGCCTTATTCCGTCGTACTGTTCGACGAAGTTGAAAAGGCACATCCCGACGTGTTCAACGTCCTCTTGCAGGTTCTGGACGACGGACGCATTACGGACGGACAGGGCAGAACCGTCGATTTCAAAAATACCGTCATCATTCTCACTTCCAATCTCGGCTCGTCGGCAATTCTCGACGGAATTCAAAGCGACGGGAGCATTTCCGAAGCCGCTAAGGCGGAGGTGGACAGATTGTTGAAGGC
>CAKXBD010000040.1 GCA_934871445.1 uncultured bacterium | reverse complement strand
GAACACGGATTCTCTCGTGTAATTCCTGACGGTTTCCGCCCGCCTTGACACATTCCATCATGATGTTTTCCGTAGCCATGAAAGGCAATTCCGCTTTGATATGTTTTTCGATGACCTTATCGTAAACCACGAGATTTTCCGCTACGTTCATGTAGATGTTGAGAATCGCGTCCACGGAAAGGAACGCCTGTGCGTTCACGATACGGCGATTGGCTGAATCGTCAAGTGTCCTTTCAAACCATTGCGTGGAAGAAGTAATCGCACTGTTCAGAGGAAGCGCTACCACATATCTTGCGAGAGAACCGATTCTTTCGCAACGCATGGGATTTCTCTTATAAGCCATGGCGGAAGAACCTATTTGATTTTTTTCGAAGGGTTCTTCGATTTCTTTCATATTCTGCAAAATGCGGATATCGTTTGAAAATTTATAAGCGCTTTGAGCTATCTGGGAAAGGACGCACAACACATTATAATCAAATTTTCTGGGATAAGTTTGCCCGGTTACGCCGTAAACCTTTGCATAGCCCATTTTTTCGACGACTTTCTTTTCGAGAAGCCGCACTTTTTCTTCATCTCCGTCAAAGAGTTCCAAAAAACTCGCCTGAGTTCCCGTGGTTCCCTTTACGCCGCGCAGTTTAACGTGCGCTTTCAGATTCATGAGATTTTCATAATCCATTTCAAGATCTTGGAGCCAAAGCGTCGCCCGTTTACCGACCGTCGTCAGCTGAGCGGGTTGGAGGTGCGTAAAGCCAAGCGTCGGCAAATCTTTATATTTTAAGGCAAAATTTTTTAATTTATCCATTACATTGACGAGCTTTTTTTGGATAATATTCAGCGCCTCGTCAATCATGATGATCTCCGAATTGCAATTGACAAAACAGCTCGTCGCGCCGAGATGAATAATAGGCATCGCGCTCTTTGCCTGCGCTCCGTATGCCTTTACGTGCGCCATAACGTCATGGCGAACCTCTCTCTCATAACGTTCAGCGGTTTCGTAATCGATGTCGTCGGCATATTTTTTTAATTCGGCGACTTGTTCGGGCGTAATATTCAGCCCGAGTTCCATTTCCGATTCCGCCAACGCAATCCAAAGTTTTCTCCAAAGTTTGAAGCGTTTTTCGTCGGAAAATGCTTGTTGCATCTCCTTGCTTGCATATCTCGTACAAAGAGGATTTTGGTAAATAGAATAATCCGTCATAGTGTCTCCTGTATTATCATTCTACAATTTTATATCAATATTGCTTCTTGCGTTATAAAAGGTATTATTCGGAAATTCTTTCAAATTACACTTTTTCGGGCTGAGGATATTCTACTCCGAAAGTTTCCGCTGTCACGCTTTTTATTTTTTGTTCTTCGAAGGGGCGATCGTTCCAATCCGTTTTCACCGAAGCAATTTCATCTACCGTCTCCATTCCTTCGATCACTTTTCCGAATGCCGCATACTCTCCGTCGAGATAATCCGCGTCGGCGTGCATGACAAAAAACTGTGACCCTGCCGAATCGGGCATCTGAGCCCGCGCCATCGACAAAACACCGCGCTTATGAGAAATATCGTTTGTCTTAAAACCGTTATGGGAAAATTCGCCCTTGATATGATAACCCGGCCCGCCGGTTCCCGTTCCTTTGGGATCTCCGCCCTGAATCATAAAGCCCGAAATAACACGATGAAAAATCAATCCGTCGAAAAATCCTTTCTTCGCTAGAGAAAGAAAATTATTGACCGTATTCGGCGCTTTTTCCGGATATAATTCCGCTTTGAATACTTTGCCGTTCTGCATTGTAAATGTTACGATAGGGTTCATACAGTTCTCCTTATTTGTCTCTTCCGTTTTATTTCTTCTCGTCGTTTACGAGATATTTTTCTACTTTGACTCCCGCTTCTTCAAAAAGTTTCAAGGAAAAATCGTCGGGATATCCGTCCTTATATACCACTCGCGAAATTCCCGCGTTGATAATCATTTTTGCACAGATCACACAAGGCTGATGCGTACAATACAACGTCGCTCCGTTGACGTTGATTCCGTATTTTGCGGCTTGAATGATAGCGTTCTGCTCCGCATGAACGGCAAAACAGATTTCCTGTTTTGTTCCGCTGGGAATATTCAGTTTCCGCCTGAGGCACTCGCCTTTTTCTTCACAGCTTTTTACTCCCGCTGGCGCACCGTTGTACCCGGTCGTCATCACTCTTTTATCTTTGACGATAATCGCACCGACATGACGGTTTTCCTGAAAACAACTGGACCAACCGGCAACCGTCTCCGTCAATTCCATAAAACGCTTGTCCCATTTATCCACCTTTTCCATAAAAACGGCCTCTCCTTTCGTAAGTTTCGTATATTGTAGCATATTTTTCAAAAAATTGCAATTCTTTATCCGAAAAAATCTCCCTCCGAAACCCATAAAGGAAAATTTTTCATAGAATATTTATTTTTTCTGTTTGAGTCCCCGCCCGAAGTGTTTATAATAATAACGGTAAAAAAATTACAGCCCTCTACAAAGCGGGCAAAAAACATTCGGAGGCTTAATCGTTATGAATATCAAACCTTTATTCGACAAAGTTGTCGTCGAAAGCGTAAACGTCGAAGAAAAGACGAAAAGCGGATTCTTTCTTCCCTCTTCCGCTCAGGAAAAACCTCAGACCTGCGTGGTCGTAGCCGTCGGCCCCGGCGGAATTATCGACGGAAAAGAAATTCAAATGCAAGTAAAGGTCGGCGACAAGGTGCTGTGCTCCAAATATGCGGGCTCGGAATTCAAGGTTGACGGCAAGGAATTTACGATCATTAAACAAAGCGATATTCTCGCCGTCGTCGAAGACTGATTTTGATAAACGAAAACATCGGATTATAAGTTATAAGGAGATAAATTATCATGGCTAAACAAATTAAATATGGAGACGATGCAAGAAAAGCACTCGAAACGGGCGTAAACGTCCTCGCTGATACCGTTAAAATTACCCTCGGCCCCAAAGGCAGAAACGTCGTACTCGACAAAAAATTTGGCGCTCCCCTCATCACCAACGACGGCGTGACGATCGCTAAGGAAATCGAGCTTCATGACCCGTTTGAAAATATGGGCGCGCAGCTTGTAAAGGAAGTTTCTACAAAGACGAACGACGTCGCGGGCGACGGCACCACTACCGCCGTAGTTCTCGCTCAGGCTATCGTCAGAGAAGGACTGAAAAATCTCGCCGCGGGAGCAAATCCCATCATTCTTAAAAAGGGTATCGAAAAGGCGGTCGATGCTACCGTCGAACACTTGAAGGGCATCTCTAAATCCGTTGAGAGCCAAAAGGCAATCGAGCAGGTAGCTTCGATTTCCGCAAGCGATAAAGAAGTCGGCGCGTTGATTGCAAAGGCGATGGAAATTGTAGGAAAGGACGGAGTCATTACCGTCGAAGAAGGAAAATCCATGAACACTGAGCTCAATACCGTCGAAGGTATGCAGTTCGACCGCGGTTATGCTTCCGCTTATATGGTTACAAATACCGACAAAATGGAAGCTGTTCTCGACAATCCCTACATCCTTATCACCGATAAAAAGATTTCTAATTTACAGGAGATCCTTCCCGTCATCGAGCCCCTCGCGCAGCAGGGCGCAAGACTCCTCATTATCGCGGAAGATGTGGAGGGCGACGCTTTGGCGGCTCTCATCGTCAATAAGCTGAAAGGTGTGTTCAATTCCGTAGCGGTTAAAGCGCCCGGTTTCGGCGACAGAAGAAAAGAAATGCTCCAAGATATTGCCGTACTGACCGGCGGTCAGGTCATCTCCTCCGATCTCGGTATCGAATTCAAAGACGTCACGACCGATATGCTCGGCAGAGCCGCAACCGTTAAGGTAGACAAAGAAAATACCACTATCATCAACGGCGCCGGAAACGCGGAAGACATCAAGGCGAGAGTCGCCTCCATCAAGGCGCAGATCGCAGAAACAAAATCCGATTACGACAGAGAAAAATTGCAGGAAAGACTTGCAAAGCTCGCAGGCGGCGTAGCTGTCATCAGCGTAGGCGCGGCGACGGAAGTCGAAATGAAAGAAAAGAAGCTTCGCATCGACGATGCCCTCGCCGCTACCAGAGCGGCTGTCGAAGAAGGCTATGTTGCCGGCGGCGGAAGCGCTCTCCTTTCGGCTGTTCCCACAGTTAAAAAGCTCGTGGCGACTTTGGAAGGCGACGAAAAAACCGGCGCGGCCATTATCCTGAAAGCGCTTGAAGAACCTATCAGACAAATTGCCAAGAATGCGGGGCTCGACGGTTCCGTCATCGTAGACAAAGTTTTGGCATCGAGAAAGCCCAATTTCGGTTATGATGCTCTCAACAACAAGTATTGCGATATGGTAGAAAGCGGTATCCTCGACCCCACCAAGGTCACTCGTTCCGTTTTGCAAAATGCGGCCTCCGTAGCGTCTACTCTCCTTACGACGGAAAGCATCGTAACGGATATTCCTACTCCCCCCGCTCCCGCGGCTCCCGCAGGCGGCGATATGGGCGGCATGTATTGATAAGAGGTAACCTTTATCCCTTATCTATAAAATGTTTTCATACAGATACAGAAAAAGCGGTTCCTTTTGGAACCGCTTTTTCTGTATCCGTTGGTATCATTTTCGTTCTGACGACTTAACAGAAGTTTTTCCAGCATTTTTTTCAACGCATATTTACAATGCTCATAGGTGAGTCCACCTTGAAAATAGGCTGTATAAGGCTCTTTTACGGGTGCATCGGCAGAAAGCTCTATCGAAGCCCCTTCGACAAAACAGCCGGCCGCCATAATCACTTTACTGTCATATCCCGGCATATCCCAAGGCTCGAGAGTAACAAAACTGTCTACGGGAGACGCTTCCTGAACCGACTGAATAAAGTCGCAGAGCTGTTTGGCCGTATCGAATCGAATCGCCCGCGTAATATCGGAAGGAATTTTATCGAGCTTGGGAAAATTCTCATACCCCAGCCGTTCCATACATTTCCCGATCAGAAAGCCCCCTTTAATCGCTTGATTTACCGTATGCGGCGCCATAAAGAGTCCCTGATAGAAAAGCCTATAACCGTAAGCATACGAACCGACCTCATTGCCGATAGACGGCGCCGTAAGACGGCGGCCTATCTTTTCGATATATTCTCTTTTTCCTACGATATATCCTCCTGTCGGAGCTAATCCTCCGCCCGGATTTTTTATGAGCGAGCCCACCGCTACATCCGCGCCGACTTCGCAAGGTTCTTTCTTTTCCACAAATTCCCCGTAACAATTATCGACGAAAATGCAACCCGCAAAGTTCAGAGAACGCACATAAGAACAAATTTCACCGATTTCCTCTACCGTAAAGGCATCGCGAAGTTCATAGCCGCGGGAACGCTGAATATAAATCATTTTCAGGCTCTCCCCCAATCTTTTCATATCCTCCGCAATTTTCTGTTTGTCAAACTTTCCCGCTTCCGTCAAATCTGTCTTTTCGAAAGAAATTCCGAAATCTTTCAAAGACCCGTTTCCTTCCCCGAAAATTACGCCGCGAATGGTATCGTAAGGCATTCCCGAGACCGCGAGAACATTGTCGCCCGGCCGCAAAATACCGAACAGAGCCACCGTAAGTGCGTGCGTACCCGAAAGCATCGCGGGAGAGACGATCCCCGCTTCCGCTCCGAAACAATCGGCAAAGACATCGCCGAGAACAAATCTCCCTTCGTCGCCGTAACCGTAGCCCGTAGACGGATTGAAATGTCGAAGCGCCACACGATTTTTCTGAAACGATTTCAGTACCTTTTCCTGATTATATTCGCTGATTTCGTCCGCTTTTTCAAATTGTCCTTTCAGTTTTTTTTCACTATCTTTTATCAATTCTTCCGCTGTCATTTTAGTCTCCCAATAACTATGTCTGACACAATAAATTATGTCAGACATAGATTTATAATAATTTCAAAACTTCTTCTGCCGAAGCCCTTTCGGGCGACAGAAAAATATGATTTTGCATACGCTTAAAGAAAGTAATTTGTCTTTTCGCATAATTGCGCGTATTCTTTTTTATAAGTTCCCGAACGTCTTCTTCCGGCAAGTCTTGCTCTATTCCTTCAGCTACTTCTTTATATCCTATCCCCTGCATACATTGAGATTTCGGAGAAATTCCGCGGGATAAAAGAGACTGCACCTCATCTGTAAGGCCCGAGGAAAACATTTTATTGACGCGGGCATCGATACGATTATATAAAATTTCGCGGGGATAATCGATGGAAATACTGATAAAATCGAAACGCGGAACAGGTTTGTCCTGTTGTTCGGATTTTTTCTTTCCCGTTATATCGAAAATTTCCAGCGCCCGAATTACTCTCTTGGTATCGTTCGGGTGAAGAATTTCGGCGCTTTCCGGATCTTTTTCTCTCAATAAATTATGGAGATAGTCTTTTCCGTTTTCGAGCAGGATTTGTTCATATTTTTTTCTTATCCGTTCGTCGGCCCCCGCGTTGCCGAACTGACTTTTATATAACAGCGCTTGAATATAGAATCCCGTGCCGCCGCAGACGATCGGCGTTTTTTTAAGGGACAGAAGTTTCTCTATTATGGGGAGCGCCGATTTCTCATAATCGCTGACGGAAAAATTTTCGGAAGGGTCGACTACATCTATGAGATGATGCGGAATTCCCCTTTTTTCCTCTTCTGTCGGTTTGGCGGTACCGATATTCAAATCTCTATATACGAGCATGGAATCGGCGGAAATAATTTCACTGTGTAAAGCCAAAGCACAATTTACGGCGAGCGCCGTCTTTCCCGAAGCCGTCGGGCCGCAGATAACGAGAATTTTGGGCATCAGACGATCCTCTTGAACATCTTTTCGAGTTCCGTTTTTGTCATTTTTACGACTACGGGACGGCCGTGAGGACATTTCAAACCCATATTTCCGTCCATGAGAGCAAAAAGTTTATCGATTTCCTCGCGAGTCAGGTCCATTCCGCCTTTTACGGCGGCTTTGCAGGCTGCCGTCGCCAATTTATCCTTCAATATATTTTCGAGTTTTATCGCGCGATAACCGCTCACGTCGCCCAAAATATCGTTGAAAAAAGACGCCAGATCGATATTCTGTAAATCCAAAGGAACTGCGGAGATTTTGAAAGAATTATTTCCGAATTCGTCTATCTCAAATCCCATTTCTCGGATATTCTCCAAATTTTCTCGGAGGAATGCACTCTCGGAGGTGTTCAGATCGAGCATATACGGCAGAAGCATGGGCTGCTGCAAAACCTTCCGATTTTTCATTTGCTCTTTCAGGCGGTCAAAAATCAAACGCTCGTGCGCGGCATGCTGGTCAATAATATACGCTGTATCGCCCTTTTCGTACAAAAGATAGGTATTGAATAACTTTCCCGCATACACACACGTCGCAACATCGATTTTATTCTGTTTCGCTTTTGTATCCAAAGCGGTCAATAAGCGTTTATTCTCTTCAAAAACGCCCTTTTTTGCTCCGAGCCTGTCGAGGGCGGAATCGTTCACTTCCAAAAGGTTCTCTTCAAACGACAAATCGGAATAAGCCTCCGGTTTATCTGTTTCGTTTGCCTTTTTAATATTCTTTTCATCAAAGGGAAGTTCTATTTTCGATTTTTGAGCAAGGCGCTGCTCAGTAAAACGAGGTGCTGCCGTTTCTATTTCCCGTTTTGCCTCTTCATAGGTGAACGATGCAAAACCTTTTGCCTGATCGTTTTTTACGGGGTCAGAAGCTCTTGAACGAACACTGCCCGAAATCGGTGAAGGAAAATTTTTTGCTCCGTCATTTTCGGCGAGATTCGTTTTTTCAAAAGACGAATCAATTTTCTTTACTTCCGCTATGTTTGGAGAAGCAATCGTTTCGGAATGAGGAAGCGATTTTTCCGGAACGAGATATTCCAATGCTTTGGAGTTTCCGTCCAAAACGGAAGAAATCACCGAGTAAATACAGCCGTAAATAATTTGGTTATCCGCAAAGCGTACGTCTGCTTTATTCGGGTGAACGTTGACGTCCACGATCTCCGTCGGCACGTCGATATACAGCACGTAAAAAGGATATTGCCGTTTCATGAGATAACTCATGTATGCATTGGAAATCGCCGCGGAAATCGTCGTATTGACGATATATCTCCCGTTGAGAAATACGCTTTGATAAGTTTTATTCGGCTTGGAAAAGTTTTGGTTTCCGATATAGCCTCGGATACGGATTCCGTGTTTTTCCGCGTCTATCTTATAACATTCTTTCAGCGTCGAAGCGCCGTAAACGCCGACGAGGGCCTCTTCTTCCCCGCCGCCAAAGGATTGGAGAACCTGTTTTCCGTTGACAAAATAACGAAAAGAGATATTCGGACGATTCAAAATGAACCGAGAAACAAAATTGGTGATGTCGGTTTCTTCCGATTTATCCGATTTGAGAAATCCCAAGCGCACCGGCGTATTGAAAAAGAGCATCTCTACTTTGACGTCTGTCCCGTTTTCGCCCGCAGCTTCGGTAATCTCGCCGAGCTTTCCCCCGTCCGAAGATAACTGATAGCAGTTTTCTCCCGAGACTTTGGAAGTGATCGTCATTTTCGATACGGCGGCAATGGAAGCCACCGCCTCGCCGCGGAATCCCAGCGTCAGAATATGCTCTAAGTCGTCGGCTTTGGAAATCTTGCTCGTGGCATGGGGTAAAAAAGCCGCCTGCAAATCGTCGCGCGCGATTCCGCTTCCGTTATCCACGACGCGGATAAGCTGTTTTCCGCCGTTTTCTACGTAAATCTCTATTTCCGTCGCTCCGGCGTCGATTGAATTTTCAACCAGCTCTTTTACGACCGAATAGGGTCTGTCCACTACTTCTCCCGCGGCGATTCTGTTATAAACTTGGGCGGGTAAAATATTGATTTTCGACATATCAGTTCTCCGACTTCACTTTTTCTTTCAAATCGCTCAGAAGCAACAGCGCCTGCATGGGAGAAAGCGTATCCAAATCCGTTTCCGCCAAAATTTTTTCTGCCTCCGAAAAAATCCTTTCGTGCGGCGATTCCTCCGCTTCCTCCGCCGACAAAATATGCCCCTTGGCAATATCGTTCTTTTCTAGCGTTTTAAGAATACCTTTCGCGCGGGCCGTGATTTCTTTCGGAACTCCCGCCAGCGCCGCGACTTCTATTCCGAAGCTGCGATTGGCTCCGCCGCGGGCTATCTTCCGAAGAAACACCACTGCGCCGTTCATTTCCCGAACCGTGATTTTGTAATTTTTCACGCCTTCGATTCTGCTTTCCAATTCCGTCAATTCGTGATAATGCGTAGCAAAGAGCGTCTTGGCCCGAATTTTTTCCGTGAGAAATTCTATGACCGCCCATGCGATGGAAAGACCGTCATAAGTGCTCGTTCCCCGCCCTACTTCGTCCAAAATCAAAAGACTGTCCTTTGTCGCATGCAAAAGAATAGACGCGACCTCCGTCATTTCCACCATAAAAGTGCTTTGGTCGAAAATGAGATTATCGCTCGCCCCCACTCGCGTAAAAATACGATCGGTTACGGGAATCGTCGCCTCTTTCGCGGGAACGAAGCACCCAATATGCGCCATGAGTACAATCAATGCCACTTGACGCATATACGTGCTCTTTCCTGCCATATTCGGGCCTGTAATGATGGCGCTGCGGTTTTCTTCGTTATCGAGCAATGTATCGTTGGGAACAAAACGCTCTTTGGAAATCGCTTCCACAACGGGGTGTCTCCCCTCGGTAATCGTGAGCTGCCCGCCACTCTCTACCATTTTCGGACGGCAGTAACGACGCTCCTTGGCAACCGTCGCAAACGCGACCAAACAATCGAGCAAGGCCAGTGCGCCGGAAATCTTTTTCAGTTTGGATATATTCTGAGAGAGAATATCCAACAAATCGTTATAAAGCCGAGCTTCCAGCTTTAAGGATTTTTCGCTGCTGGTCAGGATTTTTTCTTCCAACTCTTTCAGCTCCTGTGTGATAAAGCGTTCGCCCGTCGTCAAAGTCTGCTTGCGGATATAATCGTCGGGAACCTTATCCCGGAAGGAATTGGAAATTTCAATAAAATATCCGAAAACGCGGTTATAACCCACTTTCAGATTTTTAATTCCCGTTCGTTCCTTCTCCCTCGCTTCTATCTGCAAAATGAGCTCTTTTCCGTTACAGCCGATCATTCGGAGTTCGTCCAATTCTTTGTTAAATCCTTCGCGGATATAGCCGCCGTCTTTCATCAAGGCGGGAGGATTATCCGTAATGGCGGACGTCAATAAATCGGCCAAAATTTTCATATCCAACAGATTTCCGTCTATATCCGTCAATATCTTTGAAGAAAAACCCGTAAGCTGAAATTTTACGGACGGAATCGCGTTTAGGGAAGCAGCCAAAGCCACGCAATCTCTGGGAGAAAAATTTCCGTTGGAAATTTTTCCGGATAAACGCTCGATATCCTTTACTTCCCGAAGTGTTTCCGCAAGCCCCATACGCACGACGGAAGCATTAAAAAGTTCCGAAACGCCCTCCTGGCGATATTCGATTTTATCTATTTCTTTGAGCGGGGAAAGAATCATCTGATTGAGAAGCCGTGCGCCCATACCCGTCCGAGTCTTGTCCAACAGCCACAAAAGAGAGCCGTCTTTTATGCCCACCGCGTTGCTGCGAAGCAGTTCCAGATTCCTCACCGCGATGCTGTCGAGTACCATATATTGTTCCCGATTGACGATCTGAATACTATTAATGTTATTGAGAGAATGTTTCTGCGTTTCCCGAAGATATTCGATAAGAGCGCCTGCGGCGGCAATACAATTTTCTTTTCCCGCAATTCCGTAAGCGGCGAGAGAGCGCGTTTCAAATTGTTCGAGAAGATTCTTTTCCGCGTGTTTCACGTTAAACGCCCAAGGTACGTAACAGGAAAAAGCGGGCAATAGATTGTGCTTGATTTCCTTTAAGTCCCTTGCGGAAAGCAGCATTTCTTCGTTGCAGATGACCTCGGCGACGGACAAAGTGACGAGCTGATTTACGACATCCTCCACGGCGGAACTACCCGTAAATTCCATAGCGGAAAATTCCCCGGTCGTGATGTCCGTCCACGCGGCGGCTATCGTATCCCCCGACTTGAAAAGGCAGGCGATATAGTTATTTTTCTTTTCGTCCAGCATAGTGTCGTCAATGAGCGTACCCGCCGATACGACACGGACGACGTCTCGTTCTACGAGTCCGCGCCCTGCTTCTTTCGGGTCGGAAAGCTGCTCGCATATCGCAACTTTTTCTCCCATGGAAACCAGCTTGGAAATATATACATCCGCCGCATGATAAGGAATCCCGCACATGGGCGCACGATCTTCTAGTCCGCAGTCTTTGCCTGTCAGCGTCAAATCGAGAAGTTTAGAAACCTTTTCGGCATCGTCGAAAAACATTTCATAAAAATCGCCGAGACGATAAAAGAGAATACAATCTTTGTATTTTTCCTTCGTTTCGAGATAATGTCTCATCATCAGTGAAAGAGCCATAAATTTTTGTAACCTGCCTTTTCAGATTTCCTTATTTTTCTTTTTCTTCTATTTCTCCGAACAGAGAAATACCGTTTGCCTGCGTAATTTTTACATTTACGAAGTCGCCGATCCGATCGGTTTCGCTCTTGAAATACTCCATTCGGCCGAATTCGTCACGCCCCAAATAAAGCCCCTTCTTCTCATCGTAATCCTCACACAAAATTTCCACCGTCTTTCCGAGATACTTTTCCGATTTCTTCCGCGTGAGGGAATTGACCAGCTCCACGAGCCGCATGATCCGGTCTTTTTGGACAGATTCGGGAATCTGGTCCGGCATGGAAGCCGCTTTTGTACCCGTGCGGGGAGAATATACGAATGTGAACGCCGAAGCAAAATCTGCTTCCTTAACGAGTTTTTCCGTAGCGAGATAGTCCTCCTCCGTCTCCCCGGGAAAACCTACGATGATGTCCGTTGTAAGTTCCGCTTCGGGAAAATAAGATCTCAGGAGTTTTACTTCTTCGAGATATTGTCCGCAGGTGTAACGCCGATTCATGGCTTTAAGAATTTTATCCGATCCCGATTGAACGGGCAGATGAACAAGTCTGCATATCTTTCGATGCTTCGCCATGACTTTTATGACATCTTCATTGAAATCCTTCGGATGGCTGGTCATGAAACGAAGCCGAAATTTTCCTTCGACGGAAGCGACCGAATCCAAAAGTTCGGCAAAAGTCATGCCCGTACTTCCATCCGAACCATAAGAATCCACGTTTTGCCCCAAAAGGGTAATTTCCTTATATCCTTCCGCGACTAATTTTTTTACTTCCGTCAAAATATTTTCGGGCTTTCTCGAACGCTCCCGTCCCCTTACGTAAGGCACGATACAATAGGAGCAGAAGTTATTGCAGCCGTACATGATATTTACCCAAGCATTGGGATAGCTCGTACGCAGAGGTTCGTCCCCTTCGACGATTTCGCCCTCCTTCTCCCTGATGCGGACGACCCGCTTTTTTTCTCTTTGTTTGAGCTCGATGAGTTCCTGCAATTCTTCCAAATTCAGCGTCCCGAACATAATGTCGATGAACGGGAACTTTCTTTTGAGAACTTCCGTTTTACCCTTTTCCTGCGTCATACATCCGCCGACGGCAACAATCAAATCGGGCTTGCGCTTTTTCAGCTTTTTCAGAGCCCCTATGTTTCCGAAGGCATGATTTTCCGCGTTTTCTCGGATACAGCAGGTATTGAAAACGATAATATCCGCATCCTCCGTCTCTTTCGTCTCCCGATAGCCCATCTTGAAAAGAATGCCCGCGATCTTTTCCGATTCATGGACATTCATCTGACAGCCGTATGTGACGATATTGTACTTTTTCTCCATAAATTTCCTATGTTTTGTTTTTTTCCATTATACTCTTTTTTACAAATTTTATCAAGTCTTTCGGGGCTTTTGAAAACTTTTTCATAATAAATTGTCAAAATTCGCAGATACTAATTCCGATGAAAAAAACTTGGAAAATCCTGCTCGTAATCTCGGGCTGTTTCGCCGTCATCGCTGCAAGCGGCGCCGCTTATTATACGATCGTCACGCAAGACGCGGTTCTCGACGAAAAGAAACTCGTCATCTCCGACGATAAAATAGAAATTTTCGACGCAAACGACCGCGCTGTAAAAGACGCAGCGGCCTTTTCGCCGAAGGAAACTTTTCGTCTCGACACACTTTCCGAAAAGGTAAAGTTCGCCTTCGTGGATACGGAAGACAAGCGTTTTTACGACCATGACGGCTTTGATTATAAACGCATCGTCAAAGCCACTTGGAGCAATCTTAAATCGCGCTCGTTCAAAGAAGGTGCTTCCACGATTTCTCAGCAATTGATCAAAAACACACACCTTTCTCAGGAAAAGACGATTAAACGAAAATTAAAAGAATTCAAATTGACGAAACAGCTGGAAAAGCGATACACCAAAGACGAAATCCTCGAAAAGTATCTCAATACCATTTATTTCGGACACAACTGTTTCGGGCTTTCCTCCGCAGCCGAATTTTATTTCGGAAAAGAGCCTTCCGAACTCCGCCTCGCGGAAGCGGCCGTTTTGGCCGGACTCATCAAATCCCCAAACAATTATTCACCCTTCAAACACCCCGAAAATTGCCTCGGACGAAAGAAAACCGTCCTTTCCGCTATGCTGGCGCAAGGACACATCACCGAGGAAGAAAAACAAGAGGCTCTCTCCGTTTCCCTTCCGACTGCGCCTTCGGCGAGCGCGCTCGACAAAAGCTATTTCGATCGGGTTTTCGACGAACTCGAAGAATTATCCGAAGAATACGACTTTGCTCTCGGCGGAAATATCCGTATTTATACCTACCTCGACACGGGACTTCAAAATTATCTCGAAACCCTCTCCTCCGCGAGCGAAACGGATAAAATTTATACCGTTCTCGATAACAAGACTCACGGCTTCAAAGCCTATTACTCCACGGTCGGAGAAATAAAACGGCTGCCGGGTTCCCTCATAAAACCGCTTCTCGTCTATGCTCCCGCACTCGAAGAAGATATGATTTCTCCCGCAACTCCTATCCTCGACGAAAAAACAAATTTTTCGGGTTATGAACCGAAAAATTTCAGCGGCACTTACAGCGGCTATGTCAGCGTGAGGGAAAGTCTCGCCAAGAGCATCAACGTTCCCGCCGTCAAAATTCTCAATTCGACGGGAGTAGCCAAATCGGCGGAATATCTTAAAAAACTCGATTTGGAAATTGCCGAGGACGATTATTCCCTCGCTTTGGCTCTCGGAGGAATGAAAGAAGGCTTTACTCTCAACCAAATCGCAAATGCCTATTCAACCTTTCCCTGCGGCGGAGAATATATTCCCGCGGGATTTATCCGTGAAATCGTCGTCGACGGACACACCGCTTACAAGCGGCGAGAACGTTCCGCTCACGTATTTTCCGAAGATACCGCTTATCTCATAGATGACATGTTAAAGACCGCCGCAAAAGAAGGAACTGCCAAAAAGCTGAGGACGCTCCCCTTTCCCATCGCGGCAAAAACAGGTACAGGAGGCACAAAAAACGGGAACAATGACGCCTACACGCTATCC
>CAKXBD010000039.1 GCA_934871445.1 uncultured bacterium | reverse complement strand
CCACTATTCGTCCAAACACATGAGCTGGCTGCATTGTTTCTGGGGCGTGGGAACCATCGTCAGTCCGTTTGTCATGAGTTATGCTCTTACAAATTCAACCTGGAATAACGGATATCGTATTGTCGGATTTATACAGCTCGGTATAGCGATACTCTTGCTCGCAACTCTGCCCGTCTGGAAAGTCCACAATCAAGCGGCAGAGAAAAAACAACAGAGCATCGGCCTTATCGGCGCGCTGAAAATTAAGGGCGTTCCTTTCCTTCTGATCGGATTTTTCGCGTATTGCGCCGCGGAAGCTACGGCGATGTCCTGGGCAAGCACCTATTTTACCGAGGTGAAAGGCATAGCGACCGAAAAGGCGGCACAATTTGCCGCTCTGTTCTATATAGGGATTACCGCCGGAAGATTTCTGAGCGGCTTTGTCACGGATAAACTAGGCGATAAAAAAATGATCATTATCGGCACCTGTATCCTATCCTGCGGAATCATTGCTCTGCTGGTTCCCGTAAATTATCCGCTCGTTTCCATTATCGGATTTGTCGTTATCGGTTTCGGCTGCGCGCCCATATATCCCTCCATCATCCATTCCACTCCGAACAACTTCGGAGCAGAAAATTCGGGTGCCATCATAGGGATTCAAATGGCTAGCGCCTATGTCGGTTCGACCTTTATTCCCCCGTTATTCGGACTTCTCGGCAATCATATCGGTTTCCAAATACTTTCTGTATACCTCATTGTTTTTGTAGCGCTCATGCTCACGATGGTGGTGCTGACCTTCAAAGTCACCGCAAAAAAGAAAGGTTGACGAGAAAGGGCATAGTAAGATTACTATGCCCTTTCTCTTTTTGAAAAAAGTTATTTCCCCTGTTCTTCCCGCCGCACGGTTTCCAAGGCGTTTCCTATGACGTGATGCATGTCGTAGTATTTATAGTTTCCTAATCTTCCGCCGAAAATTACGCTCGGCTCCTTTCGGGCAAGCTCTGCGTATTTCGCGTACAGAGCCTCGTTTTTTTCGTCGTTGACGGGATAATAGGGCTCGTCGCCCGATTTCCAAGCGGAGGGATACTCGCGGGAAATCACCGTTTTTTCCTGCGCTCCGAATTCAAAATGCTTATGCTCGATTATGCGGGTGAACGGAACTTCCGACGACGTATAATTCACGACTGCATTCCCCTGAAAGTTGGCTATATTCAAAACCTCCGTCTCAAAACGAAGCGTGCGGTATTCCAAAGCTCCGTAGCGATAATCGAAAAATCTGTCCACGGGGCCCGTATAGATAATTTTTCGGGCACAGCTCAGATAACTCTCCCTGTCGTCGAAAAAGTCCGCGTTACAGCGAACGTCCGTGCCTTTCAGCATCTTTTCGATAATTTTCGTATAACCGCCGACGGGAATTCCTTGATAGCGGTCGTTGAAATAATTGTTATCGAAGGTAAAACGCACGGGCAGCCGACGGATAATAAACGGCGGCAATTGAGAGCAGCGCTTCCCCCATTGTTTTTCGGTGTATTCCTTGATAAGTTTTTTATAAATCGTCTGTCCGACAAGGTTCAACGCTTGTTCTTCGAGGTTTTTCGGCTCTTTGGAAAAAGAGTTCCTCCGTTCCGACTCGATGCGCGCTTCCGCTTCCGCGGGCGTAAAAATATCCGGCCAAAGTTTTACGAATGTATTCATGTTAAAGGGAAGATTATAACATTCGTTTTTATATCGGGCAATCGGCCGGTTGACGAAATTGTTAAATTCTGCAAAGCAGTTGATATATTCCCATATCTCCTTATCCGAGGTATGAAAGATATGCGCGCCGTATTTATGCACCTGAATCCCTTCGATTGTTTCCGTATAGACGTTTCCGCCGATATGCGGACGGCGTTCTATGACGAGGCACCTTTTTCCGCTTTTTTTCAGCTCGCAGGCGCACACGGCGCCGAAAAGCCCGCTTCCGACAATCAAATAATCATACATATTCTTTCCTCCTTTTATTCCTTCCGCGCGGAAAAGAGATAATGCCTCATATCCCCCGCATAATAACGGGTTACAAACTCTTTCTCTCTTTTCATGCCGATACTTTCGGCAACGCGGATGGAAGGATAGTTATCCGTCTTTATAATTGAATATACCTTTTCTTTGTTCAGTATATCGAAAGCATATCTTTTACAGCCTTCCGCGGCTTCGCGCGCATAGCCGAAATGCCAATGCTTTTTCTTGAACAAATACCCGATTTCTAAAACCTCTCTTCCTTCGCACGGCTGTATCGTCAGTCCCGCCTGTCCTATGACCTCCCCCGTATTCTTTAATACGGCTCCCCATAATCCGAAGCCAAAACTTCGGTAACGTTTCCGTTGTCTTTCCAGCCACTCCATTGTTTCTTTCTCCGAAAAGCAGTGTCCGTAAGCGTACATCACTTCTTTATCCATTAATATTTCCGCGAGAGCTGAAAAATCGGCCTCCCGTAATTCCCTCAAAATCAGACGCTCGGTTTCCAAGACCATGAAAGTACCTCTAAGAAAACTTTTCTCTATTATATCAGAAAACCGCTCTGTTTTGCAATCAAAAATTTTCTTTTCAAAGAAAAAACCGCCGCAATCCCTTTCGGAAATTCGACGCTTTTTCATAAAAGTCTCTTCGGATACTCAATAACAATTTTTCGGGAAGATGCATATAATGGGAATAAAAATCTGAGAAAACGTTCATACTCGGTAAATAAACGACAAAAGGAGGAGTTTTAGCATGTTTTGGATAGGATTTGTCGTCGGCCTCGTCGTAGGCGGAAATATGGGCGTTATCTGTATGGCACTTTTTAAGGGACGGAAAAATTAATCGCAATACTTTTTGACAACCGCCTTCATTTCTTCAAAATGCTCTATCATATCCTTGGCAAGCGCGAGCTGACAACGACTGCGCACGAGATTGTGCTCGGAATAGTCTGTGTGGAAATATTTATCTCCGTCGAGATAATCGGTGAGAAATCTCATTCCGCACTCTATCGTCATTGTCAGCGCGCCCAAAGCCATCGTATCCTTCTCGTTTTCGGTGAGTTCGCCTTTCACTTTGCCGAGGAACCCTTTTACAAACGCCTCGTACTTCTTCATGTCGAGAGCGACTTTTTTTATGTCCTTTTCGTCCTCCTCCGCCGTATTCGCCGTGGCGCGAATCGCGTCTCCGAAATCGAACCCCACGAGCCCCGGCATGACCGTATCCAAATCGATGACGGAAAGATGCTCAAAACTGTCTTTATCGAAAAGCACGTTACTGCATTTCGTATCGTTATGCGTCACCCGAAGCGGAAGCTCGCCGCGGCGCTGCATCTTATACATTTGCGTCGCCCGCGCTTCGAGGCCGAGATACTCCTCTATTTCCCTCAAAGCGTTTTCTTTTCGGCCACTGAGGTTGTTTTCAATCGCTTCGCGGAAAGTGTCGTACCGCATGACCGTATTATGAAAATGCGGAATGGCGATATGCAGTTTTTCTACGGGGTAATCGGCAAGGTGAAGCTGGAACTCCCCGAACGCCTTTCCCGACTCCTCTATCACTTTCAAATTGTCCGTCAGAAGGAAGGACGCGGAATCGTCGATAAACCTGCAACAGCGCCAGAAGCCTCCGTCCTCTTCCCATGTATAGTATTTCCCCTCCGCGGTTTTTTGGTAATGCAGCACGCCTCTTTTGGCGCTGACGCCCGTCCGTTTGATTTTAGCACGGACATACTCGGTGACGGAAGTAATGTTTTCCATTACCCGAACGGGATCTTTGAACACATAGGTGTTTACCCTCTGCAAAATATAGTCTTTGATTTCCCCGTCGCGGTAGAAGTATACCTTATATGTCGTATTGATATGTCCGAGCGTCAAAATTTCGCACGAGCGATACTCTCCCCGAATCTGAAAAATACGACATATTTTTTCAATGTGCTTTTCATCTATTTCTGACATTATTGTTTCTCTCCCCTTGACTGCAAATTCCTTACTTACTATTCGTATGCTATGGAAACGACAAACCGTTACGATTATCCGTTACATACCCGATTATCGATTTTATAGGTCGGAACGAGCTTTGCCACCAGCTCCTTCATATTGCCCGTCTCATCGTAGGCTTCCCCGTACAGCTTGTCCAAAGTATCCCATAAAAATTCTTCGTCCAACTGAATCGGGCGGGCAATATTGATGAGCCCGTTCGCAGTCTTTTGCAGCCCCTCTTCTTTCATGAGCCGTTCTTCGTACAATTTTTCCCCCGGACGCAATCCCGTACATACGATATTGATATCGACATTGGGTTCGAGTCCCGAAAGTTTGATAAGATTATACGCGAGGTCATATATCTTGACGGGTTCGCCCATGTCCAGCACAAAAATTTGCCCCCCCTTCGCATAGGCGCCCGCCTGCAAGACAAGCGACACCGCTTCGGGAATGGTCATGAAATATCTTATAATATCCTTATGCGTAACCGTCACGGGACCGCCCTCCGCTATCTGTTTCCTGAAAAGCGGAATAACCGAACCATTTGAGCCCAGCACGTTTCCGAATCGCACCGCCACGAATTTCGTATTCTTGCTGTGGCGGCCGATTGTCTGAATAATCATTTCGCAGATACGTTTGGTCGCCCCCATGATATTCGTCGGATTCACCGCCTTATCCGTGGAAATCTGCACGAACGTCTCCGTGCCGAATTCGTCCGCACAGCGAGCTACGTTCAGAGTCCCGAATACGTTATTTTTTACGGCCTCATTGGGGCTTGTTTCCATCAAGGGGACATGTTTATGCGCCGCCGCGTGAAACACGATTTGCGGACGGTATCTTTCAAACAAATCCCGCACCTTTCCCTGATCCCGCACGCTGCCGATTAAAGTCAACAAATTCAAAGACGGGTCTTTTCGTTTCAATTCCTGTTCGATATCGTAGGCATTGTTTTCATAGATATCGAAAATAATCAGCTTTTCGGGACGATGCGTCGCTATCTGACGGCAGAGCTCGCTGCCGATAGAGCCGCCGCCCCCCGTCACGAGCACGACTTTATTTTCGATATATCCCATAATTTCGTCGAGGTTGACACTTACCTGCTCTCGGCCGAGCAAATCCTGAATATCGACTTTGCGAAGTTTGGACACGGTCACCTGACCGTCCGCGAGCTGATAAATTCCCGGCAGAACCTTGACGGGACACCCTAAATCCCGACAGCGAGCGATAATCTCGCTCTGCGTCTTTTTCTTGACGGCGGGCATAGTGACGAAGATTTCTTCCACATGATATTCCCTGACCAACCGTGGAAGCTCAAAGGTCGTGCCCGCGATTTTTACGCCGCCGACCGATTTCCCGATTTTGAAAGGGTCATCGTCCGCGATACATACGGGCTTATAGGAAATTTTATCCGAGGTGAGCATTTCCTTAATGAGGGCGGAACCGGGGGCTCCGCCGCCCCCGATCCTGACACGTTTCCGATTGTACTTTGCCCGTGAAAGGTAATATCTAACGACGATGAGAATCCTTTTGGAAAATCTCGTCATAACGGAAAAATAGAAAAGAAAGATACTGTATACAAGGGCCGTACTTATACCGATATAAGTCCGTCCGGTGAGGACAGCAAAAATGACGTTCGCCGAAGCGACTCCGACGATCGCAAGCGTTTGTTTCAGCGCGTCGATGATTCCGACCGTAGAAAACACGATTCCGTACATGCCAAACAGACCGAAAAATAACAACGTACACGCGATATTTCCGAGCCCCCACCACACGAGCCAAAGGGAAAAACCTTTATCCCCGACCGTCATCACATAGGCAATCAGCATTGCGAGCAGGACGGACACCACGTCCGCCAGCATCAGAAACGCTATATGCCACGCTTTTGTTTTTGTACCTTTCATAGTTCCACTCCCGATATATTCGGCGAAAATTCTCGCTCTATATCCCTTTCCGACGTTATTCCACCGTGACGCTCTTGGCGAGATTTCTCGGTTTATCCACGTCCAATCCCTTCGCCACGCTGACGTAATATCCCATCAGTTGCAGAGGAATGACCGCCAAACTCGCCGTAAACAGCGAATCCGTGCGCGGGATATATGTAGTAAAGTCCGCCGTATCCTCGACATTATAGTTTCCGTAAGCCGTCAAGCCCATCAAATAAGCGCCGCGGCTCTTGACCTCCGCCATATTGCCGATCATCTTTTCATACAATTCCTGCTGCGTGAGTACGCTGACGACCAGCGTCCCGTCCTCGATCAAGCTGATTGTGCCGTGTTTGAGCTCGCCCGCCGCATACGCCTCCGAATGGATATAGCTGATTTCCTTCATTTTGAGACTGCCTTCCATACTGACGGCATAATCGATTCCGCGGCCGATAAAGAAAATATCCTTTGCGTTTGCGAACTTCGCGGCAAACCATTGAATTCGTTCTTTATCCTCCAATACCCGTTTCATTTTATCGGGCAAAGCCAGCAGGTCTTTGACGAGCGAGGAATACCTCTTTTCGTCTATCTGCCCGCGTACCTTTGCGAACTGCACCGCCAGCAAATAACCCGCGATAAGCTGCGTCGAATAGGCTTTTGTCGTCGCAACCGCGATTTCGGGCCCCGCGAGCGTATAGAACACGTCGTCCGCTTCTCGCGCGATGGAAGACCCCACTACGTTGACGATCGCCAAGGTCTTTATTCCTCTCCCCTTCGCTTCCCGTAACGCCGCGAGACTGTCCGCCGTCTCCCCCGATTGACTGATGATAATGACTAAGCCGTCTTTTTCGAGGAGCGGCTTACGATAACGAAATTCCGACGCGAGGTCTACCCGAACGGGAATTTTTGCGAGGCTCTCGATGACGTATTGCGCCACCATGCCCGCATGATAAGCGGAACCGCAGGCGACGATATAAATATGCCCGACGGATTTTATCCGCTCCTCCGTAAGCCCGCATTCGGAAAGATCGATTGTGCCGTTTTTAACGACGGAGTTCAAAGTATCCTGCGCGGCCTTGGGCTGTTCGTGAATCTCCTTCATCATGAAGTGTTCAAAACCCGCTTTCTCCGCAGACTTTGCGTCCCATTTGATTTCCGTAATCTCTTTGGAGATTTCTTCCCGATCGATATTGAAAAAAGAGACTTTCCCTTTTTCCAATTTGGCGATTTCCAGATTCCCGATGTAATAGACGTTTCTCGTATAATTGAGAATCGCGGGAACGTCGGAGGCGAGGAAAGTTTCGCCCTTTTCCGCACCGATGATCATGGGACTGTCCTTTCGTGCGACGTAGAGTTCTTCGGGATAGTCCTTATACATGACCGCCAGCGCGTACGAGCCGCGCACGCGCATCATACACCTCGCCAGCGCGTCTATCGGCCCGTCGCCGTATTTTTTATAGTAATAATCGACGAGTTTCGCAAGAACCTCAGTATCTGTCTGAGAGTAAAACGCATAGCCGCTCTTTGACAGTTTTTCTTTGAGCTCCTGATAATTCTCGATGATTCCGTTATGCACGACGATTATGTTTTTATCGTCGCTGTAATGAGGGTGAGCGTTTTCGGCGGAAGGTTCGCCGTGTGTCGCCCAGCGCGTATGCCCGATTCCGCAGCAGCCCTTTACGGAAAGTCCGCTGTTCGTCTTTTCCGCAAGGACTTTCAATCGCCCCTTGGCTTTGACGACCACCGCTTCCGCGCTGCCGTCGCGCACGGCGATCCCCGCCGAATCGTAACCGCGATATTCCAATTTTGCCAGCCCGTCGAGAAGAATGGGCGCCGCTTGTTTTTTACCGATATATCCGACAATTCCGCACATACCTTCTCCTCAATCCGCCCCGTGGCCCTTCTTTTTGAGCACGGCTACCACTTCGTCCACGCAGGACTGACAAATTTCCTTGCTTTCCGCTTCCACCATGACGCGGATAACGGGCTCCGTTCCCGATTCGCGGAGCAAAATCCGCCCCGTGTCATTGAGCTTTGCCGCCACCGCGGCAACCGCGGCCTGCACGTCAACGTCGTTTTTCGCCGCCGCTTTATCTTTCACCCGCACGTTTTTGAGAACCTGCGGATAAATCGTCACGGGCTCCGCGAGCTTGCCGAGCGTCGATTTCTTGGCAATCATCGCCTGCATGACTTTCAAACTGGTCAAAATTCCGTCGCCCGTAGAGGCGTATTTGGAAAAAATGATGTGCCCAGATTGCTCGCCGCCGATGCAATCGCCGTGCTCTGCCATATATTCGTAGACGTATTTGTCCCCTACTGCCGTCTTGGCATATTCGATTCCGATTTCGTCGAAAGCCTTATACAGACCGAAGTTAGACATTATCGTCGTAACGACCGTATTATTGAGCAATACTCCCCGCTCTTTCATATAGCGGGCATAGATATAAAGAATAAGATCCCCGTCTACGACGTTGCCCTTTTCGTCTACACAAAGACACCTGTCCGCATCTCCATCGTAGGCAAAACCGACGTCGAGCCCGTTTTCCACCACGAACTTTTGCAATCCTTCGATATGCGTGGAACCCGCATTTTTGTTGATATTCGTCCCGTCCGGCTCCGCATTGATGACATACGTCTTTGCCCCGAGAGCATCGAATACACTTTTCGCGATATTCCAAGAACTGCCGTTCGCACAGTCAAGCCCTACCTTATAGCCCTTGAAACTGTATATTCCGAGAGAAATTAGATATCCGACATAGCGGTTTCTGCCCGCGACGTAATCCACCGTGCGGCCGATTTCTTCCCGACGCGCAAAGGGAATCTCCTCCCACTTCTCTCCGAACGCGACGAGTTTTCCGTCGAGATAATTTTCGACGAGCGCCACCGTCCCTTCGTCCATCTTTTCCCCTTGACCGTTGAACAGCTTGATCCCGTTGTCGTAGTAAGGGTTATGGCTGGCCGAAATCATGATGCCGCAATCGAAACCCTCCGTGCGCACCACGTAAGCGACCGAAGGCGTCGTCGTCACGTGCAGCAGGTATGCGTCCGCGCCCGACGAAACGAGTCCGCCGACTAAGGCGTACTCAAACATATACCCCGAACGCCGCGTGTCTTTTCCGATGACAATGCGCGCCCGTTCGCCCGTCCCCGAACGCTTTTTACATTCGTTGAAGTACCAGCCGAGAAAGCGTCCCACCTTATAAGCGTGGTCCGCCGTCAGGTTTTCGTTGGCTTCGCCGCGAAAACCGTCCGTACCGAAATATTTACCCATAGACATTTCCTCTTATAAAAAATTTATTTCCTCTTAAAACTCTCAAATCCGAATTATTCTTTCTATATGCGGAAATTAAGTATCCGCAATGCGAGGCGCTCCGTACAAATGTCGGACTTTTCAGTGCCGACTTTATCCATTCAAACCTGTCCTCGAAAACTCCGCGCCACTTTTTCAGCGCTTTTCGGCCTCGCCCGATTTCTTTCCCTTAAAATATACGCCTGCGGGTTTCTCTTTTCGTTCCATATTCATTTAATCTTATTTTTTCTTTACCGTTACACCTCCCGTTTTCCAGATTGAATCCGCAGGCACGACCCCGCGGACACAGGATAGCGGATAGATGTTCGTGTTCCGCCCTATGACGGTTCCCGGATTGAGAACGCTGTTACAACCGACTTCTACAAAATCGCCCAACATCGCCCCCATTTTTTTCAGTCCCGTCTCTATGATTTCCGTCCCATTTTTTACGGTTACCGACGTTTTGTCGGATTTTACGTTGGAAGTGATCGAACCCGCTCCCATGTGCGATTTATAACCCAATATACTGTCTCCGACATAATTATAATGCGGAGTTTGCACATTGTCGAACAGTATGACATTTTTCAGCTCTACCGAATTTCCCACCACACAGTTTTCCCCCACCAATGCAGAACCGCGAATAAACGCACAATGTCTCACCTCCGTCCCCGCTCCGATAATACAAGGAGCCCCCAAGTATGCGGTCGGAGCGATTTTCGCCGTTTTATGCACCCATACACTCGGGGAGATTTCCGTATATTCTCCCTTGTCTAATGTTTCGCCCAAAGCGAGAATATAGTCTTTAATCCCTTTCAAAGCCTCCCAAGGATAAGTGTATCTCGAAAGATACTCTCCCGCAAGGGTATGGCCGAAATCATATAGTTCCGCTATCGTAAGCATGCACATTCCTCCGTTTTTTATCTGATATATTATATTTATTATCCGCCGAAAAGCGTCAATCTATCATAGAAACCCTATAAATATTTTCCGCAAATCTTTCTGCTTTTTTCCCTTTTCTTCAAAAAAAGAAAATAACGGACGCAAAAACTGCATCGGCTTTATCTGTCGATGCTAAATTCGCGTCCGTTATTTTGTCTTTTGTATCTCTCAAAAGGAGCGCTTTGAAACGGCTCCTCTTTCTCTTCGCTGGATTCTTCCAAAGTCATGCTTCTCCCCACAACTTTTTCTATCGGATATTTAATTAGGTCAAAAGACCTTAACAATTACTTACCGATTTCTTTCCGCATATTTTATTGTATATAATCATATCACACATTTTTCACTTTGTCAATGGTTATTGAATATTTTTCTTTATTTTATTTACTTTTTTTGAAGTCTTCCCCGTGTATTTTATTTGTAAAATATGTTATTTTATTTGATTTTGTGAATAAATATAATATTTTATCTCAAAATTTTTCTTTTCTATTTTTTTGAAAAAGCGCTCATCTCTACCCTGCCTATATGAAAGAAAAATCTCTTTCGTTATACTTCAAGGAATGAAATATACTAATATCTAACCTTTAGTTAGTCATGTCTTTCATCGGAATCGAAAGTTTCGCAAAAGCGAGCGGAAAAGGAAGGCGCTTCTTTTCCGATATAGAGATGTGTCGTTTCTCCAAAGGCGCAACAACGAAAAATCGCCTTTCCTCGGCGGCGTTCCTCGGTATACAGAGTCGTTACGGAAGTGGGTAAGGCTACGAATACATGAGCGAGGACGGTAGGAGGAATATTGAACAGGCGCGACAACAATACGGTTTCCAAACCGAAATGGCAAAAGAGGGCTACCGTATCTCGATTGGGATTTTCGGCACGATAAATTTTCCCTTCACGTACATAGCCATGTTTTGCAAGCAGTTCATCAAATCCCTGTATCACTTCCCGATAATGTTCTCGGATATGCCCCGTTTCCATAAAGGGCTGCTCCAGCCAGCAGTCGTTAACGTACATTTCCTTTTGCCCTGTCCAAATTTCGGGAAGCATATCCCAAATCAAATGATTCTTTTCCCCGTCGGGCAATTCAACGCGATAGTCAAATTCTTGTAGCCAAGGACATATTACGGGCGTCATTTTTAATTTTTCCGCCGTATAGGCACAAGTTTCCTTGGCTCGTCCCAAGGGAGAACAATAAATAAAATCTATCTTTTCCTTGACTAACATTCGGGAGAGCAATTCTGCTTCTCTCTTTCCTTTTTCCGTCAAGGTATCGTGCACGTAATCGGGGTCTCCGTGTCGTATGATCAGAAGTTTCATAGGTTTACCTCCGTGGATATTGCAGCGGAAGCGAGCTTTTCACGCTCGCTTTCTTACGTCATTATACAAGAAAACCGGAACAAAGTCAATCGGAGAAAGAAAATATTTTTATTAGACTAAAACCGGACGAATTTTTCGTCCGGTTTTTTATCATATCCGATTATACTTTGCGCCAGAGAAGTTCTCCGGACGAAAGGGAGATCTTTTCGGCTTTTCCGTTTCCGTCATAGAAAGTCGTATCGACCGCCGAATCTCCGTTATTGACGAGGGCACATTCTCCGATCTGCGGATAATATTGCACCGCCACGGCCGTATCGTCACAATACCAGCGTTTAAGCAATTTTTCTTTATGGGCCACATAATGACAGGCACGGTACAAAATGCGCTCGTTCTGGACATTATAAGGAAGTCCTGCCATATAGAAGGCTCTGCCCTTGCCGTAATCGTTCACCGCCATGAATACATCCTGTCCGCATATATCCAAAACCGAAGTATCGGGTTTCGCATAAATGCTCTTCATTCCCTCGCCGTAATCGAGAGGAGCTTTCGCATCCTCCAAAATAAAATGCCCACTTACTTTCTCGAGGTTATATTTATCCGTGGAAAGTGTAAATCCAAGTTCTTTATCGACTCCGAATACATCGGAAAGGACAAAATATCTGCCGTTTTTGAGATAGGCAGAGGGTTCCCCTACACCGATGAGTCCACCGCCGTTATAAACCCATTCCCTGACCTTTGCTTCCAAGTCGGGATTATTCCAGCACTTTCCGCCCGAATAAGCCGTTCCTGCATCTCCCGCATTGATTGCGACATCAAATCCCTCCAATGCGCCGTTTAATACGTCGTCAAAGCTCAGGAACTCTACGTCTACCGGCATTCCGCTGAGCGCTTCCAAAATGCCTTGATAAGAATATACTTTTTGATACCACAACTCATGCGCGACCATGAAGCATTGCCATGAACGAATTTTACCCCACGCATTGATAACGGCCACTTTCAAATTGGAATAGGGATTATTTCCCTTTACCTTACGATAAATTTCTCTGAATTCATCTGCAATATGCTCGACTTCCTCCACAAAATCGGGGAATTTCGCGGCCAAACTCAAATATCCGCCGTAACCGATTCTGTCGAGCGGCTTTTTCAGCATAGCTCTACGCGCCGTGCGCCAATTCTTTTTTAATTCCTTAGTCGGTTCTCCGCCCTCATAAAACGTATCGGGGAAGAAATACGGCAAAAATCTTCCTTCTACATATTTAAGGCCCGGAATATCCGTCAGCATGCGTACCGTAACTCCGCCGCCCACACTGCCGACCACTGCATCGAGTCCGATACTTTGGAAATACTTTCCATAGGGCTCGGTGCCTATCCAATTATCGCCGAGGAACATCATCGCTTCCCTGCCCTTTTCGTGGACCTTTTCCACCAGCTTTTTAGCCGTGGAAGAAACAAAGCGCATGGTAAAGTCCATATAATCGCAGAAGGCCTTGCTCGGTACGCGGAAAGGAGAATTGTAATACCCTTCGTCAATAATATCCTCCGGACGAAGCGCATAACCGTATTCCTTTTCAAACGCTTCCAGCGCTTCCACACTGACAGAACCGCTATAACCGAACCAATCGACAAATTTTTCCTTCCCGATATGATTGAATAACAACGTGAAGTGATAGAAAAACGTCGTAAAACGTACTACGTCCGTATCGGGATGTTCGTCCAGCCATTTTTCCATGCGCTTTACGATGTATTCTCCCGTCTTTTTACAGCGCGCGTCAAACGGCAAATCCTTATCTTTCGTCCAATGATTCGTGATGTAATTATACATCTGCGTACTATCCCAAATGGCGCGGGCAAGAAACGAAACGGAATACTGGTGGAACTTTTTACAATTTTGAATCGTCACCAAATTGCTTTCCTTATCCGCCGACCAATCGGACACGGGAACTATCTCTCCTGTCGTACGGTCAATAACCTCCCAATACTTGCTCATGTCGCAATCGTATTCCGGTTGAATCTGTTGCTTGAAATATCCGCGTAAAATATCCACGACCAGGGTTTCCTCCGATGCGGCGATATATTCGCTGCATACGAAGAAATGCGTCCTCTCATCGGGCACGGTCTTTGCAAATTCATTATCGCCGCGGGCAACGAAATAGGTCGAATAAATTTTATATCCCGCTCGCTTGATTTCATCGGGCATGGCGGTCCCGTCGCAATCGCGAACCGCATCTGCGCCCCAACGCTCCAAAAGTTTCAATGTCTCGTCTACAAACCCCGTTTCGGTGGGAATAGTGAGACCTCCTCCAAAAGTTTTCTTTTTCATATTTCTTTCTCCGATGATTGGGCCTTTGCCCATATACAAGTATTCTTTTATAAAAATCGCTCTTTCAAAGGCATTATCCCTTTACGCCCCCGACCGTAATTCCCTTCGTTAATTGTCCCTGCACGCAGGCGTACACAATGAGCACGGGAACCATAACAATCATGAGCCCCGCATACATTCTTCCGAGGTCGTTCGCCGTTTTGGATTCTCTCATGATTCGGAGAAGTCCGACGGGAAGAGTGGATTTGCCGGTATCCAAAAAGGTATTGGCGAGAATATATTCATTCCAATAGGACAGGAAATTAAACAGAATGACCGTCAAAATACTCGGCATTGCGAGCGGAGCACAGATGTATAAGAAGGTTTTGAAATAGCCACAGCCGTCGATTTTCGCCGCCTCTTCGAAACTGGGCGAAAGCGCTTTGAAATAACTGTTCATCAGATAAATACTGAATGAAAGACTCGTCGAAGCATACAAGACAATAACGGTAAAATAATTATTGGTAATATTCGCTCCGACCCCTATCGCCTTACCAAAGTTGAACAGCATGATATGCAAAGGCAGCACGATATAGTTAATGTTGATGAATAACCCCGCCATAAAGACGAGACTGATAATCTTTGCGCCGCGGAACTTAAAGCGGGCGAGCGTATAGGAACAGGGCACTGCAAGAATGACGAGCAGGGCGAGGCTCGCCGCGGTCAAAAAGATAGAGTTTCCGAAATATGCTCCCATATTTGCACGATTCCAAGCGTTTACATAATTTTCCAAATAAAACTTTTTAGGAAAAGCGAACGCATTGGCATTAATTTCTTCCGTCTTCTTAAAGGAGGACATCGTCACCCAAAAAAGCGGCAGAAGGACAATGAGAGCAAACAAAATAAGCAACGTATATTTCAAAATTTTTGCGGTACAGCGCCCCGCTTTATTCCAAGAGAAGCGCTCCTCTTTTTTTACCTGATTTTCCATCATTTTTTCCTCCCGTCAGTACTGTACCGTTTCACGGCGAGTTAAAAACTGAATGATCAGCGAAATCCCGTAAGCGCATACGAATACTACTGTCCCGATTGCCATGGCATATCCGTATTGTGAGCCGAAGAATTTATACATATACGAAAGCAATACATGAGAGTTTGCCTGTCCCTGAGTCATCGCATCTACGAACAGGAAGCTCATATT
>CAKXBD010000038.1:5903-15108 GCA_934871445.1 uncultured bacterium | reverse complement strand
CCCCCCCCCCCCCCCCCCCCCCCCCCCCCCCCCCCCCCCCCCCCCCCCCCCCCCCCCCCCGCCCCAACCGTACTTGGGTCGCGGGACCAGCGTATGAAATCCACCCCTATGCGGGAGGACGGAAAGGCGCTTGCCGCATACTATTTCATTCAGACTGCATCAAAGAGATTCTTTTGATGATGCCGACCGTATCCTTGTCCGAATTTTGTCGGTTCGTGGCCGTGTTGGCGGAGATTTATAAGAAATCGGCGTATGCGCCGCAGGCGTTGGAGGAGGGATTAGAGAAATATGCGCTGCGGGATTGGATAGACGGGCGGCTCGCGGAAATCATTTTCGATATTCGCGAGGAGGAACGGGAAACGGTATACGAGCCGGAGGCAGAAAAGAAATTTTTATCCTACGTGACGAAGGGAAATGTAGAAGCCCTGCAAAATTTCAAGCTCCCGAAGGCGAAGGCGGAGGACGCCAAAGAGACAAAATATCAAAATCTGTTCGAGGCGGTCGCCTTGGTGACGCTGGCGACTCGGGCTGCGATTTCGGGCGGATTGGATTATGTCGAGGCATTTAGTCTGAGCGATTTATATTTCAAACGATTGAGCCGCGTCACGAACGACAAGGAGCTTTCCGAGATCATTCCGCAGATTTTATCTCATTTTGCTCAGCGGGTGAAGGAATCCTCCCATCGCGCTCCTTTAGAGGAGACGTCGCCCTATATCCGTCGGAGTATTCAATATATCCGCCTGCATTTACATTCGCCTATACGTTTGGAGGACGTCGCTCGGGAGGTGGGGTTGGAACCGAAGTATTTTTCTCGGTTATTCGTATCCCTGACGGGGGAAAAATTCTCCTCGTTCGTGCAACGGGAACGAGTGCTCGAAGCAAAGAATTTATTGGAAAATACCAATCGGACGACGATTGACATCAGCAATAGCTTAGGATTCAGCTCGCAGAGCTATTTTATAAAAGTATTCGAACGCTATATCGGTGAAACACCCGGAGAATTTCTCGAAAAAAAGAAGCAGCAAAAAGGCAAATAAAAAAATCGAGGACGGACGCCGCGGGGCGTTCTCAGGTGGAAAAATTACCATAAAAACAGAATAAAGTAATATAAATCCGAGCGAGAGATGGAGTATACTTAAAGAAAAAACGGGGAGACAGTTTTTATGGACAAAATCAAAGAGATCATCGGACAACTGACTTTGGAAGAAAAGGCGGGGCTTTGTTCGGGTGCGGACTTTTGGCATACGAAGGGCGTAGAGCGGCTCGGTATTCCTTCCGTAATGGTCAGCGACGGTCCGCACGGGCTGAGAAAACAGGAGGAAGGGGCGGATCATTTGGGAATACACGACAGCATTAAGGCTGTCTGCTTTCCCGCCGCCTGCGCGACGGCTTGTTCTTTCGACAGGGAATTGTTATATTCCATGGGAGAGATTTTGGGGGAAGAATGTGCGGCCGAAAACGTGGCGGTGCTCTTAGGCCCCGCCGTAAATATCAAGCGGTCTCCGCTTTGCGGGAGAAATTTTGAGTATTTTTCGGAGGATCCCTTTCTTGCGGGAGAGCTTTCCTGTGCTTTGACAAAAGGGATACAGAGCAAGGGGATAGGGGTAAGCGTAAAGCATTTTGCCGCCAATAATCAAGAGACGAGGCGGATGACCGTTTCGGCCGAAGTGAGCGAGAGGGCGCTCAGGGAAATTTATTTTCCCGCTTTCGAGACGGTGGTAACGCAGGCAAAGCCTAAAACCGTAATGTGTTCCTATAACAAAATCAACGGTGTTTATTCCTCAGAAAATCCTTGGCTTCTGAACGGGATTCTGCGCGAGGAGTGGGGATTTGATGGGTTCGTCGTCAGCGATTGGTACGCCGTGAGCGACCGAGTTAAGGGACTTGCCGCGGGCTTGGATTTAGAAATGCCGGGCGGAAATCCCGAAAACGACGAAAAAATCGTCGAAGCCGTCCGCGAAGGACGTCTGGAAGAAAGCGTCGTCGACAGAGCTGCGGAGAATATTCTGAATGTGGTTTTTTCGTGCGGGGTCAAAAAGGAAGGGGCTGTATTCGACAGAGAAAAGGACCATGCCCGCGCGGTGGAAATCGAGGAAAATTGCGCCGTTTTGTTGAAGAACGGCGGGGCGCTTCCTCTGAAAGAAGGAAAGAAGGTCTTATTTGTCGGGGAATTTGCAGAAAAGCCGAGATTTCAGGGCGGCGGAAGCTCGCATATCAACGCTTTTGATGCGCGCGGCGCGCTGAACTTTGTCGGAAAAGAAGTCAGCTATATCTGCGGGTTCAAGGCGGACGGAACGGAAGAGGACAAGGGCGAGGCATTGAGGCTGGCGAAGCTCTCGGAGGCCGTAGTCGTCTTTGCCGGACTTCCCGACAATTACGAATCGGAAGGGTATGACAGAAAGCACCTCCGTCTGCCCGACGTACAAAGCGAGTGGATAGAGGCGCTCTGCGGGCAGAATACGAATGTCGTCGTAGTCCTGCATAACGGCGCGCCTGTGGAAATGCCTTGGCTGGGCAGAGTGAACGCCGTTTTGGAAATGTATTTGGGCGGGGAAGGAGTAGGCGAGGCCTGCGTCAATCTGCTTTACGGAAAGTCGGAGCCGTCGGGAAGGCTGGCGGAAACTTTTCCCCTGCGTTTAGAGGACAATCCCTCCTATCTCAATTTCCCGGGCGACAGAGAAAGGGTGAAGTATTCCGAAGATATATTCGTCGGCTATCGCTATTATGATAGCAAGGCTCAAAAGGTGTTGTTTCCCTTCGGGTACGGTCTGTCGTATACTCGTTTTACCTATAAAAATCTCGAGGTGTCCGCTTCGGAAATAGACGCGGGAACACCTCTGAATGTCCGTGTGGACGTGGAAAATGTCGGAAGGAGAAAGGGAAAAGAGGTCGTTCAGCTCTATGTCGCTGACAAGACGGGAGAAGCCGTCAGGCCGGTTCACGAGTTAAAGGGCTTTGAAAAGATAGAACTCGCCCCGGGAGAATGTAAAACTGTCTCCTTTACGCTGGATAAACGGGCGTTCGCTTACTATGACGAAAAATCCAAGGCTTGGCGGTGTCCGGAAGGGAAATTTGAAATTGAAATCGGACATTCGTCGCGGGATATTGCTTTGAAAACGGAAATTTTTGTCCGTTCGCCTTATCAAAGAAAGTTTATTGTGGACGGAAATACGACCGTGGAACAGCTTTTCCTGCATCCCTCAACCGGAATGGTCATGAAGGGGCTTTTGGCCAAATTCCGCCCCGAAAAATCCGACGGAAAGATGGGGGATTCCGACAAAGAAATGATGCGGGCCGCGTATTTGCAGGCGCCGCTCAGAACGGTGAAACTCGCGCTCAATATGTCCAAAGAACAGTATGAAGGACTGCTCAACGCGTTGAATGCATCCTTGAAAGGAGAATAATCTTTTCAAAGGAAGAAGGGCTGGAAGAAAGGTTTTTTAACGCCGAGGAAAAGGGGGAATTTTTCTCGGAACAAAACAACGGCGGACAAAAAGCATTTTTTCTGAAAAAGGAACGATAAACAGAAAAATAATCGTAAAAGGAAGAAAAAAATATGCAAATCATGAAAAGGGAAATACGCGGCGGAAGCGCTTTGCTCACCGCGTATATCCAAGACAAATCGGAAGCGATTCACGCTTCCGAGGCACGGCCTGCCGTTTTAATTTTTCCCGGCGGCGGTTACGAATTCGTTTCCGACCCCGAAGGGGAACCCGTCGCCTTGGCCTATGCCGCAAAGGGGTTTCAGACGTTTGTTTTGAAATATTCCGTAAAGGATAAGGGAGTGTTTCCCGCACCGCAACGGGAAGCGTTTGAAGCGATTGCCGTAATTCGCCGAAATGCGGCAGAATTTATGGTCGACCCCGATAAAATCGCCGTTGTCGGGTTCTCCGCCGGGGGACATCTCGCAGCGAGCACGGGCGTTTTTTGGAACGACGCCGAGGTGAATGACTCGGAGAGCCCCGAAGAGTGCAGGCCGAATGCGCTCGTTCTCGTCTATCCCTGCATTACGGCGGGAGAATTTGCCTATCCCGGTATCCGCGACGTGCACGGAAAAGGCTTGGAAAATATCGAAAAACTCAGTCTCGAAAAATATGTCGGCAAGCAGACTCCGCCCTCCTTCATTTGTCATACGGCCGCGGATACCTGCGTCCCCGCAATCAATTCCCTCTTATTTGCGGAGGCTCTTGCAAGAGCAGGCGTTCCCTATGAATTGAGAATTTATAAGGACGGCCCGCACGGCATGAGTCTTGCCACCAAAGCGGTTTCCTCGCCTTATCTTTTGACTTTCGACGAAACGGTACAAAGAGCCGTCCGCGATATATGTGCGAGATTTTCCGAATGGTTCGATAAAAGCGCGGAATTTTTGCGGCTGGTGTTCGACGGGGTACCTATGGAGAAGCTTCTCGGATAAAGGAGACGAAGTGGGCGGCTTGAACGGAAGGTTTAAGTCGCTCGGGGCTCCCGCGAAAATTTTGTCGAATAATGAAAAAAACAAAACACAAATTATGTGTTTTGTTTTTTACTTTTACCTTTCTTCTTTGTTCGGATTTTTCGGGTATTGTATAAAATTCCGTGGTCGGTATAATTTTCGGGATAAACTTTGATTCTCGGAAGCAAAGTATTCCTTTTTTCCGAGACCAACGCTTTTGCTGTGGCGATGAGTTTTCCGATGAGCTCTTTATCCTGCGGCATCGAATCGTGTCCCGAATAAGCCGTATATTCGGACAGCAGAGCAAGGGTCTTTTCTGCGCCCGGGATCCATTCCTCCACCGTCAGGGAGCCGGGAAGAAACATCCAGAGCGCCCGACATACGTTGTCGCCGCTGAACAGCAATTTATTCTCTCGGAGTAAAAAAATCATTCCGCCTTTCGTGTGTCCCTTCGTTTCCATGCAATATACCGTCTTATCGCCAAGCTCGAAAAGGTCTCCGTCGCAAAGAAAAGAATATTTCGTGCGGTATTTCCCTTTTCGTATATCCTTCCGCTTTTTTCCGTATTGCTCCTGCGCTTTCTTTCCGAACATGAGTCGGCGCATAAAGAGCGAACCGTAAAATCGGGCGAGCTTTTTGTCCTTGGCGGGCAGATAGAGCAGGGGAAAATTTCCTCGGCCGCCGATATGGTCTGGGTGCGCGTGTGTGGCGGCGACGCTCAGCGGTTTTTCCGTAATCGTGCGCACAAATTCCGCCAAATCCCCGAAGCCCGTTCCCGTGTCGATGAGCAGTGCGCGGCGGCTGCCTTCGATCAGGTAACAAAAGCTCCCGTATTCTTCGATTTGATATACTTGCGGGGCAATTTCTCGTAATTGGTAGATTTCGTTTTCCATGCCTACATTATAATTCCCGTTTGGTGCTTCGTATATTAAAAAATCTTGTTTTTATGACAATATTGTGCGAAAGAAAATTTCACCTCCGAAAATGAGTGGCTTTTTTACTATACATTGTAGAATTTTTAATATAAAAACACGCGGATAAGCGATATAATGAAAGCGAAATAAACGCACAGGAGTATGTGCGTTCAGGAGGTAATGCATGAGAAAAATAGTATCTGTTGCTCTTGCCGCGGCAATGTCGTTCGGCGCATGTAATGTACTGCTGGCCGCTTGCGGAGACGACGAAAAAGACGCTCCGTATTTTGATAAGGAGACCGTCTTTCACGTCGATTTGTCGATGAGTACGGCAATCGGTCCTTTGGGAACTTTATGCGAGCCGGGAACAATTACGTTCCGAACAGACGGAACGGCTACGTTTGATGTGCCTTTTACGGACGCGGCTCTCGTAATGATGGACAATCTGTTAGGATTCAGGATTCCCACCTTTAAGCATGAGGATACATACGAGCTGAATGAGGACGAAACGGCGATTATTTATCATTCCACGAGAAAGGATTTCGAGGAGCCCCAAACCTTGGAATTGGAAACTCTTTCGGACGGAAGTTGGAAATTTACTTACGACATCAGCGTACAGATTCCCGGTACAGAACTGTATTTTTATAGCAACGAAGCTATGATGCCCAATCAGAATCCGAACCCTGAGCCGGAGCCTGAACCTGAACCCGAGCCCGAAACTTATGAAGTTTCTTTCGATGCGGGCGAAGGAGTCGTCTTTGAGGAGGGGTATACGCTCCCCGAAAATACGAGCTATAACGAAGTGACGGAGATCACTCTTCCCGAAGCGAAGTTCACCAAGGAAGGAAACGCTTTCCGCGGCTGGGCAGCTAACGGAAAAATTTACGAATACGGGGAAAATTATCTCTATCAGCCGGGAGATAAAGTAACGATCGACACGGATATTGATTTTGTGGCGGTTTGGTCCGATTCGTTCCACGTGACGATCACAAAGGGGCCTGACGGAAAAGGAAATGTCGGCGACCTGATTATGCCCGACACCCTTTACGGGAAATACGTATATCTTCCTGCCAATCCTTATGAATACAAGGATTACAGCAAGGGGTTTGCCGGTTGGACAGACGGAAAAGGGAAAGTAGTACAGCCGGGAGGAATGTATAAAGTTACCGAGGATGTAGTATTTGAACCCGTTTGGGCCGAGTTTGTCGAAGTGACCTTTAAGGCGGACATCGCCGATGAAGGCGGATTCGTTATCGAAGCTCCCGTAGGTTCTCAGTTCGCTCTGCCTGCCGCTTCTTTCGTCGGAGCGGACGACAAGGGCTTTGCCGGTTGGCAGCAGGTAAAGGACGACGGAAGTCTGAATACTTCCGTGAAGCGGCCCGGCGATAAGGTTACGGCCGCAGAGGGTATGACATTCGTCGCGAAAATGGAAAAGACGGTGACCATTACGTTCGATGCGAACGGCGGTACGGGAAAGGCGCCCGAAACTATCGTTGCTGGAAACAATCTGTATTTCGTACTCCCCGAATGTGAGCTGACAAAAGACGGTTACGCCTTTAACGGCTGGGGAACGTCCGCAACCGCGAAGTCGGGAAGCATGCCCGGTGCGAGGGCGTATAAAAAGGCGGATACAACCTATTATGCCGTATGGCGGCAGCTTCGCACCATATCTTTTGAAACGGGAATCGAAGGCAAAACCATAGATTCCGTCAAGCAGGGCGAAGGAATGAAAATCACGTTGCCCGAAATGCCTTACGAAAACGGAAATAAACTGTTCGACGGCTGGTCGGACGGAAGTAAGCTCTATCAACCCGGCGCTTCCTATACCGTCGCCGAGGGAAAGGATACCGCATTTACGGCGGTATGGCGCGACCTCGTTACCGTCGAATTCAACGGCGGAGAGGGCGCTACCGGTTCGGTTGAGAATATCGAAGTATATCAGACCAAATCCTTTACTCTGCCCGAAAATAATTTCGTCAAGCCGGGAAGCATATTCGGCGGCTGGTCGGACGGCGAAAATAACTATATGCCCGGCGATACCTATACGATAGCGGAAGACTCGGCGGCGAAGGTTACATTCGATGCAGTATGGAACGAGGGTACTCCCTTTGCGGATTATACCGTAATCTTCCGTGCGGGACAGACCTCCGAAGTCGTGTATAAGGACGCGGACGGCAAAGACGTCACACTCAACAATTTCTTCCCCTCCGGTTCCATGACGGAATTGGTTTTAAGACCCAACCTCACCGCGGATTTCGTCGTGAAGTCTACTTTGTCCGAAAAGGATTTCAATACGCACAACGAAGCGGGAAAGCTCGGACTGACGCTCGAAAAATTCCAAGAAAACTTCACGATTGACAAAAAGAACATTTCCTATGACTATGACTCTGCGACGGGCGTCGTCACGCTCAATCTCGGAGACGGGGAAACGCTGGAGCTCAAAATCGTCAAGACCGCGAAAAACGATAAGATCGGTTACGATAACGTACAGTTCGAATTTGCGCTGAAAAACAAGATCGGGCAGGTGGAAAAGCTCACGTTTGCCGCGATAGACGGACAGCCGAAATATTTTGATGAGACAAAGACGTTTACCGGAAAATTGCCCGAGGGCGCTCCTATTGTCGGAGGTATGGAGGCCACTTTGACCGTAAATACGGACGGGACGGGAAAATTAAAGGTCTTTATCATGAACATGGATTTCACCCATCAACTGACGGCCGACGGAAATACCATCATCTGGCTGGGCAGCGAGGGCGACCGTCTGGAAGGTAAAATCGGAAAGACGGAGGACGGAAAAATGACCATCAGCGTCACGTTAATGGGCGTAACGCTCACATTGACGGAGCAGGCGTAAGCGAGTGAAAAACTTTACAGGAGCTACTATGAAAAAGCGTTTAATCAGTTTATTATCGGTCTGTGTCCTCGGCGCGAGCTGTTTGCTCGCGACCGCGGCCTGCGGAGAAAAAAGAGATTACGATTTCAGCGTTTGGGTGCCCTTCAAGAGCAACGCGGTCGGGCAGTACGACCAGCACATCGTTTTTCAGAAGCTGGAAGAAATCAGCGGACTGAAAGTGAAATATGTCCACGACAGCATGGACAACGTCAATAACGTATTTGCCCGCGGCACCTATTGCGACGTCATGATTCTAAACGACTCCATGCCCAACTATACGGGAACGTATCCGGGCGGCGTTGAAAAGGGGATTTCTGACGGAAAAATCATCGATATCAGCGATAAAATGGAGGAAATGGCTCCTAATTACTATTCCCTCGTAGAAAATGACCCCGACGTAAAACAGGACGTTATCACGGACGACGGAAGGCTCACGCGCTTCTACGAGATCGCGAACAAGGAATCGGACAGCTGGTACGGCTACATGATGCGCGAGGATTGGCTGAAAAAAATCGGCTATACCGTGGACGGAACCACGACAGGGGAAGTAAAAATCCCCAAAACCTATGCGGATTGGGAGACCGTTTTACAGGGCTTTAAGGATAAGGGATTGAGCGACACTCCGTTCTTCCTGTATTCGGTCGGCGTAGACCCGTTTAACTCTATCAGTGCGGGGTTTGGAGTCACCTTCGATTTCCAGCTCGACGAAACGGGAAAAGTCAATTACGGGCCGTACATGGACGAATTCGAGGATTATCTCGAAAAAATGCATTCCTGGTATGAAAGGGGATTCATCAGTCCCGAATATGCCGCTTCCAAGGAATATGTGCCCATTACCGACGCCGTGGGCGGCACTAACAGCGACGGTTCGTACAAGGAGGCCAAATACGGAGCTTTCACGCAGATGTATATTTATATGACGCAATATGAAAATACTGCGCATGCGCTCAAAAACGAAGAGTATTC
>CAKXBD010000038.1:0-5893 GCA_934871445.1 uncultured bacterium | reverse complement strand
AAAATCAACGAGTCGGACGAAATGCATATTCGGCAAAAAGCAAATCGGGCGGGAAATTATGCGGTCATTACCGATAAGCTTCCCAAAGATAAAATTGACGATGTGATGAAGTGGTTTGACTATTTGTATTCCGAGGAAGGAAGCCTCCTGATGAGCTACGGAATAGAAGGGGATACCTATACGCTCGATAAGGACGGAAACCCGCATTATACGGAAAAAGTTACTGACAATGAAACTCTGGCGCCTTCCGATTGTGTCAAGAAATATTCCGCGCAAGGATTTCCTTGTTTCTATGACATTGATAGAGAAAAACAGGTATCCACTCAAAAGGAACAGGCTGCTATGAAGACCTGGACGGAAGGCTGCGATGCCGACTGGGTTCTGCCCGTCACTTCTCTGACTTCGGAGGAAGGAAAGGAATTCGGGGAAGTCATGCAAGAGATTCAGGAAGAAGTTCAGGATTATATTTTCGATTATATTACGGGAAATTCGCCCATAGAATTTTCTAAATTCCAGGAAGAATTGAAAAAGATGGGAATCGAAAAAATGATCGCGATGAAACAAACGTCGCTGGATCGCTATAACGCACGCCTTTCTAAATAACGATGCGAGGATCGGCGACGCAAAATCTTGCGTCGCCGATTCATCGACGGGAGGATTTCGAGATGATCGAAGAAAAAGAAGGAACGGTAATCGTTCAAAATACAACTGCGGTAAAAGAAAACGTATTCAAGAGAGCTTGCCGCGCGGTCAAAAAGGACGCTAAAAAGAATTGGGTAATCTATTTACTGGTACTCCCCGCTCTCGCGTTTTTTATCGTGTTTTGCTATTTCCCCATGGTGGGGCTCATCATGGCTTTTCAGGATTTCGATATGGCAAAAGGATTCTTCGGAAGCCCTTGGGCGGACAACAACGGCTTAGAACACTTTATTCGCTTTTTTAACGATAAAAATTTTTGGCTGTATTTCAATAATACGCTGATTTACGGACTTTTAAGCCTCGTTTTTGTATTCCCCGCACCTATTGTCCTGGGATTGATGATCAACTCGGTAAAGAAGGCTTGGTACAGGAGAGTGATCCTTACGCTCGTCTATCTCCCGTACTTTATTTCCATCGTGGTCACGTGTACGATCATCAATCAGCTCACCTCCAATACGGGCGTTTTTACCGAATTGTTCCGAAACCTCGGCGTCCTCAAAAAGAATATCGGCATCATAAACGACCCGCGTTTCTTCCGCGCTATTATCGTCATCAGCGATATTTGGCAAACGATCGGCTTTAACAGCATCATTTATATCGCCGCTCTCGGCGGCATTGACGTCAGCTTATACGAGGCAGCCGAAATTGACGGGGCCGGCAGGTTCAATAAACTTTGGCATATTTCTCTGCCCTCCATTCTTCCTACCATTATGATGCTACTCATTATGAAGGTCGGCACAATGCTCAATGTCGGATTTGAGAAGCTGTACCTACTCAAAAACGAATTAAACGAGGACGTCGCTTATACGATTTCCGTATTCATTTACGAAAAAGGCGCTTTGGGAACCGGCGCTTGGAGTTATACTACTGCAATCGGACTGTTCAATTCTGCTCTGAGTTTTCTGTTGCTTCTCTTGGCAAACTGGGTCAGCAATAAATTGACGGCGAACGGCATTTTTTAAGGAGGCACTTAAAATGGAGAAAAACAAATCGAGAAAACATTCTCTGTCGGATATCGTGATTGCCGTACTTTTATATCTCTTTCTCGCCGTGGCCGGGCTCGCCTGCGTTTTGCCTATGTGGCATGTATTGATGGGTTCGCTCAGCGAAACCATGAAGTTCGGTACCTATGAGGGATTCCTGCTGTTTCCCATTGCAGGTAAGTTCACCTTTGAATCCTATACCTATCTGTTTACGCATCAATACCTGTGGCGCAGTATTGCCAATGCCGTCATTTATACCGTTTCTTCGGTGGCTTTGGGACTCATTATGAGCATTATGGCTGCATATGCACTCACGAGAAAAAATGTACTCTTCAAACGGCCCTTGATGATTATCATTTTAATTACCATGTTCTTTAACGGCGGTATGATTCCTTTCTTTATGGTCGTCAATCAATTGGGCATGGTCGACACGCCTTGGGCTCTGATTATTCCCACCTGCTGCAATGCCATGAACATCGTCATGCTCAGAACGGGGATTCAGGCGATTCCCGACGCGATTTTTGAGGCGGCGGAATTGGACGGTGCCGGGTCGCTTCGTATTCTCTTCCGCATCGTCGTGCCTTTGACAACTTCCTTTATCGTGGTTATTATCCTCTTCAACGGCGTGGCACAGTGGAATTCCTGGGCCAATGCAAGTATGTTTATCTCTACTTCCCGACAGGATTTATATCCCTTACAACTCGTGCTTCGGGATTTGTTGATGTCGAGCGTCTCCGATATGGGATTGAAAATTCCCTCCGGTTCGGGGTCGTCGGAAGTATATGCCCCCGGTATCCGTATGGCCGGCGTCATTATCGCCAGCTTACCTTTAATTATTATCTATCCTTTCTTGCAAAAACATTTTGAAAAGGGCATGATTATCGGAAGCGTTAAAGGATAATCTTTAACGAAAAAACCGATTTGACGGAGCCGCTGCGATCAATAAATCGCAGCGGCTTCTTTTTAATTGCTTTATAAAAAAATTTTTTCACTTTTTCCGTTTTTTTGCTTGACAATAGTACGAAACAGAACTATAATATAATACGGTTTCGGACTAAAATATATAGAAAGGGACTGCCATGGAAACGATTAAAGAAAAAATCAGACGGTATATGATTATCACGGAACGGATCGACGAAATATATTCGCATTTTTCCAAAGCGATGGGTATGAATGAATCGGAATTGTGTGTGCTTTATTCGCTTGACGGAGAACCGTCTCTTTCTCAAAGACAAATTTGTGAACAATGGCTGATTCCGAAGACGACATTGAATACCATTATCAAAAAATACGAAAAAGTAGGTTATGTGCAGTTCGAAACAATTCCAAACAATCGAAAGGAAATGCGCCTACGTCTTACGGAGAAGGGCAAGGAATATGCTGCAACATTTCTTGAATCCGTCTATCGGGCGGAGGACAGAGCCATGCGGGAGACACTGAAAAAATACGGCGATTCCTTTATTGAGGCGAATGAATGTTTTGCCAATGAACTAAAATTGGCGTTTGAACAAAAACTGAAAGCTCATCCGATCGGCGGAGGCGGAAAGGGATAACGGGAAATGAAGAATATAAACCGAAGCCGCAGGGAGGAATATAGGAAAAAGCTCGGACGCGAGTGAATGTTCGGGGCTCTTAAAGAGTTTGGAAAAGCCGAAAGTGTTGGAAGTACGGTTTTTGTGAGGAAATAGGGAGAATTATCAGCATAGTTGAGGTTATATGAGAGTATTTTTGAAGTTTTTGAAGCCTTATAAACGGCTTTGTTTTTTTACTGTTCTCGTTTTAGCGGTCGATGTCATCGGGGCGCTGCTCATTCCGAAACTGACCGGAAAAATGATAGACGTAGGCGTGGGAAATCGCGATTACGGATTGATAGTCCGAACCGGCTTGCTCATGCTTGGCGTAGCTTTGGCTGCGGGCGTAGGGACGCTCGTGGGCAGTTTTCTTTGCGCACGGCTTTCAGCGAAACTCGGAAGGGATATACGCAACGCGCTGTATGATAAGATATTACAATTTTCTGCGCAGGATATGGAAAAATTTGGTACGGGTTCGTTAATTACGCGCGCTTTGAATGATACGAACATCGTTCAACAGGCGTTTGTTTTTTCCGTTCAAATGATTTTGCCGGTGCCGATAATTTGCGTGGCGGGAATCGTAATGGCGTTTTTAAGCGATTGGACAATGGGGCTTCTCTTATTGGGGGCATCGGTCGTGTTAGTAATTTGCGCTCTCTTCGTCACGAAAAAAGCATCGTTGATCTTTCGGAAATTGCAGGAACATCTGGACAGAATCAATGTGGAAGTACGCGAAAATATTACCGGCGTGCGTGTGGTGAGGGCTTTTCATAAAGAGGAATATGAAGAAGAACGCATGAACCGCACTTTCACGCATTATGCCAATACGGGGATCAAGGCAAATCGTCTGTTTGCAGGGCTGGAATGTCTCGCTTTCCTCGTCATAAATATATGTATTGTCCTTATTTTATGGCTGGGTGGAAATAGAATTGCAGTCGGGGCGACCGCTACGGGTCAGATCGAAATCGGAAAACTTACCGAACAGATCGGTTATGCGACGCTCATTCTTTGGTATCTCATCATGGCGCAAATGGTCATTATTCTTCTGCCGCGTGCAAGAACCTGTTTGGGGCGTATCAACGCGGTTCTGACGCATGTCCCGCAGATTGCGGACGACGGGCGAGAAGTTACCGAAACGAAGATTTCAGAGGAAATTTGTCGCTTTGAAAAGACAGGTTTTCGCTTTGCCGACGCCGAGGAGGCGACGCTCGAAAATCTGAATTTTGTCTGCCGCCGCGGAGAAACGACAGCGATCATCGGCAGTACGGGCAGCGGAAAGTCTACAATCGCTAAACTACTTTTGCGGTTTCACGAAATTACGGACGGGACTTTATTCTTTGAGGGCTGCGATATTCGCAATATTCCTCAACACATACTGCGAGAAAGGGTAGCCTATGTTCCTCAAAAAGCATGGTTATTTTCGGGAACGATAGAGAGTAATTTGCGCTACGGAAATGAAAACGCAACCAAAGAAGATATGGAACGCGCTTTGAAAATTGCTCAGGCGGGCTTTGTCGAGCGATTGCCGGACGGGCTTCAATCCCGCGTCGCGCAGGGCGGAACAAATTTTTCCGGCGGACAGAAGCAGAGGCTTTCCATCGCCCGAGCGCTCGTTAAAAAGGCCGATTTATATATTTTTGACGACAGCTTTTCTGCTCTCGACTTTAAGACGGACGCCGCGCTTCGGCGCGCCCTTGTAAGTGAAATTAAGGACGCTGCTATATTGATTATTGCCCAGCGCGTCAATACCATTCTCCATGCAGACAATATTATCGTTTTGGAGGAAGGGAGAATCGTCGGAATGGGACGGCACGATTCTCTTATAAAGGACTGCCCCGTGTATGCGGCTATCGCAAAATCTCAGATGAAAGGAGGCGCTTGATTTATGGAAGAAAACAAGGAATTGGAACGAGTAAATTCCGATAACTTTTCCGACGACTTTTCCATTGATGTCGCCGCGCATCCTTGGCGCGTCGTCAAACGATTGTGGAAATCCGTCAAGGATCAGCGGTTAAAACTCGCCGCCGTGATTTTCTCGGTCATTTTCTATACGGCTCTCTCTATTGCGGCTCCCGCTTATAGCGCGGTCATCATCGATCTTCTGTTTGACAGTATTCGGGCCTGTATCGAGGCGGGTACAGTATTTGCCGTGGCTTGGGGAAACGTCGGTGCGCAAATCTTTCTTTTATTGTTGATGTATCTCGGAGCTTGGGGATTTTATACCCTTCAATCCTTTTTGATGACGACTTTTGCAGAACAGCTTTGTCTGCGTCTGCGTAGGGAGATCAGCGAGAAAGTTAATCGCCTGCCGCTTTCTTATTTCGATAATCATCGAGTCGGCTCGGTATTGAGTTATTCCACTAACGACCTCGACAAGGTCTCGGAATCCTTACAGACGGGTATGCTTAAATTGTTTTCCGCAATAGGTCTCATTGTCGGTTCGATTGCTATGATGTTCGTTTATCATTGGATACTGACTCTGATCTTTTTGGGCGTCACTCTCGTCGCTATGTTCGTAACGCAGATTTTTACCAAAAAAACGATGCGCTGTGCCGCTCTGCGGCAGGAACGCATGAGCGAAGTGACCGGACTCGTGGAAGAGGGCTTTTCCGGTCATACGATCATCCGTGCCTATAACCA
>CAKXBD010000037.1 GCA_934871445.1 uncultured bacterium | reverse complement strand
TATCTTCGCGCAGGCGCCCCGCCGTTATCGTCATGCCGCCGCCCTCCATGCGGTCGGATTTCGTCTGCGGCCGCGCGTCCTCTTCGAAATAACGAATGAACTTTTCGGGGGCGGAGGGAAGTTTGAGAACCTGCGGCTCTCCGCTATAAGTTGCACATGCTTCGAGTATTTCTTCTTTAGAGGGCTTTTTTTCAAAGGAGACGAATACGGCTGCCATATGCCCGTCGGAAACGGGTACTCTGAGACATTGTGCTGTAATTACTGGGCCGTTTGCGGAAACGATTTCTTTTCCTTCGATATGTCCCCAGATTTTTAAGGGCTCCTTTTCGCTTTTTTCTTCTTCCCCGCCGATATAGGGGATTACGTTATCTACGATTTCCGGCATAGTCGCAAATGTTTTTCCCGCTCCGGAAATAGCCTGATAAGTACATACGGCCGCCGATTTTATATTGAATTTTTTCAACGGGTGCAGAAGGGGAACGTAAGATTGCAAAGAACAATTGGACTTGACTGCGATAAAACCCTTCTTTGTCCCGAGGCGCTCTTTTTGCGCAGAGATGATTTCGAGGTGCTCCGGATTGATTTCGGGAATCACCATAGGTACGTCCGGGGTAAAGCGGTGAGCGGAATTATTCGAAACTACGGGAATTTCCCGCTTTGCATAGCTCTCTTCGAGCGCTTTTATCTTTGCTTTATCCATATTGACGGCACAAAAGACAAAATCGACTTTTTCCGCTATGGCATCCGCGTCCTTTTCCGCGTCGAAAACAGTCATGGAAACATATTTTTTGGGAACGGGACAATCGAACGCCCATTTGTCCTTGACTGCTTCCCCGTAAGTTTTTCCGGCCGAACGACCGGACGCTGCCAAAGCCGTAACCTTGAAAAGAGGGTGATTTTCGAGCAGAAGGAGGAAGCGCTGTCCCACCATTCCCGTAGCGCCGATGACACCGGCATTGTATTGTTTCATAAAAATCTCCTTGGAATGTTTGAATAAAGAGAGGAACAAAAAAGAGACGGCATAGACCGTCTCGCGTTCGCAACATAGGGAACCCTCGAAGGGATTCGATAAATAGCGCTTCACGGACGGTGACAGTCATGCGGGTATTCTCCCGTATGCCCAACGCGGAGGAAGGCGCCGCGTTTCGGCGGAGATACCCTTTCCATTCCGCCGTATGCTCTTCGGCCGCAAAATCTTCCGTATTTTGCTTTACGGCGGAGTACTCTTGTTCTTCCGCTCCTCTATTTAACGCCTTTATTCTAACACAAGCCGTAAGAAATGTCAAAGATTTTTGCCCGATTGAAAATTTTATTTGAAATTTTTCCGAATTTTCCTTGAAATAATCATAAAATTGTAGTACAATAGATAAGCAAGTAGTTTGATAATTATTTTTTGGAGTTTTATACATGGCACAGGAAAAGAAAGGGCTGATCGCCCGAATGCTCGAGGGCAAGGAAAAAAGCGAGGAGTACGCGAGAAGTACTTTGCCTACAAATCGCTGGCAGCTCTTCTGGGATATTTTTAAGGGCAATTTCGGTAAAATTTTTAAGGTCAATTTACTTATTCTGATTTTCTTCATTCCCATCATTGCAATTTTTATCTTTCGCTTTGTCATGGATCAGAGTAACGGCATTACTTATCCGTTCGGGGCAAACCTCACCGTCGGTTATCCGGCTCAGCCGAGCATCGTGGGCTTTTCGGAAATGCTGCTCATGCAGACAGATGCGATTATGTACGGAGCGATCGCCGTCGCTTCTTTTATCGCGGCGGTAGGGCTTTCGGGCGGAATGTATGTCATCCGCAATATGGTTTGGACCGAGGGAATTTTTGTCGCGAACGACTTTTGGCGCGGCGTCAAATTGAATTTTTGGAATGCGCTTCAAGCGGCTCTGTTCTTCTCTCTCGTCATGCTCCTTTGTAAGTCGCTTATAAATATTACCGAGTTGTCCATCGTTACTCAGTCGCTGAGCAAGGGACAACGAGTTTGGTTCCGCATTTCCGAGGCGTTCAGCGGTATCGTCATAGCGCTTGCCGCGATGATGTCCCTTTGGATGATTGCACTCGGCGTAAACTATAAGCAAGGGGTTTGGACGCTCATTAAAAATTCTTTCCTCATGACGATAGGCATGTTGCCGCAGTCATTGTTTTTCGGCGTGCTTGCCCTTCTTCCGTTCGGACTCTTTTTAATCGGCGGAGGCATTTTTACGTTGATTGCGGGTATGCTTCTCATTCTGTTTGCTTTCGCGTATGCCTTGCTCGTGTGGTTGGACTTCGCACAGTGGGCGTTCGATAAATTCATTAACCCCAATATCAAAGGGGCGAAGGTCGGCAGAGGAATTTACAACAAAGACGGGACAAGCGCCTTGGAGGGCGGAGAGAGTGAAGCGGCGCTTCAATATAAGCGCGCCATTTTGGCCGCCGGAAAATCCAAGTTAGTTTCTCGTCCGATTAAACCGATCGATGACTCGTTGCAGGTATACGAGCTTCCGCAGTCATTCACGCGGGAGGACTTGCAGCGCCTTAGAGAGAGTAAACAAAATATTGCAGAGGATACCGAAGCCTACGAGCAGGAGCATAAGAACGATAAGAGATACGTAGACTATAATAAACAGTTCGAGGAACGGGAAAAGGCTTTGCAGGAAGAAACGGACAAAAAGGGTAGGAAGAAAAAGAGAAAACCGCCTAAGATGCTCGGAGAATAATTCCAAGACTCAGCCGGATTATCGATCCGGCTGGGCTTATTTTAAGGAGAAGAAGAAATGGAACGTGAAGCTGCCTATACAGGGCTTGCCGATTGGTTCGAATATCTCAACGATGACTGCGGCTATGAAAATTGGTCGCAGTATTTAATTGCGAAGCTCAGCGCATTTCCGTTGAGGAGCGGACTCGATATCGGCTGTGGCGGCGGATGGTTCACGCGAGCTTTTCATCGCACAGGCTATGCGATGACGGGTTTGGATATTTCTCCCGAAATGTTGAATTTCGCCGTGCGGCGTTCTCGTCGGGAGGGAGCAAATATCCAATACTTGCAGGGAGATATAGCAAGATTTAAGACGTCGGAAAAATTCGATTTTGCGACGGCCATTAATGATTGCGTCAATTATATTCCCAAAGAAAAACTTAAAAAAGCGTTTGGAAACGTCCGTTCCGCGTTAAATAAAAAAGGAATATTTCTTTTCGATATCAGTTCTCCGCGCAAATTCCGCGAAAAGATTGCAAATACTGTTTGCGCGGACAATCGGGAAGATGTCGTTTATCTTTCTTTTAATACGCTTGAAGGAGACCGCGTGACGATGGACGTCACTCTGTTTGTTCGGCGCGGCGACGGCGCATTTTCCCGTCGGGACGAAAGGCACATTCAATATATTTACGAGGAGGAAGAAATCGTTTCCGCGTTGTGTTCTTGCGGGTTTACGGTTCTTAAAACGGAAGGTCATCTCGGCGAAGATAAAGCATTGAGCGATCGACTCGTTTTTTTGGCACAACGGAATTGAAGAAATGGAAATATGGAAAACGTTTTAAGAACGCTCATTTGTGACGAGCAGGTTTCCTTAACTTTGATAGACGCGACGGAGATTGTCTCGGAAGCGATAAGACTGCATCATTTGACACCTTTCTCGGCGATTATATTAGGTAAAGCATTGGCCGCGGCAACATTTATGAGTGCCTGTCTGAAAGAAGATGCCGGAGAAATATCGATAACTGTCAAGGGCGATTTCGGTTCGCTGTGCGTTTCGGGAAATCGTAAATTATATATTCGGGGTTATATCGACTCCGCAAAAGAGTGGAAATCGTGCGGTTTCGGAAACAGAGGTACGTTCACGGTTGTGCGCGACGACGGTTACAGTCGTCCGTTTGTGGGGACATGTGCGCTTCCCGAAAGCGGAGACGCGGACGGCGCGTTCGAGGAATATTATCGAATCAGCGAGCAGCTTCCCACTTTTGTCGCGACGGTCGTCAAACTATCGGAAGAGGGGAAATGTACGTTTGCCTCCGCGGCCGTTTTGCAACCGCTGCCCTTTGCGGACGAAAAGACGATACGGGAGCTTCCGAAGGAAAAAGACCTCGAAAAGATTGCTGAAGAGATAAAAGCGATCGGTCTCAAAAAAGTCGCGGAAACTTATTTTTCGGCAAAATCGGCGGGATTGAAGCTGCGGGAAGCGGCATATAAATGTAATTGTTCGAGAGAATATTTGAAAGGGGTTTTGGTTTCCCTTGGAAAAGAAGAACTGGAAAAGATTCTCCGAGAAGAGGGAGAAATAAAGGTGCATTGTCATTATTGCAATAAGGATTACCGCTTTACGGGGGAAGACATGAAAGTGATGTTTTCGTAACGGGCTGGTTCGGGAAATGAGAAAGGAGTTTACATGACGGAACGGAAGGTGTTGAAAATAGATTTCAGCAGGAATCGCCTGCGTGAAAGAGCGGAAAAATATTACGACGAAGGGAATTATCTCTCCGCCCTCCGTTTCACGTACAAGGAAATGTCTTTATACGGCGGAAACGGAGAAACTTATATGATGCTCTCCGATATCTATGAAAACATGGAACTCTATTCTTCCGCGGTAAATTGCTGGTTCCGTTTTATGGATAACTGTACGGGAGACGATTTGCCCGATATTTATGAGGGGCTCGCAGTCAACTACCTGAATATGGGAAACGAAGCGCAATCGGCTTTTTATTATAATAAACTCATCGACGCAGACGATACCCTTACGGAAGAAAATAAAGTGGAGATAGCCGAAACGTTCGCGCGGGATAAACGGAGCAATTTCCGTTTTGTGTATCCGCCGCGCTTTGCGGATTATTCGGGCGAGACGGAAGCGGGAGCTCGCGCATTAAAAAGCGGGGACTGTAAACGCGCGATTTCTATTTTATCCAAAGTAGAAAAGGGATCGCCCGATTACGAACGCGCTCGGGAAATTCAGGCGGTCGCATATCTCCTGTCCGGACGGGCGAAGGAAGCGGAAAAAATTTGTCTCGCACTCATCGATGGAAATCAAGAAAACGTTCAAGCGCTGGCTACGCTCGCAGCGGTATATACCGAACAGGGAAAACATGAAGAGAGCAAAGCGGTGGCGTTTCGACTTTGCGGACTAAAAAATCTTACTCCGGAAGAGCAGTATAAAGTGGCCACGGTCTGCTGCGAAAACGATCTTCACGAGCAGGCTTTGCAGCAATTCCTCGCTCTGGAAAAAGAAATTCCCTATGATGGGAATATGCTCTATTTCAAGGGCGTGGCGGCCTATAAGAGCGGAAAAACGGAGCTCGCGATTTCCGCGCTGGAAACGCTGTGTACCATTTATCCCGATGCTGCCGTGGCGGAATACTATCTGAAAGCGATCCGCCGTCGACGGGAGAATCCCGAAACGGAGCTGGAACCGGAGATGACTTATTTTTATAGAATCCCGCAGGAGGAAAGGGCGAAACGCTGTCGGGCGCTCTTAAAAATCGGAAAATATCCGCGCGCGGAAGCGGAACTGTTCGGAGCACTTGCTTTGAAAGAGGGATATTTCCGGTGGTGCTTCGATGAGATGGACGGAATGGAGCACGACTTGCAGTATCTCGCTATCGTTGCGGCGGAGCACGCCCGCGCGGACGGATTTCTCCGCGATATGCTTCTCGATTGCGAGGTGTCGGACGTCCTCAAAATAGAAGCGTTGCGTCTCTTATATTCGAGAAATGAAGATAACACTTTCGGCGTGGTCGTCTGCAACATTTATAGGGATTTACACCTCGAACGGATAAAAGTCGGCAAGAGAAAACATAAACGGTTTGTAGAAGCTCATGCAAAGGTTGCTTCAAAATTTACGATCATCAACGATGTTTACGGCGATAAAGTCAAAGCGATGACGGAATACGTTTATCGAAGCTTTGCAAAGAAAGATTGTTGGGAGTTCGCGGAAAATTCCGACGATCTCGCCTGCGCGATTTATTTGCTCAGCGGGCTCAAAGAAGTAGGAAAAGATTCAAAGACCGCATCGCCTGCATTTGACGCACATTCGGAGAATGTAGATCGAATTATGGCGGCGATTTTGTCGAAATAACGTTGCGGCGTCGCATAACTCGTCGCGACGCATTCCGAGACGGGGAAAGATGGCCGAAAACACAAAACAAGAAGGAGAAAATAAATGAAACTGGTGGATTTTGACGGATTGTTCGATGAAAAACTTTCGCAGTATATCGAAGAGAATAAAGGAAAATATACGGAGAAACAGTGGGAAAATATCATTCCCAAGCTCTATAAAAAATTCGGGGATACGTACGTGGCAAAAGTGAAATCCACGCCCAAACAGTACTATGCGAAAATGACGGATGGAGAACTTGCCGAAACGCTCGGAGAACATTTGAAGCAGAAAGTTCCCGTACCCGATTTTCTCTGTTCGGAAATAGAGAGTCGTAATTGTGCGGAGGTCCTTTTGCCGCTCTTGAAGAGCGATGACGGAGAAACGGTTTCTTACGCCCTCAATCTCTCGGGAATATCGGAGGAGGTATTTTCGGTATGTTTCGACATTTTGACGCAAAATAAATTGGACGTGGATATTCGGGATGCCGCTGCCGATAAGCTAAAAGAAAACGCTAACGCCGTGTCGTCGGACGCGCTGCGTTTCTATCGGGAGGGGTACGCCGCAGAATATATGCTTGAAATCCTTTCGAGAGTTACAAAACGAGACGAAGAGATTTTTCAAATCCTTTTGAATGAATTTCTTTCGGATGCGGAACGTGTTCCCGTGCGCGCGGGATATCTCGCCTCCTACGGAGACGAACGCGCTCTTCCGTATCTCATGAAAAAGATAGAGGACAGAACGATAGGCTTCGTCGAATTTCAGGAACTTAAATACGCCATCGAGGCATTAGGCGGAGAATACAATGAACCGAGAGATTTTTCGGACGACAAAGATTATCGTACGATAGAAGAAGCCTCTTTGAAAGAAGGCTTTTCAGGCGGAGGTTTTCCACTTAGTTGATTCCCGTTCGGGAGAAAATGTAAAAAACGCAAATTTGCTTCATAAAATGACCTATCCCCGCATATATTAAACCGTAACGTTTGAATGCGGGGATTTTTTGCGGAGAAAACGCAGATATCCGCAGAAACCACGTTGGAGGTCGGTATGGAAAATTACAGCGTTTACGAAGATATTGCAAGCCGCACAAACGGCGATATTTACATCGGCGTGGTAGGCCCGGTGCGCACGGGTAAATCTACCTTTATAAAGAGGTTTATGGAACAGCTCGTCATTCCTTCCGCCGACGAATCCCGCCGCGCGGTAATGACGGACGAACTCCCCCAATCGGCCGCCGGACGGACGGTCATGACGACGGAACCTAAATTTGTTCCCGCTCAGGCCGCTAAGATTTCTATTCGCGAAGGTGCGGAAGCGTCCGTCCGTTTAGTGGACTGCGTAGGCTTTGCCGTGGAGGGGGCGGGCGGTTTTGATGAGGACGGGGCTCCCAGACTTATCAAGACGCCTTGGAGCGAACAGGCCATGCCCTTCGAAAAAGCGGCAAAATTGGGCACGGAAAAAGTCATTCGAGAACATTCCACCATAGGAATCCTCATGACGACGGACGGAAGTATTACAGATATTCCAAGGTCAGCTTATGTCGCAGCAGAAGAACATGCGGCCGAAGAACTCAAACAGATTGGAAAACCGTTTGTCATTCTTCTCAATTGCCGCCAACCGGAAATGCAGGGGGCTCTGCGTGCCTCATTGGAAGAAAAATACGGCGTTCCCGTTATTGCCGTCAATGCCGAAGCGCTCGGAGAGGACGAAATCATGCAGATTATGCAGAAAGTCCTTTTTGAATTTCCCGTGGTCGGAGTCGATATCAGAATTCCCAAATGGATACAGTATCTGCCGGAAAACAGCAAGACCGTTTCGGCAATTTTAGCAAAACTTAAAAAAATTGCTCCTTCTTTGATACGCATGAAGGATTGCCTTTTACTCGAAAAGCTCTTCTGCGACGAAGATAAATTTCTCAATCCCGACAACATTTCCATGGAACTTGGCAAGGGACGGGCAGAAATTCGCATCGAGGCAAAAGAAGGTCTCTTTTACGAGGTACTGAGCGAAGAATGCGGAGAGAATATTTCTGACGATTTTTGCCTGATGCGCTATGTAAAGTCTCTCGCAGAAGCAAAACGAAATTACGACAAAATTAAAGAGGCCTTTGCCGATGCGGAGGAAAACGGGTACGGTATGGTGGCACCCAGTGCGGAAGATATGACGCTCGAACAGCCGAAACTTATTCGTAAGGGATCGGGATACGGGGTAAATTTCAAGGCAAGTGCCGCAAGCTATCATATATTAAAAGTAGAAGTCACGGGGGAAGTCAATCCTATTATCGGAACGCAGCAACAGGGTGAAGAATTTGTCCGCGATATTCTCGCCGATTACGAGGACCATGTGGATAAAGTTTGGAATACGAATATTTTCGGGAAGACGCTGCGTGAGCTCGTTTCGGAAGAATTGTCGGATAAAATGGACGCTATGCCGCCCGATATCCGCAAAAAAATGCGCCGTACAATCACCCGAATTGTCAATGAAGGCAGGGGAGGGGTAATCTGTATTTTACTCTGAAAATACGGGAATAAAAAACGGAAAACGGGGACATACTTCTTTCAAATTCTTTTTTTGGGAGAACCCTTATCATGAGTAAATCATCAAAAAACAGAAAAGAAAAAGTACCTAAAATGACGGAGGAGCAGTATGCTGAATACGTCATGGCTTTGAAGGACGAAACGCCGGTAAAGGGCTATCATGAACTCGCGGAGGGAAAACACGATTCACCACATCTCGACGCCGAACATCACGAAAGATGACAAAAAACGTACGGAAACAACAGAAAGAGCGCAGCGACGAAAAGCCTCGACTGCGCTTTTTTTGTCTATCGGTACCATGGACGGAAATAATAATGGAGGGATTTTTTTTCGTTCAAACGCCACGTTTGTAACTTTCTGGCAAATTTTTATGCTTTCTCACGAGATTTTTTCTCAAAACCCTTGACCGCGGGAATTAGATGTGCTATAATAAAAAGCGTAAATAAAGAAGATACGGTATCGGCGTTTTTCGCTTATCGCGTTTTTCTTCGCGACGGACATGGTTCGTTTGTCTCGCCGAGGAAAAATCGCTTGCGAGAATTTGCCGGTGCTGCCGTAAAAAGTTTTCTTTCGTATATTTTCATAAAATTCCCCTTGCGAGCGTCGAGACGGGTTTTTTTAAGGAAAATTTAAAAAAACGGAAATTATTTTCGTAAAGGGTATTTACTTTTTGACGAAAATGGTGTAAAATTATAAACGATAGTAGCTTATCCGATTTTTATATTCGCAAGCGAACAAGAAAAATTGAGGTGTAATATGACGGATTACGGTAACAACAATCAGAAACAAGCTCCTTATGCTTATGCAAACGTACCGCCTCGGGGGAACGAAACAGCTCTGATGATAGAGGGGTTGTATAACGGTCTCACCTACGATTTGCAAAAGATGAAAAAAGAGCTGATGAACGAGCTCAAATACGCGGCAATGCAATCTAGCTCTGTATATCAGTCTATCCAAAAAGAGACTGCTTCCGCTACGGAGACGAACGCTCAGACCGCGCAATCCATGGTTCGCGAACTGAAATATGGTTATCAGCAGAACCAAATGATTTATGAGTCTTTATCCGCAGTTTTGACGGAGGACGTGCTCACTAAGCTGGATACAGTGGAGGGCAAAGTCGAACTTCTCGAACAAATCGATAAAGTACTCGCGGAAATCAAGGAGAAGCTCGAAGAACTTGCCGCCCGTCCTGAACCCGATTACGAGGCTATTGCGGAGACGATAAAAGAAAAAATCGTCGAAGCGGTTCCCGCGGCGGAAGAAATCGATTACGATAAGATCACGGAATCCGTTTCCGAAAAGACGGAGTCAAGTTTTAATACGCATAATAAAGAGATTCTCGACGCTGTAGCCGCCATTCCCGTAGCGGAGAATATCGATTATACTCGCATCGTGGAGGAAGTCAGCGACAAGGTAATCGAAAAAATCCGCGAGGGGCAACCCAAGGCCGCCGCAGAGGAGAATGTGCCTGTAGCGGCGTCGGAGGCGAACGTCGATTACGACAGAATTATTTACGGCGCGGCGGAGAAGGTTGTAGAATCTCTTCCTTATCCCGATAAGATAGACTATGCGCGCATCGACGACAGCTTTTTGAAGGCTGCGGAAAACGCTAAGGCTCCGGCGGTAGACGAGGAACTTCTTGCCGCAAATGTTTCGGCTGCTGTATTGAAAGCCATTTCCGAAATGGATACCGACGCTTTGGCGGAAGCTGTAGCGGCAAAGGTTTCTGTCCCTGCGGCGGAAGAAATCGATTATGATCGTTTGTCCGATATGATTATCGCGAAGATGCCGGCTCCCGCAGATCCCGAACCTATCGATTACGACTTGCTGGCGGAGACGATTATTTCGAAAATGCCCGTTCCCGAGGCTGTCGATTACGAGAAGCTTGCCGATGCCGTCATTGCGAGAATGCCGGAGGCAATCGACTACGAAAAGATTTCGGAGACTGTGGCGGAAAAAGCGCCTGTGCCCGAAGTTCTCGACTATGCAGTGATGGCGCAAAGCGTTGCCGAAAGGCTTCCCGCGGCGGAAACAATCGACTACGACCGTTTGTCTGATGCCATTGTTGCGAAGATTCCTTCAACGGCGGATTCCTCTATTATCGATTATGATAGAGTATATCAAGCCGCGAAGGCTGCGGAAGTTCTTCCCGATCCCGTCGATTATGACAGGATTGCAGAACTCGTGGAAACAAAAATGCCCGATTTTTCCAATTTCGATATAGACGGTTTGGCGACGAAGATTGCGGAAAAAGTAGCTGTTCCCGATTACGATGTGCTTGTAGACGAGGAAGGTCGGAAAGAGATCGCGCAAGGCGTTGTGGAAGCTTTGGATTACGAACTTCTTTCCGAAAAAGTCGCAGAGAAGGTGGTCGTTCCCGTTGCGGAAGTTCCCGAACCTGAAACCATCGATTACGAACTCCTTTCCGATAAAGTGGCGGAAAAAGTCGTTGTTCCCGAAGTTACGCTTCCCGAACCCGAGGCCCTCGATTATGAAATGTTGTCCGATAAGGTCGCGGAAAAGGTCGTTCTTCCCGATGTGGAAATTCCTGAACCCGAAACCATCGACTATGAATTGCTTTCGGAGAAGGTGGCCGAGAAGATTATTATTCCTCAGCCCGAAGTTCCTACATACGATGTGGTCGTCGATGCTGACGGCGCAAAATCTATCGCCGATTGCGTAGCTGCTGCTATCGACCTCGATTCTGTCTCCGAAAAAATAGCAGAAAAGGTCGTTGTTCCCGAAGTTACGCTTCCCGAACCCGAAGTCCTCGATTATGATCTGCTTTCCGAAAAGGTTGCGGAAAAGATAGTCGTGCCTCAACCTGAGAAGACGGAAATCGATTATGAAACTCTTTCCAAAGAAGTTGCGGAGAAGGTTGAGGTTCCCGCGTTTGAAGTTTTGGTAGACGAAGAAGGGGCAGAAAAAATTGCCGACGCCGTCGTTGAAAAGATTCGCGCTTGTTGTCCCGCGGTGAAAGAGGAAGAAAGCGTTTGTGAAGCTGCGGAAGAAGAAAACGGCATAGCTGTAGAGGAGCCTCAGGAAGAAGCTAAGGCAGAAGAGACCGAAACTGAGGCGGTCGACGAAACAAAATCTTTAGAGGCGGAAATGGCCGAAGGCCAACAAACTGCTGAAATGTCTCAAGAAGTTATTTCCGTGGAAGAGGAAACGATTGCGGAGCAAGCCGTTGAAGAAGTTCCCGAAGAAAAGGAAGAGGAAATAGCGGATAAGGCCGAGGAAGAAGCAGCCGTAACCGATGCTGTCTCCGAAACCGATAATGAAGCTGAACTCGAAACTGAGACCGAAAATCAGACAGAGTCCGAAGCGTACGCAGATGAAGCTGCTGAAACAGCTGAAACGTCTGCATCTACGGAAATTGCGGCGGCCGATGCGGAAACAAATTCTTATGACGAGGTGGAAAATAATCTCGTCGACGCAGATACGGGTTTAGTGATTCGTTTGAAGAGAAGTTTCACGGCTAAGATGAAACAGAGCGAGGATAACGTAAAGGGGTATTACAGCAAAATTAAAAATGAATTGACCTCTTATAAGAGATTGAATTCTAATTTGAGCTGGCATGGCGACAGATTTAATTTCGGGCGCGAAACAGTAGCGAAGTTAAATATCTGCGGTAAGACGCTTTGCTTCTATCTTGCACTTGATCCCACAAATCCCGATTATAAGACGACCGTTTATCATCAGAGAGACGTAAGTTCTCAAAAGGCTTATGAACATACGCCGTTTATGGTAAAAGTAAAGAGCGATGCAGGAGTCAAGAAGGCATTACGTTTGGTCGGCTTCCTTGCAGAAAAGCTCGGTACGGATAAACGTGAGAATTTTGAACCTGTAGATTACGTTCAGGAATTTGAACATGAGTCAACTAAGCAGTTGTTAGAAAAAGGACTCATTAAAGTTACAAAAGAAAAGAAAGTTGTGTTAGATTTCAATTAATCGTCGTCAAACGAAATCATACATAAGAATAGGAAAGGGAGAGCTGATAATGAAATATTTTCGGCTCTCTATTTCGTGAAAGGACAACCGGTCCTTTAAGGAGAAAGTTATAGACAGTGAATATTAAAGAACAAAACAGAACTCCGAGAAAGCGTCCGTCGGCCGAAAAGCTCGACGGCAATTCGGAAAGCGAAACGAAGAGGCGTTTCGCAAATAACAGAACTAATATCCGTTCCGCGGGAAGCGGAGCGGGTACTTCCATGCAGGCAACTTCCCTGCCTAAACGACGAGAGAGTAAGACCGACAAAGAATCGCCGACTACAACTCGAAGACAAGCAACTGTAAAAAAGACTTTTTACAATATCCCGCGCGATGCTGCAATTCTTCGTCGACCTACTTTTGAAAATTCAGAGGAATTTCCTGTTTTGGCAGAAAAAAGAGGCCGCGGCCTCAAAAAGAAAAGAGCGGTCAAAATTCTTTTTCTCGGCGGCGTAGGAGAAATCGGCAAAAACATGACAGCCATAGAATATGGCGGAGATATTGTCATTATCGACGCGGGGCTTACTTTCCCCAATAACGAGGATATGCCGGGTATAGATCTCGTGGTTCCCGATATTACCTATCTCGTTCAAAATAAAGACAAGGTAAAAGGAATCCTTTTGACGCACGGTCATGAGGATCATATCGGAGGTATTCCTTATCTCTTGAAGGAGCTCAATCCCGGAACGCCCGTCTACGGTACAAAACTGACGTTGATGCTCGCGGACAATAAAATTCAGGAACATCGCATTCAAAATGTGACAGAACGAGTGGTTCAGCCGGGGGATAGAATAAAGTTAGGCGCTTTTGAAGTGGAATTCATCAATGTCAACCATTCGATTTCCGGTGCGGTCGCTTTGGCTATTCGTACGCCCTGCGGACTTATTTATCATAGCGGGGATTTCAAAATTGACCTGACCCCTGTCGCGGGAAATCCTATTGACCTCGAAAGAATTGCCGAGCTCGGACGGGAAGGGGTGCTTCTCTATATGGGAGAATCGACGAACATCGAACGCCCCGGCTATACGATGAGCGAAACTGTCGTAGGAACGACGCTCGACCATCTCTTTTCCGAAAATATGAATCGCAGACTGATTATAGCGACGTTTGCTTCCAACGTGCATCGCTTGCAGCAAATTATCGATTTGGCCGTAAAGTATCGCCGTAAAGTGGCGCTTTCGGGACGGAGCATGTTCAAGGTCGTAGATGCCGCAGTAAAAATCGGTGAACTGAAAATACCCGAAGGTGTTCTTATCGATATTGAAAAGAGTAAAAATCTGTTCGATGGCGAGCTCGTCATTGTTTCTACGGGTACGCAGGGCGAGCCGATGAGCGCGCTTACCCGCATGGCTTCGGGCGATTTTAATAAAGTGACGATCGGCAATAACGATACGATCATCATTTCCGCCACGCCTATCCCGGGGAACGAGAAAATGGTATATCGTGTCATCAATAACCTTTATAAAAAGGGCGCCAACGTCGTTTACGAAAGTCTCGAAAAAATTCATGTTTCGGGTCACGCCTGTCAGGAAGAACACAAAATTTTGCATAATCTGCTCAATCCGAAATTTTTTATTCCCGTACACGGAGAATACAGACACTTAAAGCGCCATGCTCTATTGGCACAGGAATTGGGGATGCCGGAACGGAACATTCTCATTACGGAAATCGGAAATTGCGTAGAATTGACGGAAGACACGATAAAATTGGGCGAGAATTTCCCCGCGGGGACCCGTTTGATCGACGGAGAGGGATTCGAGGACTATGGAACCAGCGAGGTAATGAAGGATCGTCTGAGAATGTCTGCCGAGGGAATTTTCATGATCACATTGGCGGTAACGGGAAACTACGTCATCAACGACCCGATTATCGAAAGCCGCGGCTATGTCTTTGCAGGAAACAAGGATTCTGACAAGGAAATAAAGTCCGTCGTTCAGAAAGCGGTTGAACAGTACGATTACGAAAACGGTACCAAGGAAGAACTTGCCGCCACGGTAAAAAAGGCCTTAAAAAATTATATTTTCAAAAAGACCAAACAATCTCCGTTGATTGTTCCGGTCGTTTTTGAGGTATAAATCCGGGACGGCGCAAAAGTATCGAAAAAATGAAATATTCGTCATCTCTCTTGAAACTGAATATCGACGAACGGATCAGATGTCTCCGTAAGGAGGCTCTTTCCCGCGGAATTCCCGTAGCGGAGGACGAAACTTTAAATTATCTTTTGCTGATGATTTCCGCAGTCCGTCCGAAGCATATTCTCGAAATCGGAACGGCTGTGGGGCTTTCTTCGGCGGCGATGCTGCTTCAATGCCCGACGGCGCAGGTCGTTACGATAGAAGTGGAAGAGGAACGCTATCTCGAAGCGAAAAAAAATTTTGAGACTTTGGGACTTTCCGAGCGCGCCACCTGTTATCTCGGCGATGCAGGGGAAATCCTTTCCATGATGGACGGCTGTTTCGATTTTATATTTTTAGACGGTCCAAAGGCGCAATACGAGAAGTATTTGTTCGATCTGAAACGATTGATGCGTAACGGCAGCGTACTCTTTGCCGACGATGTTCTTCTATACGGTTGGGTGAGCGGAGAAGTACCTACTCCTGCAAAGCGGCGGTCCATTGTGGAAAAAATTCGAGGATATCTTTCCGCCGTTTCTGCGGATAAGGATTTTATCACATCCGTATTGAATATCGGCGACGGAGTAGCGGTATCGGTTTTGACGAAGGAAAACAGAGAAAAGGACGACGAATGAAAACGGAACTTCTGGCTCCTGCGGGAAGCTATTCAAAATTGGAAACGGCTCTGCATTTCGGGGCGGATGCCGTCTATATCGGAGGAAAGGCGTT
>CAKXBD010000036.1 GCA_934871445.1 uncultured bacterium | reverse complement strand
GAAGTATAGAAGCCCGTACATTCGAGAACGACGTCTACTTTGAGCTCGGCCCAAGGGCAGTTTGCCGCGTCTTTTTCCGCGTAAATTTTAATCGTCTTGCCGTTGACCGTGATAGTACCCGCTTCGTCGTCCGCGGAAACCGTGTCGGCAAGGGCATATTTGCCCTGTGCGGAATCGTACTTCAAAAGGTGCGCCAGCATCTTGGGGCTGGTGAGGTCGTTGATAGCGACGATTTCGTAGCCTTCGGCTCCGAACATCTGTCTGAAAGCAAGACGGCCGATACGGCCGAAACCGTTAATCGCAACTCTTACGTTTGCCATAATGAAAAATCCTCCGATAATATATTGATTGTGATTTTGAGATACATTTTACTGTCGGTAGTATTGTACCACACTTCGCGGAGTTCGTCAAACAGATTTACGCCCCCGCGGCGAAAATTTCCCGATTTCTTCTCATTCCTCCGACGGACGATTATAATTGGGAATGTTCGGGAGATACTCCTCGTTCACGAAAACAGCTCCGTTCGTTGCTTGCAACAATTCTTTCGTACATAAAAACTTCATTCCCCAATCCGATTCGATGACCTCGTCCGCATCCTCGGGCTCCTCCCCGTACTCGACGGAATCGTAGAAACAGAACACCGTATCTTCTTCGGCATAATACAAATACCTGAACGAAACGGTATAATTCCAATTATCAAAATCGTCTTGCTTCGCCGTCTGTTTCTCGCGATATTTCCCCGTCCCGTCTTTATCGAAAACGACGGACCGTTCTATTTCGTGCCAACGGTCGTAATACGAATAGATATACTCTTTTCCGTAAGAAAGTCCGAGAGAGCCTTCCGATTTGTCAGAAGAACAGCCCGCCATCGCCGCGGAAGTCCCCGCGACAACGAAAACGGACAGCAGACACAAAAATTTTTTCATCGCTTTTCCCCCTTTCGGAAATTACGCCTTGTTCGCGCTTCCCAGAACGTTTACGATCTTATGCTTGACCATTTCCTTCATCATGACGCGCGCGTCGCCGAGATATTGACGGGGATCGAAATGGTCGGGGTGCTCGGCAAAATGCTTACGGATCGCCGCCGTGAACGAAACGCGGAGGTCGGAGTCGATATTGATCTTGCAGACCGCCATCTTCGCAGCCTTTTGAAGCTCCGATTCGGGAATTCCGATCGCGTCGGGCATATGTCCGCCGTACTGATTGACGATCGCCACTTTATCCTGAGGAACGGAGGACGCTCCGTGAAGGACGATGGGGAAACCGGGCAGGCGCTTGCCTACTTCTTCGAGAATATCGAGACGAAGCTTGGGGTCCTGACCGGGCTTGAATTTATATGCGCCGTGCGAGGTACCGATCGCGATCGCGAGGGAATCGATTCCCGTTCTCTGCGTAAACTCTTCCACTTCGTCGGGAGACGTGAACAGCGCGTCGTGCGCTTCTACTTTTACGTCATCCTCTACGCCCGCGAGCTTGCCGAGCTCCGCTTCGACGACCACGCCGTGGTCGTGTGCGTACTCGACGACCTTTTTCGTGAGCGCGATATTCTCCTCCCAAGGCTTGGAAGAAGCGTCGATCATGACGGAAGTGAAGCCGCCGTCGATAGAGGCCTTGCAGATATCGAAATCCGCGCCGTGATCGAGGTGCATGACGATGGGAATATTCGTAGTCTCCACCGCCGCCTGCACGAGATGTTTGAGGTAGACGGGATTCGCGTACTTTCTCGCGCCCGCGGAAACTTGAAGAATGACGGGAGATTTACACTCGTCCGCCGCCTCCACGATCGCCTGAATCATCTCCATGTTGTTGACGTTGAACGCGCCGATGGCATAGCCGCCCGCATACGCTTTCTTGAACATTTCGGTACTGGTAACTAAGGGCATAAACAATCCTCCAAAAATATCGTTCAAGAGCCTGTCCGCGCCATAAGGCGCAAAGCTCTTTTTTCGTACATAGTTATTATATATGATTTTCCCGAAAAAAGCAAGGAAATCGCGGAAAGTTTCCGATTTTTTATCGATTATCCTCAACCATAAAATTGTTGTCTTAAAATTCGGAAATGAGGTCTGCGGTCTTTACCGTCAACGATTTTGTTCAAACAATCCGCAGGAAAGGTATCTGTCCCCCGTATCGGGAAGGAGCACCACCGCCGTTTTCCCTTCGTTTTCCTTCCGCGCGGAGACCTGAACAGCAGCGAAAAGAGCCGCGCCCGAAGAAATCCCCGCGAGAATCCCCTCCTTCCGCGCCAAAATCCGCGCCCACTCATACGCCTTTTCGTTCTCGACGCCCACGACTTCGTCATAGATCTTCGTATCGAGAATCTTCGGCACAAAGCCCGCACCGATTCCCTGAATCTTATGCGAACCGCTTGTTCCGCCCTCCAATACGGGCGACGAAGCGGGTTCTACGGCTATCACCTTTATCGAGGGCTTTTTCTCTTTCAGATACCTGCCCGCGCCCGTCACCGTCCCGCCCGTTCCGACGCCCGCGACGAAAATATCCGCTTCTCCGTCCGTGTCCGCCCAAATTTCGGGCCCCGTCGTCTTGTAGTGCGCCGCGGGATTGGCGGGATTGACGAACTGCCCGCAAATCAAGCTGTTTTTTGTTTCCTTATGCAGCCGCTCCGCCTCCGCGATCGCGCCCGCCATGCCCTTTTTTCCGTCCGTGAGGACGAGTTCCGCCCCGAAAGCCGCTATCATTTGACGGCGTTCTACGCTCATCGTCTCGGGCATCACGATGACGAGCCGATACCCCTTCGCCGCGGCGATCGCCGCGAGTCCTATCCCCGTGTTTCCGCTAGTCGGCTCTATCAGAGTCGTCCCTTCCTTCAAAATCCCGCGGCGCTCCGCGTCCGACAAAATTTCCGCCGCCACTCTGTCTTTTACCGAGCCCGCGGGGTTCATGAATTCCGCCTTCGCATACAGTTTTGCCGCAAGCCCGTATTCCCGACCGATATTTTTAAGCTCTATCAGCGGCGTTCTGCCCACCGCCTCCGCAATCGATTGAAAGCGCATAAATTTTACCTCCGATTTCCGATTATTCGAGAATATTTGTCGTGATAAAGTCCGCACCCATGTCGATGAGCGCCTCGGCGTCCTCGGGGCGGTCTATCGTCCAGCAGTTGACTTTCAGTCCGACTTCGTGCAGGCGGCGAATATATTCTTCCGTCACGCACAGACCGCAAAGATCCGCGTCGAAACGGTATTTTTTCATGAGCGAAAAATTTTCCTCGGTGGCTTCTCCCGTCAAAAACTGAATAGACACATTCGGATAAAGTCCGCGCAATGCGATAAGATTTTCGGCGGAAAAGGAAATAAAGGTCGTCTTTTCCAGCCAGCCCATATCGTCGATCTTGCGGGCAATCGCTGCGATATGTTTTTCCTCCATGCGATTTTTCAGCTCCAAAACCGCAACCTTATCGTATTTTCGGCAAACGGAAATATAGTCCGCGAGCGTCGGAATCACCAAATCCGAACGAAGCGTCCTTCCGTCCGTGTCGCACATGCGCACCGCTTCAAGCCTGTCGGCATTGCTCTTTTCGATATCGATATCCACGCCCGCGATGTTCTTCATATTGTCGTCGTGAAAAATAAAATACTTTCCGTCGGCCGTCACGTGTACGTCGGTCTCTATGCCGTAATAGCTCTTGACGCCCGCGACGACGAATGCCGCGCAGGTATTCTCCTTTTCCAATCCCGAAACGCCGCGATGCGCAATCATTTTACAGCCCTTCTTATCTATCAAAATCGTATTCATGGAAAAATCTCCTTTCTGAAATTATGTTCATTGTACCACGAACGATTCTCAATGTCAAGTTTATGACAAAAAAACGGCGCGGAAAATCCGCGCCGTCTCCGTTCAGTTATCCTCCTCCGTTCCGCTTTCCGACGAAGAATCCGAAGAATCGGAATCCTCCGAATCAACCTGCGAATCTCCGCTCGCGGACGAAATATCCGCCGCGCCGTCCTCCGATTTATCCATGGTATCGCCCGCTTCGGGAGCAGTGGCCATATTATCCGTACCTATGGCGGATTTCATTCCGGAAAAAAATCGTGAAAAAAACAAAATCCCCGCGCATACGACGAAGGCGGCGGCCGCCACGGCCACAATACGCTCTGCAAAAATGCGCTTTCTTCGCTTTACCTTCACTTTTTCTGTCTCGGAAACGGAATACGCTTCCGCTTCTTCCACGAATTTTTCGTCGATTTTTCCGAGCGTGGAAAAATTTTTCTTATCTTTCATATCCCGATCCCCTCCCGAAGCAATTTTTCTTTCAGCTTTCCCCGAAGTCGGAACAACAACGATTTTACCTTGCTTTCGGAAAATCCCATGCGCGCGGCGATTTCTTTAATGTCGTCCGAAAACCAATAGCGGCGGACAAAGACTATGCGTTCCTCCGTTTTCAGGGAAGAAAGAAAATCATTGATCGCTTCCGCGGCGGCATTTTCCTCGTAATCGCTCCCCTGCCCCTCCGCGGGCAAAAATTCCTCGATTTCCGAAAGAAGCGTCTCCGTCTTGCCCCCGCCGCGCTTTTGGGCGTGCGAGCGCTTATAGCAATCGAAAGAAATATTGCGGCACAACGCCCCCGCATAGGCCTTTAAGGACCGAGGACGCTCGGGCGGTATGGTATTCCAACAGGCGAGATATGTATCGCTGACGCACTCCTCCGCGTCGCGGCCGTTATGTAGAATATTGACGGACACCGCACGGAGAAAACCGCCGTACCTTTCCGCCGTAGCGGACAGAGCGGTCTGATTGCGGGAAAAATACAATTCGACAATCTCTTCGTCTGTCATTCGGAACTCCTCGGCATGCAAACGTCGAAATTCCTCCGTTCACCTGCATAGTAGATTTTTTTCTTTCAAGGGTTGCGGTTTCGGAAAAATTTTTCCGATTTTTCAATCTCTGCGCCGCCCGAACAACGCGAATACCCACACCGCAAATCGCAAAAAGTAAATGAGAGAGGTCAACAGCGCCGCGACGTACGTGAGCGCGGCCGCGCTCAGCACCTTTCCCACGCCCTTTTTCTCGTCCTCCGCGAGAATCCCCTCTTCGAGGAGCATCTTTTTCGCGCGGCGGCTGGCGTCCAGCTCCACGGGGAGAGTCACCAGAGTAAACAGCGTCGAGAGCCCGTAAAGTATTACCCCCGCAACCGCGAGATAGAACCCGACGGAGGAAGCGGAAGTCGCCGTTACGAAAATATCCAACAGCAATCCGACGAGCACCAGCGGCAAAGCCAGCCGCGCCCCGAAATTGGTGATCGGAACCAAAGCGGTACGGATCTTATAGGGAATATACCCTCTCTCCTTTTGCACCACGTGCCCGATTTCATGCGCCGCGACCGCAACCGCTGCAACGGAATCGTCTCCGTATGTCGCGTCGGACAAATTCACTACGCCGCGACGGGGATCAAAATGGTCGCTCAAGCGCCCCTTCACTCTGCCGACGGAGACATCGTAAATATCGTTCGCCCGAAGCAGCCTCACCGCCGTATCGTAGCCCGTCATATGAGACGCCGTCTTCTTCGTACTGAACGCGCTGTATGCGGAATGTACGCGCATGCTCGCCCAGCCCGAAAACGCCGCACAAAGCAAAATCAAAACCAAAAAGATAATATAATATTCAAAAGGCATTCTTCTCTACCTCCTCACTTTCTCCCGATTATTATGCGAAAAAATCCCGCTGCTATACCGCGCCGCTTATCCGCGCGCTTTTCCCGACGTCGTCCGATGTCGTTCGACTTTTTCCTCCGTTTTCGCGGTCAGATTTCCCGCGGGTGGACTTTCCGCAGTCTTTTATCCCTTTTCCATTATAATGCTATCATAGAAAGCCGCCGTTTGTCAAGCGAATACGGAATTTTACGCTCCGGCAGCCGAACGAATAAAACAAGCGCCCCGTTTGTTTCGGGGCGCCCGAAAAATTCTCTCAAAAGAAAAATCCCGTCAGGCAATCATTTCTAAAAAAATAACGACGGCGACGAACAATAACGCATACCACACGGCGGAGCAAACCGCCGATTTTCCCCATTTCTCGCTTTCTTTGAAGGGCTTTACGCAATCGTCGAACACGAACGTTTCGGGCGACGCTTTCAGTCTCTCCGCGTTGACGGCATAAACCGTCCTTTTATAAAGGCAGAAAAAATCCAAAGCCCAAAACCCGACCGCCAGAATCGCCGCAAAAACCTGCAATTCAATCGCGGCATACTGTCCGAACAGCAAGAGCGCCGTCAGCGCAAGCAGGTAAAATGCTTTGAGAAATACCGCCGTCCTGCAAATGAATTTCTTCCGTTTTTTCCATACTCTCCTCCCGTTTTTAACAGTTTAACATTAAATCATGTTGACTATATCAAAGGAATGTCATTGTTTCGTGAAATTTATTTTTTGGAGCGCCGGAACAGTTTTGCAAGTCCGTAAGCGCGGGGGACGCGGTATTTTCGCATGATAATGTAATAGGCCGATACGAGAAAGATATCCGCGGCGAGCCATGCCATGGGATTGGAGAGGCAAATCCCCGTAAAGCCGAAAAGTTTGACGAACAGGAAAGAGGACACTGTTCTGCCGACGAGCTCGGTGACGCCCGCAATCATGGTGAGAGCCGAGCGGCCGATTCCCTGCAAGGTGTTGCGATAGACGAAGATAATGCCGAGGGGGCCGTAAAACGCGCTCTGAAAGACGAGATATTTTTTGGAATACCCCAAAATCTCGTTATAGTACAGAGCGGCGTCGCCCGTCGTCTTATCGAGAAATATCCCCGTCAAAGGGCGGCCGAGGAAAGTGCAGAGCGCCAATCCGATCGCCCAGATTCCGAGCGCATAACACATTCCCGCGAACACGCCGTCCTTAATGCGGCCGTATTCCTTGGCGCCGAAATTCTGCCCCGCATAAGTAGCGAAGGTGACGCCGAGCGCATCGAAGGGCGTCGTGGCGAAGTTGCTGATTTTCGTGGCGGCGGTATAGGCGGTGACGATTCCCGGCATGCTCTTATCCAGCGAATTGAGCGCGGTCTGTTGAATGATACTGCCGATAGCCGTAATGGAAAATTGCAATGCCATGGGAAGTCCCAACGCGATATGCCCGCCCCAAAGACGAAAACTTTTCCAATCCGAACGATGAGGGCGCAGAATGGGATAGGCCTTCAACATATAAATGAGTCCGCCGACGCCGGCGACGAATTGGCTGATGACGGTCGCGGCCGCGGCGCCCGTATATTTCATTTTGAATACGACGATAAAGAGCAAATCGAGCCCGACGTTCAAAACGGCGGAGACGACGAGAATGACGAGCGGCGTCTTTGTATCCCCGATGGAACGGAGCGTCGCCGCGGAGATGTTATAGAGAATCGTCGCGCCGATTCCGCCGAAGCATACAAACAGATACCAATACGCATAGGAAAAATATTTTTCGGGGGTCTGCATGAGCCGCAGAAGCGGCCCTGCGAGGGGCATGGCCAAGGACATCAAAAACGCCGTCAAAAGAATACATAATTCCAAAGAGACGGCGACGCTCTTTCTGACGCCCGCTTCGTCCCGCGCGCCGAAGCGCTGACTCGTCCGCACGGCAAAACCCGAGGTCAGGCCCGTAGCAAAACCGATGATGAGAAAGGTGATGGAACCCGTACTCCCCACACCCGCCATCGCGTCCGAAGAAACGGTATGACCGACGATCAGCGTATCCGCCATATTGTAGAGCTGCTGAAAAATATTCCCGATGAGCACGGGCAGCATAAAACTGAAAATCAGTCGGAAGGGACTGCCTTTCGTCAATTCCTTAGTCATACATTTTTCTCCGATATCGACAGATATTTATCTTTTGAAGTGGGGATATTATAGCTCTGCCCGGGAAAAAATACAATGATTTTATTTCACTTTTTCAAAATAATTCTTTTTGCGCATTTATACGCAAAAAATGAAAGAACGGAACGCTTTTTCCGCGTTTATTCCCCTCTCGACTTTAACAATTCGAGGTATTCCTTTTCCGCATAGGGACCGAGATACTCCTTCTGTCGGACATCGAACGCCGAAAAGAGCTTTTCCGCCTGCGACCAGTCCTCTTCCGTCGGCGATTCTTTGAGCGTCTCCAACAGTGCCGTAAACTCGTCCACGGGTTTTCTCAACTTTTGCCACTCCTTTCTGAGTTTTGCAAGCTCCTTATATTCCGTCACCGTCTTTTTGGCGGCGTCGGAAAGCGCGCCGTACATCGCATCGACCTCGTCCAGCCTCGCGCCGTAGGAGTCCCCCAGCCACAAGACGCCGTCCGAAACCAGCTTATCCACTGCCTCGCGCACCGCCGTTCCCTCCTCGTATGCGGCAGCCGCCGCAGCGAGGGCGTCGAAACGGGAATCCATTTCCCCTTCGGCCATAGTCTCGCCAATTTGGGCGCCGAGAATAAATTTCTTGTTTTTCGGTTCGTTGAGGAGATTCAGCGAGAAACTTTGTAACCGTCCGTCTTTGTATTCCGAAACGAAGGAGGAACGTTCCACGTCGAATTTGAACATGCCGATGAGCAGAGGCTTCAAGCTCTCCATATCTCCCATGTCGATATTCCCCACCGCGTCCCAGATCGCCGCGTATGCCGCCGACAAAACAGCATTGAATTTTTCACTGAAATTCAACTGTACGGTCTTTGTTCCGTCCTCGGCTTCCGAAACCGTCGTTTCGGAGTTCAGCACCGCGTCCGCCAAAAGGGCAACAATCTCGTTCGTGCCGCCCGAAATCCCGCCGATGAGGTCGGGCAACTTTTCCGCAAGGAGTTCTCCGACCGCGCCCGCGAGATTCGACTCGCTGACCTGACCACTCTTTTTGTCCACGGTCGTGAGAATGCCGTTTTGGAAATAAATTTCCACCGCGGGTCCTCCGAACAGCGTAATGAGGGGGACATCAAAATTCGCATAGATACGCACCGCGCCCAAAAGATCCCCCGCGAGCAATTTTTCGGGCAATATCTGAATCTGTGCGGGGACGTCGAAGGACAAGGTAGATTTCAGCTGTACTTTGAGATTCATGCCTGCCGTCCAATCGAAGGCGGAAAGCGTATCTGCAAACGAAAGCAGGGCAGAGAAATTCGCGGAAAGCTGCTCGGTATCCGCGGGAAGATAAGTTGCGAGTTCTTCCGCCGAAGGCAGAGCCTCGGTAAACTCGCACACCGCCGTATCGGCCGACAGCGTCGCTGCGGAGAAATCCGCGAACAGTTCCGCCGCCGCGATTTTTCCCGATTGATTTTCGGGCTTATGAATGGACACGACGGCGCCCGCCTCTTTTAAGGAAATCCCCGAAAGGAGCTCCTTCGCAGGCCCGACCAGCCCTTCGGTAAATTCGGAAATCGCTTCGTTCACGGGCGAAAACAGCGCCTCGTCCAACAGGAAACGATAGGTATATGTATTCCCGTTTTGAGAAATCTTCTCGGCTGAGAGAAGTTCCAGCCCCTCTTCAAAACTCGTTCCCTCATCGGGCAGAGAAAGCGGATATTTATAACGGACAGTCCCTACCGCGACGTACAGCGTTCCGTCCCCCGTATAGTAAAAGTTTACGGGCAGTCCCAAAAGCTCCGCGGACAGACGCGCGCGGAACGCACCTTTCAGCCCTTCGGCGGCGAATTTTTCAAGGTCGAAGGAAATCCAGCCGTCCACGGGCAGCGAAAGGAGTTTATTTTGCGCAGACGAAGCCGCAAGGACTCCGTTTACCTTTATCCCGCCGGACAAATCCGTGTTCATCACCGCGTCGGTGAGCGCCGCCAATCCGTCCTCCATGTTCACTTCCCCGCCCGGAACGATTTCGTCGGGAATGTCTCCCAACTTTTCGCGGAAAAGCTCTGCGGACGGAATTTCCGTAGGTATTCCGATATCGTAAAAGGTCTCCGTCATCGTGGAAGAGCAGGACATATTTCCGATAAAATTCACGGTGTATTTATCCGTCGTCGTCAGGGAAACGGGAATCCAATTTTCGTCGAATTTGAGTTCGAGCGTACAGCTTTCAAACTCCGGCGCGCTTTTCAGCCCGCCGTAATTCATCATCTTCACCGCATAGCGGGAAGTTCCCGCCTTGGGATCTATCTCGTATCGACAGGTATATATCCCCTCCGAAACGGAAACCAATTCCGCCTTCAAGATCGTCTCGTCGTTGAGGATATAATTGGAAAGGGCGGTGGGTTCGGCTCCGCGCTTTTCGCGGTAATCCTCCAACGTCGTCACAGAAAAATCGTCCGACCATTTATCCTTTTTGACGTCCGTCGCGTCCCGCATGACGACTTTCCCGCCCTTGAAAAACGCTTGCTTTCCCACGTTTACCAGCATGGACATGGATTTCGCCTGCGTATACGACTCGTCGCCGTTTTTGATATGCGTGTCCTCTATCGTCTGCTTATAATTCAAAAATCCCGCAACGACCTGCCCCCTTACTTCCGAGCGATAAAATTCGAGACTCTTCAACCTTCCCGCGACGACATAAGCATTTTCCTCAGGCGTGTATTCCGCCGCGGTCTTTGTCGGCGTCTGAATGATCGTCGTCTCCCCCTCCGCGCGGATTTCCCCCGTATTGATTTTCACCTCTCCGCACCCCGCGGCAGCAAAAATCAGCGACGCCGCCAGCACGGAAACCGCCGCCAAGGCGCATTTCTTTTTTCCGTTCATCTCTATTTCTCCTTTTTCCCGTCCTCAAAGACGAAAAAATACAAATATTTTCTGTATACCATTATAAGGGATATTCCTCTTTAAGTCAAGCGCACAAAAGCATTTTATCATATATTTTTATGACTTTTTCTATTAGTTTCATAAAAATAAAAGCGACACTTTTATGAAAAGTGTCGCAAATTAGAGAAAAATCGCCACTATTTGAGCAATTTTTCCGCACATTGAAAATCGTCGTTATCCGAAACGTTGTCCCGTGCTTTCAAAGGCCGAGAGAAATCAGAGGTCGAGCGAAAAGGGATACAGCGCGGATTTAGAGATTCCTCTATCTTTTGCCGCGCGTTTCAAGGCTTCTTTTTTTTCGAGTCCCATATCCATATAATGGCGGATATGTTCCCGTTCGGGAAGGGCGTTCAAAGGATTTTCGCGCTCGCCCGCGCCTTCGACGACGAGGACGTATTCGCCGCGTTTTTCCCCCGAAAGTCCCTCGGACAAATAAAAGGGGATACTTTCCTCGTGGATTTTCGTAATCTCTCTGACCGCGACCGCGCGGCGGTCTCCGAACGCCGCGAACAGAGAGGCAATATCCCTGTCCACGTCCTGCGGAGCGCTGTGAAAGGCCAACGTTATATCGAGATCCTTATATTTTTCCAAAAGAGCCGTTCTGTCCCCCTTCTTTTCGGGGAGAAAACCGATGAAAGCGAATCTGTCCGCGGGCAAAGCGGACAGCACCAAGGCCGCGACGAACGCGCATGCACCGGGAATGAGCGTATACGGCTCGCCCGCCTCGCGCAAAATTTTACAGACGATATTTCCGGGGTCGGAGACGACGGGCGTGCCTGCATCGGACACGACCGCGACCGTCTTTCCCTCGCGCGAAAACGACAAAATCTTTTCCGCCGCTTCCGTTTCGTTGAACTTATGGCAGGAGTACAGTGGCTTTTTGATTTCGTAAGCGTTCAGAAGCTTTACGGTATGTCGGGTATCCTCGCAAAATATGACGTCCGCGCCGCGGAGCGTCTCCAAAGCGCGGAGAGTAATATCTTTCAGATTGCCGATAGGCGTCGCTACAAAATAAATCATTTTTCTTCCTTTTTCGCGTTTCCCGTGAAACGGGGAGGCTTTTTGGGGGATTCCCTGTCGGTCAAAGACGGAGGATCGAATACTTTTTACCACACATCGACGACAAAGCGGTTTTATCGCCGATTGACGAGCGTCGGCAAAATTTCGGTATTGGGTTTTCCGCCCTTGACGCCCTCGGCGAGGAGTAGATAGGGTTTTGCGCCCTCTTTTCCGCAAACGAACCGAATTCTTTTCAATTCTATTCCCGCCTCGTGCAGAGTATAAGCGACTTCCGCAAGGCGGTCAGCGCGATTGACGAGCGCGATTCTCCCGCCGAATTTCAGCGCGAAGGACGCCGCGGCGGCGATTTCTTTGAGGTTCACTTCAATTTCCTTGCGGCAAATCGCTTTCCTGTAATCGTCGTTTTCAAAGCCGCCGCGCTCGTAGGGCGGATTGCAGAGGATCAGGGAAAAAGTCTCCCGATAGCGTTCGGGAATATCCTGAATGCGGCAATTTTCCACGCGGAAATTATCGAACCCGTTGAGCGCGATCGTCTTTTCGGACAGTTCGGAAAGCTCCTTCTGCATTTCAAAAAGCGTAAAACGCGGGCCAAAAGCGCGGTTGAGCGCATAAAAATGAAAGGCGACGATGCCGCTCCCCGCGCAGAAGTCAGCCACGTTATCCCCCCGTTTCGCCCGCGCGAAGCGGGAGAGCAATACGGAATCGGAGGTAAAGCGGTACAATCTCGTATCCTGAATGACTTTCAACCCGTCTATCATCAAATCTTCGGCCACTTCGTATTCGGAAAGACGCATGACAAACTATAAACTCCTTTCTACAAGGTCCGTACACGGTAAACTTTTTACGAAAAAAGGCGCGGGAAGTCCCGCTACGGGCTGTCCCCACGCCTCTTTCGTCGCAGTGAAAATTATTCTGCCTTGATCGCACCGGTAGGGCAAACGTCTTCGCAGGCGCCGCAATCGACGCAGGTATCGGCATCTACCACATAGATACCGGCATCGCCGAGGGAAATCGCCCCGACAGGGCAGGTATCGGCGCAAGCGCCGCAAGCTACGCATTCATCCGTAATCTTATGTGCCATAATTGTTACCTCCGATTCATTGATAACCGTATTATATCATATTTTTTGTGATTAGTAAAGACATAACGGGGATATTTTTTTCCGTTTTTCCGAAAAATTTTTCCGAAAACGAGAAGGAAAATCCCCTCTGCGCGAAAAAGCCGTCCGTTTCGTCGTACATAAACGGTATCCGCGCGGCCGAGATTTCCGTCCCCGTCACGGCGGTTACAGCCGAAAATCCGTTTCCGACAGGCATTTTTTCTCTTTCGATTAAACCGTGAAATCCACCGCCACCGAGCTTTCCGTCTCCGCGTGCATGAACTTTTTTACCACCCCGACGTGATAAGGATCGTTTTGATATTCGTCCAATGCTTTTTCGTCCTCCAACAGTACGCCGAGAAAGACGTCGTAGGAACGCGGCGAGCCTAAAAAGTCCGTGCCAACCTCTATTCCCCTCAGCGTCGGAACCTTCCCTTCCATGGATAAGAGAACTTTTTTCGCCTCTTCTTTTTTTCCACCGTCCTTTAATTTGAAACAAACCACATGCTTGATCATGATTATACTCCTTTTGTTTTTTATATTATTCCGCGCAGACGATCGACGATTTCTTTCGTCAGACTCGCGCCGCGCAGGATTTCTTCCGTCGTATTGTCCCGTCCGAAACTGAACCTGACGGACGAACGCGCTTCCCGCTCGCTAAGCCCCATGGCCAAAAGCACGTGACTAGGCTTTATCGAAGCCGCGGCGCATGCCGATCCCGCCGAGACCGCCGTGCCGTGCAAGTCCATGTTATAGAGAAACGCGGCATTGTCTATTCCTTCAAAACAAAGATTGACGATTCCGGGAAGCTCCGCCGTACCGTTGAGCTTTACCCCCTCGATTTCCGAAAACACTTTTTTGAGGAACAATTCTTTGAAACCGCTTATTTTCGCGTTGTTTTTCTCCAACGTCCTGACCATTTTTTCATAAGCCGCCGCCAGTCCGACGATAGAAGGCACGTTCGTCGTCCCGCCGCGCAGGCCCCGTTCCTGCTCTCCGCCCGAAACGAGCTTCCCTATCTTCACGCCCGATCTTACATACAATATGCCGCAGCCCTTCGGCCCGTAAAATTTATGCGCCGAAAAAGAGAGCATGTCCGCGCCCCAGTCCGAAACGTCGATTTTGCGATAGGGCGCCGCCTGCACCGCGTCGGTAAAGAATAAGCTCCCGTTTGCGTGCGCCGCGGCCGCCAGCTCTTTCACGGGCTGAACCGTGCCCGTCTCATTATTCGCCGCCATGACCGCGACGAGTCCCACGTCGGGGCCGAGTGCCCTCTCCAATGTCCTGAGCTCTACCCTGCCCTCTCGGTTTACGGGAAGATATTCGACGGAATATCCCTCCTCTTCCAGCCGTTCACCCGCGGAGAGAGCCGCGTGATGTTCCACGGATGAAATGAGCACCCGCATGCGCCCTGCCGAACGCTCCCGCTCCCGCGCACATTCCTGCCCTCGCGCGCGTTCCGTTCCCCGTAGTTTCCTCTCGTCCCTCCCGTCTCTCGCCGCATGCGCGCCGCCGATAATCGCCCAGTTGTCGCTCTCCGTGCCGCCGGAAGTAAAATAAATCTCCTTCGGCGCGGCCCCGATGAGCTCTGCGACCTTGTCCCGCGCGGCGTCCACGCCGCGGACCGCCTCGCGCCCGAAGGAATGGGGGGAATCGGCGTTTCCGAAAATCCCCGTATAATAAGGACGCATTTTTTCAAATACTTCCTCATCGAGCGGCGTCGTCGCCGCATGGTCGAAATATATTCTTCCTTCCGTATCGCTCATGTCTTTACCTCTCCGTCCAATGCGGCAAAAATTCTCCGCAACGCTCCTCAAACGCCCCCCCCCGCGCCCGTTATTACCGTTAATCGTCATTATAAGTATAAGCTCATTTGCTCGTTTTGTCAATCGACTTTTCCCGTCCGTAAAAAATATTTTTTCGTTCACTCCGCCCCTGCCCCTCTCATACGCGATTTTCTCAAAAATTTTTCAAAAAATTTTTCAAAACCCCCTTGAAAAATACGGCAAGATGTATTATAATGGTTGCAGTTATCATTTCTTGATAACAAAAATCAAAATCCAAATCAGGGGGACACTTTATATGAGCATTATCGGAGAAAGTATTCGTAACATTGCAGTCATCGGTCACAGCGGCGAAGGAAAGACGACGCTGTGCGAGGCCATGCTTTTTAACGGCGGGGCCGTAGATCGTCAGGGGAAGGTAGCGGACGGCACCACCGTCACCGACTTCGACGAGCTGGAAAAGTCGAAAAAGATGTCTATCTATACCGCCTGTGCCTACCTTCATTGGAAGGGCACGAAAATCAATCTCCTCGACCTTCCCGGTTTTTACGATTTCGAGGGCGAACGCCACGAAGGGCTTCGCGCGGCGAGCGGCGCGCTCCTCGTCATCGGCGCAAACGGCGTACTTCCCATCGGCGCGGAAAGCGTGGTCGATTACTGTCTGAGATTGGGAAAGCCGCTCATCATCTTCATCAACGGCATGGATAAAGAAAACGCGGACTATTTCGGCACGGTGCGGGCTTTGAAAGAAAAATATTCAGGCAAGCTCGCTCCCATTCAGATTCCCATTATGGAAAACGGAAAAATGCAGGGCTGCATCAACGCTTTACAGGAAAAAGCGTACCGCTTCACCGCCGCCGGCGCGGAGGAAATCCCCATTCCTGCGGAGCTTCAAGCCGAAGTGGAGGAAATGAAAGCCAGCCTCATGGAGACCGCCGCGGAAAACGACGAAGTCCTGCTCGACAAATATTTCGAAGCGGGCGCATTGAGCCGCGAAGAGACGATACACGGGATTCGCCTCGGCATAAAGCCCCACGCCGTCCTGATTGACGCGGACGGCGATGTTCTTGTAGGCCGCCGGAGCCGACACAACCTCGCCTTCGGTGAAGTAGTAGTCGTTCACGCCGTCGCCGTTGACATCGACGGGCTGCTCCAACC
>CAKXBD010000035.1 GCA_934871445.1 uncultured bacterium | reverse complement strand
CGATTCGGAAAACAAAACGGTTGGCCACGAGCGTACAGGAAAGAAAGAGCAAAATTCCGATAAACACGCCCAAACGTTTTTTCGACCATTCGAGTGCGGCGAGCAAGCCCTCCGCCCCCGCCTTTTTGGCAGTATAAGGACTGTATACAGGTATATTATAACATACATTTGGATAAATTGCAAAAACTTTTTCGCTATCTTTTCTCTTTACACTCAAAAGTATTTGGTTTTTTTTGAGTTTTTTTGCATGATAGACGCAAATTCCCTCCCTTTGGAGCTTGGAAAGGGCGCGTTCGGGCATAATTCCCTCTATGACGATTTTTTGCAAAAGCATTTTTTCAGGCCTCCTTGGAACGGATTTCCGAAATGCGTCCCGAAAGTTCGAGGTCGCCGTCACAATATTTTTCGATGACGAAGCCGCTGCCCTCTATTTCCAAAACGACGCGGCGGAAGCCGAGAATCACGCGTTCGGGAGAAAATTCGCTCACCGTCTTTACGCCTTGGAAATACCCGCCTCTGCCGGGCAGAACGGTATACCGCGCGCCCGCAGAGAGCGCCGACTCCCCGTCGCCGAGTTTTTTCAGAATTTCGTTATATAACCGCATCCGCCGCACCTTTTTACAAAGTTTTATTCCTTTTATTGTATGCGATGCCGCGCAAGGATATGAAAGTCCGCCCTTTCCCGTGAAGAGAAAGGGCGGACTTTTTCCCTTGCGTTTTTATTCCTCAATCAGTCGTTTTCGGGCGGCTCCTTGCCTTTATGTTTCTCATCGCCCGCGATGTCGCGCAAATCCTCCTCCACCTTTTCGGGCCGATCCGTGCGGCAGACGACCGTCAGAATGTCTCCGCCGCGCACTACGGTGTCTCCGTCGGGAAGGATTCTCGCCCCGCCGCGGGAGATTTCCGTGACGACGGCGCCCGCGGGCCACAGGATATCGCGGACAGAGCGCCCCTCCGCGATACAGCCCTCTTTCACGGAAATCGTGAAAATCTCCTTTTGAGCACGCTCTCGGATTCCGTTCTCTTTTTCAAAGAGCGAAAGCAGCTTTTCGTAAATGCCGTCGGTGCGGGAAATGTCTCCGATAAAATACCCGACGGATACCCCGATGACCACGGGCAGGAGGGGAGAGAAGCTCCAAGTCAGTTCGCAGACCATGACGATGCCCGTAATCGGCGCGCGGACGATTGTCGTAAAAAAGGCGGCCATACAAATCATGACTAACAGATCGGCATATTTTTCGTCCATTCCGAGTGCAATCCAGCCCCGACTCAAAAGCGCTCCGATACACGCCCCTATCGCCAGCATGGGAATGAACGCGCCACAAGGCACTCCCGCACCCATATTGACGCAGGTAATGACGAATTTCATGACCAGAACCACGGTCAGCGCCGCAACAAAAGGCAGGCCGAAAAGTCCCGAGACGGAAGGTTCAAAGGCGCCGCCGTGCGTTCCGAGCCCCTCGATGAGGCCATGCCCCCCGCCCATGACGTCCACGGCGACGAAAGAGAAAATTCCGCCGAGAACTACGGCGACGAGAATTTTCATCCAATCCCTGATCCACGGTTTCGGGGAAGAGATCTTTCCGAACAATCTTTTACAGAGAAACACCGAATGATAAAAGGCCACGCCAAACAGTCCGCAGACGATTGCGGAAAGGAACACGAAACCATAGACGGAGACGGGCATTTCATAAAAGACGTAGCTCGCGAAGGAATTTGCGGGCGTCTTTCCCAGCATGGCATAGATCGCCGTGCGGGTGAGAAGCCCCATGATGACGGAGGAAAAGGCGCAGATAAAGACTTCGGGAGTAAAGCGCTTATGCGCTTCCTCGAAGGCGAACGCCATGCCCGTCAAAGGAGCGTTGAACGCGACCGCAAGCCCCGTACACGCGCCGCCCGTAACCTGATACCGCCGCACCATCTCGTTTCGGCGGAGCATGCACGCGACTCCGTCGCCGCAGGCGCCGCCGATCTCCACGCTGGGACCTTCGCTGCCCGCGGAAAGGCCCATGAAAATGCTTAAGAGGCTGGCGGCGAACATCGCCACCGCTTCCCGATACCATCGAAAGCGAATAATGCCGCGCGTCGCACCCTCCGTCTGCGGAATCCCGCTGCCCTTGATCATGGGGACCAGCCGCACCGCCGCGCTCAACAGGAACGCGCCCAGAGCCAATACGACGAAAAGCAAAGGAATAAAGACGGGATTTTGACGAATGTAGGCGTAAATATCGCGAGAAATCTCCTCTCCCGACGATGCGAATAAATTATAGAGCGTGACCACCGCGCCGGCAAAAATCCCCGTCACCGCGCCCACGGCCACGAGCTGAACGGCGTTTCTATAAACGCTGCCTCTGTTTTTTCTCTTTTTCTCGGACATAGTGCCCCTCTCAACTGAATTGGCTGTTATACAGTTTATAGTAAAAACCTTTTTTCTCCAATAATTCCTCGTGTCGGCCCTGTTCGACGATATGTCCCGCGTTCATGACGAGAATGGTGTCCGCGGTGCGAATGGTCGAAAGTCGGTGCGCCACCACAAAGGAGGTCCGCCCCTTCATCAACGTGTCGAAAGCGTCGCTGATTTTCATCTCCGTGCGCGTGTCGATAGAGGACGTCGCCTCGTCCAAAATGAGCATGGGCGGCAGGCAAAGCATGATTCTCGCAATACAAAGAAGCTGTTTCTGCCCCTGCGAAAGGCTTCCGCCGTCTTCGGAAAGCACGGTATCGTATCCCTCGGGCAACCGTCGGATAAATCCGTCGGCATGGGAGGCCTTCGCCGCCGCGATCATCTCCTCGTCCGTCGCTTCGGGCTTTCCCATTTTGAGGTTGTCGCGCACGGTGCCGCTCTTCAACCAAGTTTCCTGCAAGACCATTCCGTAATTGGAGCGCAGGGATTTGCGCGTGATGTCCCGCACGTCCTCCCCTTCTACCTTTACGCTCCCGCCCGTCACGTCGTAAAAACGCATCAAAAGGTTGATGAGCGTCGTCTTGCCGCAGCCCGTCGGCCCCACGATCGCGACCCGCTGACCCGGCTTCACGGACAGGGAAAAGTCCTCGATGAGCTTCTGTTCGGGACGATAGGAAAAATAAACGCCGTCGAGCTCCACATTCCCTTCCGCTTTCGGAAGTTCTCTCTTGCCTTCGTCGGAGGGCTGCTCATTTTCGTCCAAAAGCTCGAAAATGCGCGCGGCGCAGGCCACGGCGTTTTGCAGCTCCGTGACGACGCCGGAAATTTCGTTGAACGGTTTCGTGTATTGGTTGGCATAGGAGAGAAAAATCGTGAGCATGCCCACCGTAAAGGCACCGTCCGAAAGGATATGGAACGCCCCGATGAGCGTCACCAAAGCATAGACGATATTATTGACAAACCGCGTCGCGGGATTGGCCAAAGAGGAATAGAACGAGGCGTTCAATGAGCTCTTTTCGAGACGAGTATTGATTTCGTCGAATTTTTCCATGTTCTCCTTTTCGTGCGAAAAGGCCTGAACCGTTTTCAGCCCCGCGATGGCTTCTTCCGCAAAGGCGGTCTGTTCCCCGCGCGTCTCCGATTGTTTTTTGAAAAACGCATAGGTATGCGAAGAAATGTACTTTGCGATAAACATCGAAAGCGGCGTGACGAAGATGACGACGAGCGCGATTTTCCAATTCATTATCAGCATGAAAGCAAGTGTGCCGAGAATCGTCATGACGCCCGTGAAAAATTGCGTAAAGCCCATTAAAAGCCCGTCCGCAAATTGGTCCGCGTCCGCGATAATGCGGCTGACCGTCTCGCCGTGGGGATGGGAATCGAGATATTTCAAGGGAAGCGAGGAAATCTTCGAAAAGGCGTCGGAACGGAGATCTCTCACCACCTGATAGGTGATGCGGTTATTCAGGGCGCTCATAATCCACTGCGCCGCGGCGGTAATCGCCACCGAAATCCCGATTTTGAGAAAAATCATTTTCAGAGCGGAAAAATCGACATTACCTTCGCTGATGATGCAATCGATCGCGTCGCCAATGAGAATGGGGACATACAGCGTTAACGCCACCGTCACGACGGCGAGCAAGAGCGTCAACACCAAAGCGATCGGATATTTTCCGACGTAACGGAAAATCTTCTTTATCGTTCCCTTTTTGGCTCTTATTTTATGCTTTTCGGGGGAACCCGCCCTTTTATTTTTCTTGGAAGAAACTGCGTTCATGCTTTTTCCTCCTTGTGCTGAGAGCGATAAATTTCCCGATATACGGAACAATTTTCCAAAAGCTCCTCCTGCGTGCCGATTCCCGCCGTTTTTCCGTCGTCCAGAACGATGATTTTATCCGCTCCGTTCATGGCGGAAGTGCGTTGGGAAACCACGAACACCGTCGGGGAATAGTCGAGATTTTTGAGCGCTTTTCTGAGCGCCGCGTCCGTCGCGTAATCGAGCGCCGAGGCCGAATCGTCCAAAATGAGAATTTCGGGACGCCGCACCAGCGCGCGGGCAATCGTCAGGCGCTGTTTCTGTCCGCCCGAAAAATTGCGGCCGCCCTGCTCTACGGGCGCATCCAATCCGCCCTTATCCTCTATCACTTTATCCGCCTGCGCCGCTTTCGCCGCGAGCATCAATTCTTCATCCGTCGCGTCCGCCTTTCCCCAAAGCAAATTCTCCCGAATCGTTCCCTTAAAGAGAAGCGCCCTTTGCGGCACTACCCCGATTTTGTCCCGAAGCGACTTCGGGTCGTAAGCGCGCACGTCCTTTCCCGCGACCTTCACGCTCCCTTCCGTCACGTCGTAAAAGTGCGGCACGAGATTGACGAGCGTCGTCTTTCCCGAACCCGTCCCGCCGATGACACCCACCGTCTCCCCGCGCTTCAAGCGAAAATCGATATCGGTGAGCGCGTTTTCTCCGCCCCCCTGATAGCGCATGCTCACGTGGTCGAATTCGATAAAAGCGGCAGAATCGTCAGAAATGACCGAATCGGCACAATCGGACGCGCGCTCTCCGCTCCTTTCCGTCTGCTTTTCCGATTCAAAATCCGAGGGCGGGAAAAGCTGCAAGGAGCTTTCCATGACGAGCACGCCCTCGATACGGCTGCCGCACGCGGCCGATTTCGTAACGGTAATGATGAGATTGGCGAGCTTAATGAGCTCGACGAGGATCTGCGACATGAGATTGTAAAGAGCCAGAACGTTGCCCTGTGAAATGTGTCCCGAATTGACGCGGAGCGCACCCACATAGATGAGTACGACGATCGCCACGTTGATGAGAGCGTAAGTAAGGGGATTCATGAGGGCGCTGATGCCGCCTACAAACTTCTGACTTTTCGTAAGCTCCCCGTTGCGGCGGGAAAACAGCTGCTTTTCGTCCTCCTCCTTGCAAAACGCGCGGAGGACTCTGGCGCCCGTCAGATTTTCGCGGGTAGAGAGCAGAACTTTATCCAATTTTGCCTGAGATTTTTTATAGAGCGGCATGCACACGAGCATGATCGCAAACACGACGGCGGCAAGGACGGGAATGGCGCCCGCAAACACGAGAGCCGAAGTCGGGTCGATGAAAAACGCCATGATCATGGCTCCGAATACGATAAAGGGCGAGCGCAAAAAGAGCCGCAGAACCATATTGATTCCCGCCTGCAACTGATTGACGTCGTTGGTCATTCTCGTCAGCATGGCCGAAGTGCCCAGCTTATCCATATCCGAATAGCTCAGGGACTGCAATTTTCCGAACAGCGCCTTTCGTACCTGAGCGGACACGCCCGCGGCGGCCTTTGCGGCAAAATACTGCGCCGTCACCGAGCAGGCTAACCCGACCAGCCCGAAGGCGCAAAGTACGAGGCACATGGAAACGATATAGGAACGATCCGCGTTCGGGTATCCGCCGTCCACGTATGCCCCCAAGCCCTTATCGACAATCAAAGAGACGATGACGGGCACGATCAGTTCAAACGACGCTTCCAGAAGTTTGAACAGCGGGCCGAGGATACTCTGTACCTTATATGGCTTGAAATAGGGTAGAATTTTTTTCATAATCTTTCTTTATCCATTGTTTTACCGCACGAAAGGCGCTTTACGGTATCGATTCATTATAGCATGCTTAACGGGAAAAATCAAGAATTTCCGACCGAACAAAAAGAGCGGGGAGAAATTTTCTCCCGCTCCTTTTATTCGCCTATACAGGCGGCCGCGTCAATCGACGAAATGCGAATATAATTCCCTATACGCCCGAATTTTCAGCAGTCTTTCCCCGTCCTCCGTCGAAGACAAATCCTCGTTGTCGCGATTGATCCGACGGGCGTTCACCAGCTTGTTGGTAAAAATTCCGAACGCGACGAAACAGCCGACGGCGAGAACGCCGAATACCGCCGTGAGAACGGGAAACAACATATCGGGGCGAGTGTTTATCCGAAGTCCGAAAACGGCCGTGCAGACGACAAAAACGAGAAGGGGAATTCCCGTCCCGATTACTTTTTTCAGAGCGGACGAAATGCGCGCCTTCAAAATCGCGCGGCGTTTCTTCTGCTTGCTCTCCACCTCCTTCGCCAGCGGACCTTCTTCCGCTTCGAGTTCGGTGATCCGCTTTTCAAACATCCCGCGGTAATTCGCTTTGAGCTTTTCCACCGCTCCGTCGCCGAGGTCGTTTTCCAAACTGTCGTAACCCGTCTCCGCATATTCTTCCGCAAGAATGTCGGGATCGGAAAAATCGGAGGTCTTGGCGCGCCAATATCCGACGGCGGCGTCCGCGGCTTCCTCGTCTAACGGCAGAGCCTTTTCAAATTTCAGCTCCGCGGCCTTAAAACTGCCCGACAGGAGGAGTTCTTCCCCTTCCTCGCACAGGCGCTTATACTCCGCCCTGCGGGCCGCTTCCTCCGCCTCTTTTTTCTTGCGGAGCGCAATCGCTTCCTCGGGCGTCAGATTGACGAGATCCTCGTCGTCCTCCTCCAATTCGGGAAATTCAAAGGAGACTTCCTCCTCGGGTTCCGCTTCCGGGTCTTCGAGACTTTCCGTCAGCTCGCCTTCCAATACGGAATCCTCTTCCGTCTCCGGAGGCGTCTCTTTCGCTTCCTCCGAAAGCTCGTCCGTCACGTCCACATAACCGTCCTTTGTCTTTTTCAGGCGGATACCTCTCGCGTATTCGTCGTCGATAATTCTTTCTTCCATAGCTTGTCTCCCGTTTATTCCTCGTCTGAGGATAATTCCCGTTCCTCGTCCGTCAACGCGAACGGCGAACGGAACGACTTTTTCTTTTCTTTCGGCACGACCGTCTTTACCGTATATGTGCGGAATTTGCCCCTATAACGGCTGCGCGCCCAATCGCACAGCTCCGCCGTCTCAAACAACGCAAAAACTCCGCTGCCCGATCCCGTCATGCAGGCCCCGAGAGGAGAAAAACTCCGCGCCTCTTCAAGCGCCGTTTCCACGTCCTCGTTCAACCTTGCGGCCGCGGGATAAAGTGCGTTGGATAATCCCCTGCCCAAGCCCTCCGCGTCGCCTTTCAGAAACGCTCCGAGACAATTTTCCGTGGAAGGGGCAATTTTTTCCCCTTCGTCGAAAGCCTTATAGCATGCCCCTGCCGAAACGGGCGTCCGCGGGCAAATCAAAAAAAGATTCAAGGGACGTTCGGGCGCAGGCAGAGGAGTGAGCTTCTCGCCCCGCCCCTGCATGCGGCAATAGCCGCCATTCAACATATATCGGGTATCGCTGCCGAGGGAATCCGCAATTTCGCAAAGCGCTCTTTCATCGTCCGCGCCGTAAAGCCGCGCAAGGCCCGAAAGCACGCCCGCGGCGTCTGCGGACGAACCGCCGAGCCCCGCACCTATCGGGATATTTTTATACACGGTTATATCCGCGCCCTTGGTGGAAAAGCGGCGCACAAAGGCTTCGCCCGCCCGAAAAGCATTGTTTTGCTCGGGCGGAATCCCCTCGCTGTCCATGCCGTGCATGGATACGGAAATCAGGTTATCTTTACGCTTTTTCACGCACACGAGGTCGTAAATATTTATGCTCGCGACGAGAGAATCGATGAGGTGATACCCGCCCGCCGTCCCCACGACGTCCAGCGTCAAATTGACTTTTGCATACGATTTTACTTTTACGGTATTCATGCGCGCTTTCCGAGGACAGCGGCGAGGAAATCCCCGCCGCCGAAATTTCTGTTTCTATTGTACCATACTTTTCCCCAAATTTCAAGATTTTAGAAGGATTTTGCGAAATTTTTTCCCGTTTTTCGATTTTTTCCGGTTTTCAGCCGTTTTTTATGAGAATATTCACGGGCATCTTTCCGTAAAATTCTTCGGTCGCGCTTTATAGCTTTGGCGTCTTATCCCGCTTTTTTCAATCAATTATCCGCCGTCTTTTGGCGATAAATAAAGATTCGCTCCCCTTCTTTTACGGGGAATTTCAATTCGGGATTGCTCTTTTCCACCTCCTCGGGCGGACGGCGGAGCTGCTTGGAGATTTCCCACAATCCGTCGCCCGCGCGGGGAATGAATATCGATATTGCGCTGTCGTTTTCCTTATACGCTTCCCCTTCCTCGATTTCCGAAATATATTCCGCCGTCGTCTCCTTATACAGCTTCAACGTCACCTTCAATGTGGCTTCCGCCTCCGCTTCCCCCTCACGGCGCTGGCGGACGCTCAGGCCGCAGACGGTAGCTTCCGCTTCGGCAATATAGCCTTCCTCGAATTTGACGGGAAACAGGAAGGGCAAAGAGAGCTCCGCGCTGCGGTGCACGCCGTCCGGATCGCAGAGAATGACGTCCGCAAAAACCGCGCCTTCCGCTTCTCCGCCGTTTTCGCCGCGCTTGCAGGAAATCTCCGCCCGCGGCAGCACCGCCGCCTGCAACGCCGAGGAATAATCTATCGGAACCGATAAAGACGCAGAGCCGCTCACCCGCTCGGTAAAACGGAGAATATCCGCAACGTATCTGCACTTTTTCGCGTCTTTTTTATAAGTAATCTCACATTCGGGAGAGAATACGTCCTCGCAGACGGGAAGCTCGTCGCGGATATACAATTCACAATCCGCACTCAGAATAAATTCCGCGTCTATCTTGCACTTCCCCTTTTCTTCGTCCGTCCCCGCCGTGAGCACGGCCGATTTCACGTGCACTTTCGCGAAAGCGGGAAGTTTCGGCATCGATTCGTCGCAGGGAATTTCTAGACGGAAGGGTATCAGGCGTTCATACGAGCACAAGGACAGGTCGCTCTTTAATGCACAGATGTTCAGACAGATTTCCCCCGAAACGGAAATCTGTCCCGCTTCCGCGCCGACATAACTCACGCACACGTTTTCGCTGTGCATCAGAATGTCGCCTATGTAATCCGTCTCAAATTCGTCCTCCGTTTCCGATTCTCCCGAAACACATACCGTCTTGACGATCGCCTGTGGACATTTTTTCGATACGAGCCCTTCTCCATCCGAAAGGTACTCCGCCTGCGCCGTCCCGTATACGGAAATATCCGCTCCGATAATTACGGAAATATACAGTCCCGAACCCTCCCGCCGATAAGACACGTTATCCGTGTTCAGCTCCGCCCGCGCAAAGCACGCCGGTGTAACCAATTCGGATTCCGCGCGGTGGGAGAACTCGGCGCCGCGCTCGGCACGGCAGACCTTGCGTTCAGCATCCTCGTATACGATGTTCAAAAAGAGCTTGCCGTTATAGCGAACCTCCCCGTCCGCACAAGTACATTCAGTGGGCACCGCCTTCGCGTAAATGGCGAGTATACCGGAAATTTCACTGCCCGGCAGACGGCACTCGACGATGGACTGACTGCCCGTGCGGCAGATCTCCGTCGTATAGCGATAAGTTTCGAAATGCGGTTTTATAGACATTTTTCTTTTACCCCGTTTGTTTTCTGTTGCCTTATCATTTTATGAGCCGCAAATCCGATTTATGACTCGTTTTCATAAAAAATAAAAAGTTTCGAATTTTTTTATTTCCCTATTGACATGAAAAAATTACAGATGTATAATATAGCTAATTAGTATCGTACAGTCCCATGTAATTATCCACAGCAATAACAGAATAGATTATATCTGAAAATTTTTTAGCGGTTAAAACTTCCCAGGAGTATTCATGAAAATTTATTTATTCAAAAAACGTATAACAGCTTTATTGACGACGTTTTTCTGTGTGGGAACATTGCTTGCGGGGACGTTTTTCGTCCCCGCTCCTTTCAACGGCAAAGCGGAAACTACAGAAATAAATATCCCTATCGGATATGCGACAAACATATTAAAATGTGAATTCGGAGAGTCCCTTATCTCCTCTCCCGTTCTCGACAGCACTTTTATCGCATCGGATGAAATCCGTTTTATTTCAACAGAAGAACACAAAAAGGAGGTGCTCGGAGGGAAATCATATAATTCCTATAAAAATCTCGCGGAAGACGTATCCCACGATTGGAAGACAAAAACCAACATTACAACCGACGGTTATTTTTTCCTCGCGGAAATACAAAAGAATATAGGCTCTTTCCTCAGCGTCGCTCAACATCAATATGCGACTCAATATTATTATCGGTACAGCGATTATTATACGGAATACAGTTTGACGCTTGAAAACAGCGCTTATTTTTCCGACGCATACACCGATAAATTGAATCCCGTATTTTTGGACGCGCTCGACAGACTTTCCGCGGGAGAACTGTCCTATACCGATTTCTTCGATACTTTCGGAACTCACGTAATCACGGGCGCGGATTTCGGGATCAAGTTCGAAGCATATTACGGGTGTTTCTTCGACAGATTTTTAAACGATGAAGAATGGGGCGAACTCGACAAGACCGTAAAGGCTTCTCTGAATTCCTTTCTCGAAAACGGAGGCGAAGGGAGATGGGAGCCGAATTATGAAGTCAGTAAAAAATTCGGATTGAATCCCTGCGTCTCTTATACAACAAACGTCGATATGTATGAAGGCGAATATCTTGCGGTCGGATTTTCAAATCTTCTTCCGTTTTACGAAATCCTACCCGAAAAGTATTCGGCATTGGCTGCACCCATGAAGCAGGCGTTTGAAGAATATGCGGACGAAAACACGCATTTATACGAAAATACTTCTCTGCCCGAACCGTCGCCCGATTCTTCCGAAACCCCGACCCCGCCCCCCGAAAACGACGAAGGAGGCGGAAACGGCGGAAAGGGGTTGAAAATAGCTTTAATCTGCACGGCATGTGCCGCAGTCGTATTAGCGGGTATCGCAATCGGACTTACGCTCTTCCGCAAAAAGAAAAAGCCTTGAAACATTTTTGAATAAATAAAAATAACCCGCCCCCGCTTTCCTTTGGAAAGCGGGGGCGGCCGTCTGCCCTACTTACTGTATCTGTTTGATTTTGACGCTGCCGCAGAGCACGTCGGAATAGGAGTACGCCGTCTTGCCCAAAAAATCATCGTCATCGGGCTTGACCGTAAACAGCGCGGGATAAATGCCCGACAGTACACCCGAGTAGCTCAAAATTTTGTTTCTGCCCAAATTTACACGTACCGCTACGTGCTTATAAGAACAGTCCTTTACCATTTGTTTGATGTCCGCTATATTTTTGGTAGGCTTAATCATACGCTTATTATGCGCTTTCAAAGCTCTTTTTATACCAAAATCTGCCAGCTATTTTTTTGCGAGCACCTTTTTTAAGAACTGTCCCGTATAGCTCTTTTTTACTTTTGCGACCTCTTCGGGCGTGCCCGTGCAGACGACTGTCCCGCCGCCTGCTCCTCCTTCGGGACCCAAATCGACGATATAGTCCGCCGTCTTGATGACGTCGAGATTATGCTCGATGACCAGCACGGTATTCCCGCCCGAACGGAGCTTCAACAAAATTTTAATCAACTTATCCACGTCGTAGGTATGCAGCCCCGTCGTCGGCTCGTCGAGAATATAGAAGGTCTTGCCCGTCGAACGTTTGGAAAGCTCGGTGGCGAGCTTGACGCGCTGCGCCTCGCCGCCCGAAAGAGTAGTCGCGCTCTGTCCGAGCTTGACGTACCCTAATCCCACCTCGTTCAGCGTTTTCAGCTTATTGTAAATGGAGGGAACGGGCTGGAAAAACTCGCAAGCCTCCTCCACAGTCATTTCGAGGACATCGGAAATGCTCTTTCCCTTGTATTTTACCTCCAAAGTTTCACGGTTATAGCGCTTTCCGCCGCATACCTCGCAGGGCACGAAAATGTCGGGCAGAAAGTGCATTTCTATCTTGATAATGCCGTCGCCGAAACAGTGCTCACACCGCCCGCCCGAAACGTTGAACGAAAACCTGCCCGCCTTATATCCCCGCTCCTGCGCGTCGGGAGTCATGGCGAACAAATCGCGGATCGCGTTGAATACGCCCGTATACGTAGCGGGGTTGCTCCGAGGCGTGCGCCCGATGGGGGACTGGTCTATCGCGATGACTTTGTCGAAATATTCCACGCCCTCTATTTTGTCGAAATTGCCGAGCGGCTGACGCGCGCCGTTCAAGCGATTGGCGAGAACAGGATAGACGATTTCGTTGACAAAGCTGGATTTTCCGCTGCCCGAAACGCCCGTCACCGCCGTAATCAGCCCGACGGGGATACGAATATCGATATTTTTAAGATTGTTCTGTTTGCAGCCGCACACCGTCAGCCACCTGTCGCCCGTCGGAGTCCTGACCTCGGGCACCTCTATTTTTCTCCGCCCCGCGAGATAGTCGCCCGTAATGGAGCGCGGCTCCGCCATGACGTCCGCCTGCGTGCCGCACGCTACGACCTCGCCGCCGTGCACACCCGCTTTCGGGCCGATATCCACGATATAATCGGCAGCTTCTATCGTGTCTTCGTCGTGCTCGACGACAATCAACGTATTTCCGAGGTCGCGCAGACCTTTGAGAGAATTGAGCAGCTTTTCGTTATCGCGTTGATGGAGCCCGATACTCGGTTCGTCGAGAATATACAATACGCCCGTCAGAGCGCTCCCGATCTGCGTCGCCAGCCGAATCCGCTGGGACTCTCCCCCCGACAGCGTATTTGCCGTCCGCGCCAGGGTAAGGTAGTTGAGTCCCACATTCCGAAGAAAGCCGATGCGGTTTTTGATTTCCTTGATGATGGCGTCGGCAATCCTGTGTTCGGTTTCCGTCAAAACGAGATTGTCCACAAAATCGTAGAGATTGTCCACCGACATTTCGCACAAATCCCAAATATTTTTCCCGCCGATATAGACGGACAGCGCTTCCTTTTTCAGGCGCTTTCCGCCGCAGGCGTCGCAGGGCGCCGTGCGCATGTATCTTTCGATGTCGTATTTCACGCCGTCCGAGGAGGTCTGGGAATAGCGGCGCTGCAAATTGACGACAAAGCCTTCCCACGACGTCTTATAGCTCCCGCTGAACGAACGGGTATGATAACTCAAATCAATCTTTTCCCCGCCGTTGCCGTACATCAGCATATCGTAAATCCCTGCGGGCAGGTCTTTGACGGGCACGTCCATGGAGAAGCCGTAATGCTTGGACAGAGCGGTAAGATACATCTGCGTCTGTGTGGAGGAGTCGAGATTCCAGCCCGACACGCGAATCGCACCCTCGCGGAGCGTCTTTGTCTTATCGGGGCAGATGAGGTCGGCGTCCACCGTCTGGCGGAAGCCGAGTCCGAGACATTCGGGGCATGCGCCGTAGGGCGTATTGAATGAAAACAAACGCGGCTCTATCTCCTCGATGGAAATGCCGCAATCGGGACAGGCATAATTGACGGAATACAGCTCCTCTTTTCCCGCGCCCGTATCGTCGATGACGACCAGCCCGTCCGCGAGGCGGAGAGCCGTTTCCAAGCTGTCGGTCAGACGCTTTTGAATCCCCGCTTTTACGACGAGGCGGTCGATAACGACGGATATATGATGCTTTATGTTCTTTTCCAGCTTGATGTCTTCCTGTAAATCGTAGACGATTCCGTCTATCTTCACGCGGCCGTAGCCGCTCTTTTTATAGGAAGCGAGCTCTTTGACGTACTCGCCCTTTCTGCCGCGCACGACGGGCGCGTTGACGAGAATTTTGCTCCCTTCGGGCATGGCCATGACTCTGTCCGCGATTTCGTCCACCGTCTGACGGCGGATTTCCCTGCCGCATTTGGGGCAGTGCGGTACTCCCACGCGCGCGAACAAGAGACGGAAATAATCGTAGATTTCCGTCACCGTGCCCACCGTCGAGCGCGGATTGTGCGAAGTGGTCTTCTGGTCTATGGAAATCGCAGGCGACAGGCCTTCTATGCTCTCCACGTCCGGCTTTTCCATCTGCCCCAAAAACTGCCGCGCATACGAGGAGAGACTCTCCACATACCGCCGCTGGCCCTCCGCAAAAATCGTGTCGAACGCCAGCGTCGATTTTCCGCTGCCCGAAAGCCCCGTGAACACCGTCAGGGTATTGCGGGGAATCTTTACGTCGATATTTTTGAGATTGTTTTCCTTTGCGCCTTTTACTACGATTTCTTCCTGCATATCCTTAATATCCTTATGCTCCGTCTGTCGTATTTTCCCTTCATTTTCCCGCGCGTCACGCTTGTCCTTTGCGTTCCGCCTTTCTGAGCTTGGCTTTCAGCTCCCCGATTTTATCGCGGATTTCTATCGCCCGTTCAAAGTCCAGCTGCGCGCTCGCCACCTTCATGAGCGCTTTCAGCTTTTCTATCTCCTCGGGAATATCCTTCAATTTGATGTCCTCGCCCTCCGCCTTCTTCTTGGTGATATTGAGCGTGGATTTGACTTCCTTGATAATCGTCTTCGGAATAATCCCGTGCGCCTTATTGTATTCGTTCTGAATCCTCCGACGGCGCTCGGTCTCCCCGATCGCCCGCTTCATGCTGTCCGTGATCGTATCGGCGTACATGATAACTCGCCCTTCGCTGTTTCGCGCGGCGCGGCCGATGGTCTGTATGAGCGCCGTGTCGCTCCGCAAGAAGCCTTCTTTATCCGCGTCCAAAATCGCCACCAGCTTCACTTCGGGAAGGTCCAGCCCTTCGCGCAGCAGGTTGATTCCGCAAAGGACGTCGAATTCGCCCAGTCTCAACCCGTTTACGATGTCGATTCTTTCCAGCGTATCGATATCGCTGTGCATGTACTTTACCTTTACCGAATGTTCTTTGAGATAGTCGGTAAGCTCCTCCGCCATTTTCTTCGTCAGCGTCGTAATCAATACCCTGCCCCCGTCCTTTACGACGGTATGAATTTCCGAAAGCAGGTCGTCTATCTGTCCCTTGGTGGGACGGACGGAAATTTCGGGATCAAGCAGCCCCGTGGGACGAATGAGCTGCTCCACCTTCTGCCCCGCCTGTTCCAGCTCATAGGGGGCGGGAGTCGCGGACACGCAGATGAGCTGCGGCACCCGCGCGTCGAATTCTTCAAAGGTCAGAGGGCGGTTATCGTAAGCGGAGTGCATGCGGAAACCGTAATCCACAAGATTTTTCTTGCGCGAAAAATCCCCGTGATACATGGCGCGGATTTGCGGAATCGTCATGTGGCTTTCGTCGATAAAGACGAGAAAATTCCCCGCGGGGAAATAGTCGAGCAACGTAAACGACGGCTCGCCCGGTTTGCGGCCGTCGAAATAGCGGCTGTAATTTTCGATGCCGCTGCAATAGCCGATTTCCCGCATCATTTCGAGATCGTGTTCGGTGCGCTGTTTGAGCCTCTGCGCTTCCAGAATCTTTCCCGCGTCCTCGAAGGCACGCACTTCACCCTTCAAATCTTCCTCTATCATGGCGAGAGCGCCGCGCAGCTTTTCCGTACCCACGGCGTATTGACTCGCGGGGAAAATCGCCACGTGCGCCAGCTCGTTGATCTTATTCCCCGTCAGCGCCTCCACTTCGTAAAGTTTGTCGATTTCGTCCCCGAAAAATTCCACGCGGATCGCCACTTCCGAATTGGATGCGGGAAAAATTTCCACGGCGTCGCCGCGCACCCGAAAGGTAGAACGTTTGAAATCGACGTCGTTTCTCGAATACTGCAACTCGATGAGCCGCCTCAAAAGTTTGTCCCGTTCCATTTCCATGCCGGGACGGAGCGAAACGGAAAGGCGGAAATATTCCTCCGGCGCGCCGAGTCCGTAAATACAGGACA
>CAKXBD010000034.1 GCA_934871445.1 uncultured bacterium | reverse complement strand
AATAGTGGAGGGCGACGTAATTGTTCAAAGCGGCGTCGATAGCCCCCGCGCCGAGCCCGTAGGGAATTGCAAAAACGATGAGCATCCAGAACTGATTGGAAAAGGAAAAACCGAACAGTGCGAAAGCCGTAAGGAATACGCTTATAACGGTCACGATACGGGTACCGAGTTTTCCTGTCAGTTTATCGGACAGAAGGCTGGATACGATGGTTCCGCCCGATATGGTCATGGAAATGATCCCCATAAAGGATATGGGAACATTCAAATCGGTATGTATGACAGGCCAGCCCGAACCGAGCAAAGAATCGGGCAGTCCGAGACTGATAAAGGCGATATAAATGAGGGCGAGCAATAGGGAATACATTTTTATATCTCCGAAGGATATGTTTATCGTCGGCACGGACGGTCAGAGCCTTTGCGACTTTTTCGTTTATGCCGTGTTTTATTATATCACGTAAAAATTTTTCATGCCAGCATTTCAGACGGAAAACAATAAAATATATCCGAAAATATAAATTTATTTTCGATGTTATAATAATTAAAAGGACTTTGAATAATCAAAGTCCTTTTGTTCGCCAGCGAATTTAATCGGAATGTTTTTCGAGGTTGATAAAGGTTTTTGCCATTTCGATTTTGTTGAGCCGATATTCGAGAAAACTTTGACGGCGGCGTTCCTTTTCCTGTGCCATCGCTGTTTCGCGGCGTTTGATTGCCTCGTCGAGTTTTGCTTCCCATGCGAGGAAGTCGCTCTGCAAAACGACTCTGTCCGAATAGACGGCCAACATTCCTTCGCCCGTCGCAAAGGTCTTTGTTTCTCCGCCCGCCTCCGTCAACGTAGCCATGCTCGTCGTGATATTGATAAACATGGACATATGTCCGGGTAAGAGTGTAATTTTTCCGTCGGGTTCCGACACGGTCAGGGATACGACGTCCCCTTCGTAAAATTGCTTGTCGGGACGGAGCATTTGCAGGCGGAAGCTCTTTTTTGTTTCGCCGCTCATGCCTGATACCCCGCGATGTCGGCGAGCCCGCCGATAAAGTAAAATTCACTTTCGGGAATATCGTCGCACTTTCCGTCGAGAATGGCGTTGCAATCGTCTATGGTAGTCGAAAGGGGAACATACTTCCCCGGGATTCCCGTATAGACGCTGGCCACCGCAAAGGGCTGGGAGAAAAACCTCTGCAACTTTCTCGCGCGGTAGACGAGGAGCTTATCGTCCGCATTGAGCTCGTCCATGCCCAAAATGGCGATAATGTCCTGCAATTCCTTATAGCGCTGTAAGGTTTCGATCACTCGTTTTGCGGTGGCATAATGTTTTTCTCCCACGATGGAGGGCTCCAAGATACGGCTGGTCGATTCCAACGGATCCACCGCAGGATAAATGCCCTCCTCCACGACCTTTCGGGAAAGGACGGTAGTGGCGTCCAGATGGCTGAAAATCGTCGCGGGGGCAGGGTCGGTCAAATCGTCCGCAGGCACGTAAATTGCCTGTATGGAGGTAATGGAACCGTGCTTTGTGGAGGTGATACGCTCTTCCAGCTGTCCGAGCTCTCCCGCCAAAGTCGGTTGATATCCGACGGCGGAGGGCATCCTTCCGAGCAGAGCGGATACCTCCGAGCCTGCCTGCACATAGCGGAAGATGTTATCGATAAAGAGCAGAACGTCCTGATTTTGTACGTCGCGGAAATGCTCCGCCATGGTGAGCCCCGTGAAAGCGGCTCTCATTCTGGCGCCGGGGGATTCGTTCATTTGTCCGAATACCAGCGCGGTATTTTTCAAGACGCCTGAGGCGGTCATTTCTTCCGCCATTTCAAAGCCCTCGCGGCTGCGTTCCCCGACGCCGATAAATACCGAACGCCCGTTGTGATGCGTCGCGATTCCCGAAATCAGCTCCTGAATCAGAACGGTTTTGCCGACTCCCGCACCTCCGAACAGTCCGATTTTACCACCCTTTGCATAGGGCGTGAGAAGGTCGATGACCTTGATTCCCGTTTCAAAAATTTCCGTGACGGGGCTCTGCTCCGTGAGAGAGGGAGCTTTGCGGTAAATAGAGGAAACGGGGCCGTCCAAGGGACCTTTGTCGTCCACGGGCTTGCCGAGTGCATTGAGCACCCGTCCCGTTACCTGTTCTCCCACGGGCACGGTAATACTGGACCCTGTGGATTTTACCTCCAAACCGCGGGAGAGGCCGTCTGTCGCTTCGAGGGCGATACAGCGGCAGATACCGTCGGGAAGATGCGCCAGCACTTCGAGGTCTACCGTTCTGTCGCCGTCGAGAACGAGCAAAAGCTCGTTTTGATTGGGGAGATGATTGTCGAACTTTACGTCTACGACTGAGCCGATAATCTGCACCACTTTTCCCGTATGTGTTTTATTCATAAGAATGCGCCTCCGCTGTCAGTTTCGGAAAGCCGACGCGCTCGCGTCTATGAGCTCGTTCGTAATGCTTTCCTGTCTTTCGTGATTGTATTGTGCCGTGAGCTCGGCCAAGAGCTCCTCGCCGTTTTCCGTCGATTGCCGCATCGAGGTCATGCGCTTGAAATGAATCGCCATCGCGCTGTCCGCCAAAGCACTGTAAATTTCCGCCATCAAGTATTGCGAAAGAAAATTGTCCAGCGCCGCCCGCGTGTTGGGTTCCAGCACGGGACAAATCGTTGAAATTTCGGGTTCGGGCAGGGGAATGGGAATCAGCCTTTTCGCCGTCGGCTCCTGCGTAGACGGGGACGGCGTGCGCGTATAGACGATGTAAACTTCCTTATACTCTCCGCTGCGGAACATATCCACAATATCATTTGCGACGGAAATCGCGTCGAAAGCATGCGGCTCCGAGGCCATGTGAATGTAGAAGTTGCTCAAAGGGAAGCCCTTTTTCTCGTAATGCTCCCGTGTTTCCTGTCCCAGAGCGAAAATTTTCGATACTTCGTGCTCCGCTGCAAACTTGTCGGCAAAGTCTAAAATACGATGGTTGAAATCTCCGCATAATCCCTTGTCGCCCGCGACGACGAACAGGGCGGTCTTTCCGTTTTTGTGCTCGCGGAGGAAAGGGTGCTCCCGCACGGATTCGTGCGCCGCGGCGGCGGACAGAATATTTCTCAATTCTTTTAAGTATCGGTAGCTGTTTTCGCATTTTTCGCGGGCGCGGTAGAGCTTCGACGTGGCAATCATCTGCATCGCCCGCGTAATTTTTACCGTGTCTTCCACGCCCGAAATATGCCGTTTCAGCTCATGCGTGTTGTTCATGCGTTCACCTTGTCTTGCACGGTCTTTATTTCTTCCGAAATGCGGCTTATATTCGCTTTATAAGAAACGAGATACTCCTTGATGAGCGCCTCGTCTTCGTCCGAAAGCTGTTCCGTCTCCTCGATCCGCGCGGGAAGCTCGGGATGATTGGCGTTCAGATAATCGATGAATCCGTCCATGGCAGCGTTTACGTCGCGCACTGCAATATCCGAAAATAAATCGTTCATCATGACCGTCAGCGCGATGACCGTATGGCTCATGGCGGCGGGAGCGGCTTGCCTCTGTTTGAGAATTTCCGTCAGACGCGCACCCTTTCCGAGAATGGATTTGGTTGAATTGTCTAATTCCGCGCCGAACTGACTGAATTGCGCCATTTCGCGGTAATGCGCGAGGTCGAGGCGAACCTTTCCGCTCACCTTTTTCATCGCCTTGCATTGTGCGGCGCCGCCCACACGGGAAACGGAAAGTCCGACGTTGACGGCGGGGCGCACGCCCGAACGGAATAATTCGCTTTCGAGATAAATCTGCCCGTCCGTAATGGAAATGACGTTCGTGGGGATATAGGCGGAGATGTCTCCCGCGAGAGTCTCGATGATCGGCAGGGCGGTCAGGGAGCCGCCGCCCAATTTTTCTGAGAGTTTCGCGCTCCGTTCGAGAAGCCTAGAATGGATATAGAATACGTCTCCGGGATAAGCCTCGCGGCCCGAAGGGCGCTTCAAGAGCAGGGAAATGGTTCGGTAAGCCACGGCATGCTTGGATAAATCGTCATAGACGATCAAAACGTCCTTTCCGTTGTGCATAAATTCTTCGGCAATCGCGGTTCCCGTATAGGGTGCAATATATTGAAGGGGAGCCGATTCGCTCGCGGTCGAACAGACGACGACGGTATAATCGAGTGCGTCGTGGCTTTTCAGTGTCTGCAAAACGCTGTTGACGGAAGAAGTCTTTTGTCCTATGGCGACATAAACGCAAATGACGTTCTTGCCCTTCTGATTGATGATGGTATCGACGGCGATAGCCGTTTTTCCCGTCTGTCTGTCTCCGATAATGAGTTCGCGCTGTCCCTTGCCTATGGGAATCATGCTATCGATTGCTTTTATACCCGTTTGAAGGGGCTCGTTGACGTTTGCGCGGTCGAAAATGGCGGGGGCGGGGGCTTCTACCGAACGAGTCTTTGAGGTGACGATAGGCTTACCTCCGTCGAGGGGAAGTCCCAAAGGATTGACGACCCGTCCGAGGAGCGCGTCTCCCACGGGCACACCGACGATTTTCCCCGTCGAATAGACGATATCGCCCTCGCCCAGCTCATAGGAATCGGTCAGAAGAATCGCGCCGACCTTTCCTTCTTCGAGGTTCATGACGAGCGCATATTTATCCTGACCGACGGAGAGGAGTTCTCCGTTTTTGACGTGCGGCAGACCTTCTATGGTGAGCACGCCGTCGCCGCAGGCCACGATTCGCCCCGCGTCGGATACACGGCTCGAAAAATCGAACGCCCACACTTGTTTTTTCAGTTCCTCGGCGATATTGCCGCAAAGATTAATCGTGTCCATGGATAAGCCTTTCCTTTATACTTTCCAGTTTGGTTTTTACCGAACCGTCATAGACCGTCCTGTGTCCGTGTTTGGGATTTTTCTCCCGTTCGGCGTGCGAATCATATACGGTTTTTCCGTCGAATACGAGAAGACCGCCGATCAGGGAATCGTCGATGAGGTATTCCGCGAGGATTCCGTGACCGTACTTTTTACGAAAGGTATCTTCTATCCGCTGTTTTTGTGCGGCGGTCAATTCGACGGAAGAAACGATGGTGATCTTTGTGAATGCACTCTCGTTTTTGCCGTCGGAAACGACTAGATTTTCCTGTAAATTTTTGTCCGTACCGTATTCGATGACGGCTCCCGTCCCGTAACGTTCTGCGAAAAAAGAATCGAGCTTTTGTTTTTCCGAAGGCGTGACGGGTTTCGGAGTCAGTATGGTAAATTTAGTCATCGTCGTTCTCCCATTCTTTCAGACAATTGTCGATAAGTTGGTCGTTTTCTTCTTTGGAAATCTCTTTTTTAAGGATTTCGGAAGCGATGAGCACGGCGACCTCCGCCACTTCGCCTTTCATGGAGGACATTGCCTTTGTCTTTTCGTTTTTCGCCTCGTCCTCCGCCTGTTTCACAATTTTTTCGGCGCGAACGCGGGCTTCCGTCAATGTCTTTTCCGCGGCGACGGCAGTCTGTTTTTCCATATCTTTCTTTTTCTCGGCAATTTCCTGTTCCGCCGTACCGATGAGAGCTGTATATTTAGCTTTGGTAGATTCGGCTTCCTGCATTTTCGCGTTGTGTTCGTTTTCCTGCCGCTGTATTTCTTCGCGGCGGGCGTGTACGAAGCGAATTACAGGCTTATAAACGAGTATGCCTATGCCGCCGACCAATATGAGAAAGTTGAGGAGATGGAGGAGGAAATCCGTCAAATCCAATCCGAGAATAGAAGTAAGTAAGCTTTCAGTCATAGCCTGCCTCGCTTACCCGAGAACGAAAATGACGAGAATGGCGACGACCAGCGCGTAAATGACGCACGTTTCGAGGAATACGAGTCCGAGAATGAGGGTCTTGGAAATTTTCTTTTCCGATTCCGGCTGACGCGCAATTCCTTCGAGTGCCTTGGCGATTGCGATACCCATACCGATAGCCGCCGCACCTGCGACGAGAATGGCGATAGCCGCCGCAACCGCTTTTGCTCCCGTATCCGTCATAGCCAATAATGCCAAAGTATTCATAAGTATCTTCTCCTTGTATTAAGTATTTTTTGATTTTATATTTGAGGCGTTTGAAGATTTGACCTCTGTTTCCCGTTTAATTTTTTTGTTTTATATTCGGAATGTTTTTGTTACGCATTTATTTTTGGGTAATCAGGCTTCTTTTGCCTCGGTTTCCGCCTTTTTGCGGCGTTCCCGTTTCTTTTTGGTTTTCAGGGCAGACCCGTCCAACTCCCGCGGCTCGGTGGCTTCCCCGTAGAACATTGCGGTCAGAAGCGTATACACATAGGACTGAATCACCGCATGGAACAGGGTGAACACGACGCCGACAAGCACGGGGACTCCGATGGAAAGGACGATATAATGATATACGAGGGCGGTAATCAATAGTCCGCCGATCATACTGCCGAACAATCGGAAGCTCATGGAAAGGAGCAGGGAAAAGTCTTTGAGGACGCTTCCCGCGCCGCGGAGCTTATTGAATTTGATGCCGCCGAAAAGCATAATGGAATAGGACGTGACGGCGAGCGCGATACAGGCGTTCAAATCGACGAGAATAGCCCGTATGCCCAAAATCTCGCAGAGGGTGCCCAAGCCGATGTATACCCAACAGCCGAACGAGAAAGTCGCTATAAAGGTATAACTGTGCGGGCTGTTGTCTTTGGCGATTCCCTCCACCATTTCGCAGGCCTTTTCAATCAGGGCCTGAAACGTTCCGGGAACCTTTTTGAATCTCGGGAAGATGATAAATCGGAAAATGAGTCCGAAGGCCAATACTAAAAGGGTAAGGAAAAAGGCCGTGCGGAAACTCGGATTTACCATGAGATGTTCACCGAACAGATTTCCGAAAAGGGGAACATTTTCGGGAAGCAGTTCTTCCTTCATGATGTCGCCCACATCTCCCGCCAAAAGCGAAGATAAGTTCATAAAACCTCCTTTTCCGTTCCGTCCGAGCGCCTCTTATTGTTTCGCCGTCCGAGGAAAATTCCCAGACCGAGAAGCGCGAAGAGCGCGGAAACGGACAGAATCGCATATTGTTTCGCCCAAACGGTGAGGAAATATCCCGCCGTGACGCCCGCGATAAAGAGGGCGATGAGCAAGATATAATATCCCGCTTTTTTCAGCGAAAGTTTGTCTTTGTCGGCGGCCGCGGTAAAGAGATGACCGCTCAACAGCCGCAGGTTATTGGTACAGAATACCGTAGAGAGCGCCACGCCGTTCATATCGCGGAAGGCATGATACTGTAATGCCGCAACGGAAGAAATCAAGGCATTGGGAAGCAACGCGGGAAAGGTGACGGGGATAAATCCCACCGCCGTCAAAATGGCGGTCTCAGTCGCCAGAATGGCGCTTTGATAAAGAAATCGTCCTTCCTCTGAGCCGATGCCCTTCTTTTCGGCGCGCTTCTTCGCCGCTCGGTATGTGATGTCGCCCACGATATTGGCCAAGACGAAAAACGCTACCGGAATGAGATATCTGAGTGCTCTTACGCCTTCGCCGCCGCAGATTCCCAAAGTCATGAGAATGAGATTTCCCGTCTGTGCATTGCAGAATACGCCCCCGCGGGCTACATAGGTGTAAGCGTCGAAAAATCCGCCCGCAAAGCCCAGAATGAGAATGGCGGGCAATAGTTCAAACGGGTCGGATTTCGGTTTGTCGGGTGAGGGAGCTTGCATCGTTTATCTATGACCTCAAAAAAATTTTTGTCTGAAACCGACAAGGTCTCTCATTTCCCCGCGCGTTCGTTATTATACCCCATTTTTCGCGTTTTGTAAAACGGATTGAAGGTATATATATCATATCAAAAATTTATGATTATAATTATAAAAACGTATGATAAAGACTTGACGTACTTCTGTTTCAAAGCTATACTATAATTAAAGAAAAGGACGAGAGGAAAAATCTTTATGCTTACAAGTTTGGACTATTACCGCATATTTTATTATGTGGCGAAATATCGTAACTTTACGAGGGCGGCGGACGTCCTTCTGACCAGCCAGCCCACGGTGACGAGAACGATAAAAAATCTCGAAAGCGATTTGGGCTGTCGTCTCTTTATCCGCGGAAAGAGAGGCGTGACTCTGACGACGGAGGGGGAACTCCTTTATTCCTATATTGCGCCCGCTTACGAAAAAATATTGAAAGGGGAAGAAAAGCTAGGCGGGGAAACCTCCTTGCAGAGCGGTTCGGTGTATGTCAGCGCCACCGAGACTTCTTTGCACTGTTTCCTTTTGGAAAAATTGGGGCTATTTCACGACAGACATCCGCAAATCCGTTTGAAAGTCACTAACGTTTCCACGACGCAGGCAATAGAGAACGTCGTCAGCGGCCGTTCGGATTTCGCTTTCGTCGCTTCGCCCGCCGAAGCTCCGTCTCCGCTCAAACAAACGGACCTTCACCCTTTTCGGGATATTTTGATAGGGAATGCGAATTATATCGAGCTGGCACACGGCAGTTATCGGTTGAAGGACTTGAAAAAATATCCGCTCATCTCGCTCAGCCGCAGCGCTTCCTCCGCGTATATCTTTTATCAGGCGGTATACGCGAAGGCCGGACTGGAATTTCGTCCCGATATCGAATTGAATACCTCCGACTTGATTATACCTTTTATTCGCCGCAATTTGGGCGTGGGGTTTGTTCCCGAAGAATTGGCGCTTCCCGCATTGAAGGCGGGAGAAATTGTAAAAATCAGCTTGAAAGAGGAAATTCCGGAACGTATCGTCTCCGTGGTCTATAACCCGCATTATCCTCTATCTGCGGCGGCGAAGGAGTTGCTCCGACTGGTCCGTCAGGGGAAGTAAACGGAGGGCGGAAAGGAATTTGCAAAATTTCGTGAATACTTGATGAAAAAACGCAGACGGTATTGATTTTCGTATAGATTCGTGGTATAATAAAAAGGGTGGAGGAAAAAAGAAAAATGACTCTCAAAAAAGATTTTTTCGGAAACGTTGCGTTTTCCGCAGGGGAGGAACCCGACGCGGCGTTTATCCGGGAATATATGCGCTTGAAACCTCTTTACTCGGGCGCGCTGAAAACCGCGTGCGCAAAGTTTGAAATTCTCGACGACGAATTCAGCATGATTCAGGGGCACGACCCTATACATAATATCGAAAGCCGTTTGAAAACGGTAGAGAGCGCTTATGAAAAACTGCATCGCCGCGGATACGAGCAAATCCCGCAGAATTTGACGAAACTCACGGATATTGCGGGCGTGCGGGTAGTCTGCGGCTATATTGAGGATATTTACAAAATAGCCCGCGTATTTCTCAATCAGAACGGAATCCGTCTTTTGAAAGAAAAGGATTACATAAAGACGCCCAAAACGAACGGTTACAGAAGTCTGCATCTTATCGTAGAAATTCCCGTTTCCCTGTCTACGTTACAAATGGGCGTGCCCGTGGAAATTCAGCTCAGGACGATTTCCATGAATATGTGGGCGAGCTTGGAACATGAAGTCTCTTATAAGGTCAATGCGGATTTATTAGAGTCTTATCGGGAGGAGCTCAAAGCCTGTGCGGATGATTTATTTGCGGTCGAAGAACGCATGCAAAAAATTTGCCGCGGAATCCGTGAGCAGCCGAAACCGATTTTGCTTCGGGAAAAATGAATTATAGACAGGAGAAAGAAAAAGCTGCCGCAAAGGGCAGAAAAATAAAGGCGATCATTCTCGCGATTGTGGTCTTTCTGATGGCGGGGCTGTGCATTTTTTCGGCCTTTTATCCCGCGTCGACGTGGAAATATTACGTGGGACTTCCCGATGTTTCGAAACGGAAAGAGGGCGAACTTCGTATTCATTTTCTCGACGTGGGACAGGGCGATTGCGCGCTCGTAGAATTTCCCGACGGCAGGACGATGATGATAGACGGCGGCGACGGGAAGGCGGAGCATACGAAAACAATTTTGCGATATATAAACGCCTTGAAGATCGATACCTTGGATTTTCTCTTGCTCACGCATTCCGATTCCGACCACTGCGGCGGTCTCGCCGAGATAATGGAGGTAAAAGGAGCGAAAACCGTTTATATTCCTGAAATCAAAGACGTCAATATCAACCGTGAATATGCGGAATTTTATGCTTCCGTAGCGGAAAGTGATGCTCGGATAATATATTCCGAGCGGTATCTCCGTATTTTTTCGGAGGGAGAATATCCGTATTCGTTAGTTTTCCTTTCCCCGTACCGTGCGGGAAATCCGGGCGGCAGTCCTTATGATAAGGTGAACGGCGGAGATTATACGGAAAACGACCTCAACGATACCTCTGCGGTAGTATGGCTGGATTATTTCGGAACGAGTACCCTGTTCTGCGGCGACGCTACCTCTCGAATAGAGGAAACTCTGATTCGAGATGCCGAATTGAATTTTTTTGAGGATTACGGCGTAAGGCTCGATAGTACGGAGATATTAAAAGTCTCCCATCACGGAAGCGCCACGGGCACCGGTGAAGAATTTGTCAAATACTTGGGCGTAGAGACGGCGATTATTTCCTGCGGAAAGGATAATCTTTACGGGCATCCGTCTGCCGAAGTTTGTGACGGACTCGCCGCTGCGGGCTCAAAAGTTTATCGTACCGACCAATCGGGGAATATTATGATTTCCGTTTTCCCGAACGGAAGCTATTCAGCGACGGCATAAAATAATTGAGAAGGCGGAGCTTTTATAAACTCCGCCTTTTTCTTTTTTGTCTGTTCCTTTATTCTGTTTATCGTCCGTCACTATTTGGAAAATCGCCGTTTGCATCGACATTTTCTTGAAAGAAACGTTTCGGATCGTTTGCGAATTTTCCGTAAACTTCATTCACTCGGCAGGAATAAGAGAAGGTCGAGGTATACTTTTTCAGAATTTTCAAAAAGGCACCCACCTGACGTTTGCGAACGATGCAAATGAGCAGAGTTTTATCTTTGTGCGTATACATACCTTCCGCATGGAGCGTAGTGACTCCTCGCCCCAATCGTTCCATGAGTTCGGCGGACAGTTCCTCTGCTTTTTCGGTAATAATTTCAAATTTATAGCCGCTTTTCAAACCCTGCAACATAAAATCTACGACGAGATCGGAGATAAAAATATTGGACAGGGTAGAGATGACCGAGTTTGTTCCCGATTGATAAACGAAGAAAGCCAGAACCACAACGGAGGCGTCCATAGCGAAGGCCAACCAAGCAATATTTTGTTCGGGACGAAATCGTTTAATGAGAGCGGAAATCGCATAGGTTCCGCCCGAAGCGCCGAATCTCCTAATCATTAAAGAAAAACCGAAACCGGAAATGACACCCACACCGATAGATGCAAAGACGAGATTATTGCCGTCCTGATAACAGCCTCCGTCGGGCAAAGCACCATAATAGGGAAGCGCGTAACGGGTATGTAAAGATTTGAATAACATGAGTAAGAGAGACTGAAAAACGAGATAGACAATCAACATGATACCTGTCTTTCGACTCACGAAGATAACGGCGAGGATAAAAATAGGGATGTTGAGTATCAACATAAAGATACTCATATTTAACGTTACTTCCCCGAAATATTTAGAAGTGAAGGAACCGAGGATGGAAGCAATACCCGTAATTCCTCCGGGGGCGAAATCATTGTAGTTAGAAAAATAGTAAAGGGAAGCCGAAACGAGCAGGGCAGCGACAAAACAGATAAAAATATCGAAAAGGAGAGTTTTTAGACGGATATCGTCCTTATCGGGGGCAGGCATGTCCCAATGCTTTTTTTTCTGCTTGTTTTCGTCTTGGGAAGATATTTCCGCTTCGTTATCGTGGGGCATAATAAAAATCCTCTCTGAAAAGTTAATATCATTATAATATATTTCCGAAAATAAAACAAATAAATTGACGTGAGAGTTAAGATTTTTTTTGAAAAGGAAAAATAAAAATTGGAAAAATGATAAAAATCACCCCGGGAAAAGATTGACATTCTCCGGAAAAAATGATATAATGACAACGTTATAGCTCAAAAGGATTTCGGTCTCGTAGCTCAGTTGGTTAGAGCGCATGCTTCACATGCATGAGGTCTTGGGTTCGAGCCCCAACGAGACCACCATTATACAGGATTTCAGCGTTTTATACACTGAAATCCTGTATTTTTTTATACTGAAAAGCGCATGATTTTCAGTTTTTGGGCAGGAATTTGGGCAGAGCGTTCAAGGAGTCCCTTTTAATAGCGGAGTTTTTCGCCTTCTTTCAATAAAAAGGCGTCGGAAAGATCCGTATATGTATTCCCCAAAGTGCCGAGCGAATGTCCGACAAACTCTTTTCGCGCGACTTCGGCAACTCCGCATTCCTGACATCTCGTGTAGAAAGTGGTGCGTAAGTCATAGAGCTTATGATTCGGAAGTGCCTCCTTCATTTTATCTCGGATATGTTCGACGCGGTAAAATCGAAGCTCCGTCACGCCTTCGAGATATGGGCGGAGCATGGGGGAAATCGGAATCCTTTTGTATTCTACCTTTTTGGTCTTTCGTTTGCTGTTTACGGCGACGATGAAATTCCCCTGAATTTTGGCTGTCTTGTATTCGTTCGGCCGAAGTCCTGTATAGAGCGCGACGGCAAACATGATTTCGTAAGGCGTACCTTTTACGAAAAGCAAAAGCGCTTTTTCCTCCTCATAGGTGAGCGCTTCGCCGTGTTCGTATTCGTGACTTACGGGCAATACGGCGTCCATGGGATTATGCTGGATAAGGTGGTGTGCTATTGCCGATTTGAAAATAAGATTTAATAGAGAATAGACGCTTTGCGCCAGGCGTTCGTGGTTTTGGCTTAACATGTTATCTATTACGCGCTTGCAGTGTCCCGGGTGAATATCCCTTACATTGAGCTTTCCAAGAAAAGCCTGTACGTAATTTTTGTATTTTTGGCAGTCCAAGCGGTAGGTATATTCTCTTACTTTCGGCTTTCGGAAGTTCTCAAAGAAATACCTTGTGAAGCCTTCAAAGTCGTACGGAACGCCCAAAGCATTTTGATAATTTCGCCTTTCCGTTTGCTTTTTCAATTCTTCGATAAAACGCGGTTTCAAATCGCATTTGTGCTTTTCTGAAAATTCGATGTGATAACCGGCTCGGTTAAAACGGACGTTGTAGGAAAAAGAATTTTTCCCGGTTTGTCGTTTTCGCCAGCATACGGCAAAGCCGCTTGTGAAAATTTTTCCTTTGACTGTTTTGTTATCTTTTACGATTTTAGACATTTTTTGAATCTCCTGTTCTGTAAATTCTAAAATGCCTTTGTCTGCTTCCTGTTCGTTTTTTTCGCCTTGTTTCTTGTCGAAAGGAGTATCGGGGAATAAGGGGACAAATAACGATTGCCGATATTTGGCTATATCGTCGTCGGCGTCATATCCCGCGATAATCTCGTTTAGCAGCATAGCCCCGGAACGAATAGCTTCGGTAGCTGCTTGAAAATATTGTAACGCTACAAGAATTATTTTTCGATTGTCCATTGTGACAATCCTCCTATGTTAAGATAGGAAAATTGTACAATAAAAACCAAAAAATGGAACAAACCGTATTTTGCGGGATTTTATAACAACATAGTCGGTTTATTAGTTATATAATAAAATCCCGCAACTTTTCTTTTGTAATTTCGGATCATTTCTCCTCGTTCTCGGCGTCGGGGAGTTTTTTCTTTTTTTCGGTAACGAGCTTCTTCTTTTCGGAAGCGTTCAGAGGGGAAATAATCGAACGCCCGAGCCGTTTTTCAACGACCTTGCGAGCTTCCTTTGCCGTTTCCCCGCCGCTTTTTGCTACGTTGCGGTTTTCTTCAAAGGTCTGCGGTTGTTCCTGCTGGGAAATGGCGGTGGTCGTGACCTCCGCTAACATATTGATGACGAGTTCGAGATCTGTCATATTGTCCCGCAGGTTTTCTTTTTTCAAACCTTTCAAAGCTTTGTAATCCTTTATGGAAAGTCCGCTCCACGCTTTTGTAAGGTCGTTTGTGAGAATGGCATATTCGAGGTCGGTCTCCACGCCGCGGGCGCTCCATTCGTCGGTGAGCTTCTTTCGTACTTCGATCGTCCGAAGCCTTTGACGGATCCATTCTTCCGAATAGCCTTTTTCTCGGTAATATTGTTCGCCGCGGAGAATAGCTTTTTCCGGATCAGCAATTTCGTCGAGGCGTTCCGCACCGACTTGTGCCAGCCAGACTTTGAACGGCTCGGCTTTCGGGGAAGGGATAGACTGAACAAGACGTAATACGCCTTTTGTCGTTGCTGCCTGTACTTTCCTGCGCCGTCCGTCCAAACCGAGCATTTCAACAGGGGTACAAATTGTACCCCACTTGGCGGATAGTTCTGGATCGCGGCTGCGCATTTTTTTGATGTACTGTTTCGGGTCGGCGCTGTCCGTGAGGATCGCCACGACGTCCACGACGGAGAAATACCAATCTTCCTCGTCGGCGTTCCAGACGGTGCGGACGGTCTTTTCATTAAAGAGTTTTAGTTTTGTTTCCATAATTTTTTCCTCCGTGGAAATTGAAAGATTCTTCTTCCGCGGCATCGGCAAGATTTTGCATATAGACGGCGGCGCGGTGTCGAAGATCTTGCGGCAGCTTTCGGAAGTTATTTAACAGTGTTTGCTCGTCCTGCGGAAGCGGGGCGGGCTTTTCTGTGTGTATGGTGATATTCCCAAAATCATCGGCGTTACAAATGATATAATCTACCGAACATTCAAAAATATGGGACAATTTAATGAGATTTTGTAAATTCGGCTCTAATTCTCCTCGTTCATATTTTCCCGCTGCTGTTTGATTAATACCTAAAAGAGAGGCTAATTGATTTTGTGTAAGTCCCTTTTCGATTCGCAATTCTTTTATCCTATTCATAGGCAAATACCTCCGTTTAGCCCATTTTAGATTTTTTTTTAACAAAACACTTGACATAGCCCAAAAAAGGCGTTATAATATAAACCGTAAAGCCCATAACAGGCTTATTATATCATAATCAGTCTATTTTGGGCGTTTTGCGGAGGCGAGTGCATTGAAAACGGAGACAGTCAAGAAATCTCCTACGCAAGGGGAAACGCTGCGCAGAGGTCAAAAGAGAGGTCGAAGGAGGATAAAAAAATGACAGGAATATGGTTGATCATGTTGAAAGCGGAAGTGTTGTTTTTTGCAATAGGAGCGATTGTTGTCCTGATAGCAGGAATAGTAAACATAGCGCTGGAATATCGGGAACGGAAACAAAACGCCGCGGAGCCGGAGGATGAGAAAGACATTCACGAAACGACAATCACGGAACAGACCGAGCGAGGAATCGTGACGAAGTGCAGCGCGTCAAACCGTTGCGCAGCGGTGTCTGGGATAATGGAAGCAGAGCGGAAGTGTAAGCAGCTGCAAAAAGAATATGACGAGTTGAGGGAACAATACAAAAATTTACAGCTCCGCTATGAAGGGAAAGAAGAAGCCCTCAAAAGTCTGGAAGAAGATTACAGGGAGCTTTTAGGAAAGAAGTAAAAAACATATCGGCGGAAGGGCGCGAGAGCCTGAAAGCCGCGGCACTTCTGATCGGGCGGGAATTTCCCCCTTTACCGTAAGCCCGCCCGATGACAGAAGGGAAAAGGAGGGTAAAAAAATGAAAATCCGAATAATGGGAACAGAAGCAGAGTGCCAAGAGGCGCGGGAATATTACCGAGATCTTGCAAAGGGAAGTAACGTAAAAAGCGTAAGCATATCAGAGAATTATGCGAATCGAGGAAGCAATAGGATTTTTCGGGTGTATGTGGAAGTAAAGTATTACGCCGCGGGAGAGAGAAGAAGGAGAGAGTTGCCAAGCTGGTGGAAAAGAAGATGAAAAGTGCGGGGACAAAAAGCAAGGGAAGCAAGAAAAGCGCCGGAAACAGGCGAATCAAAGAATCCGGCGGAAATTTCTGGGTGTTGCACAAGGAACATGAGATAAAGAAATACCGCGGATTCAGAAATAAGTCGGAGGCGGAGCAATTCGCAGCAGCGACGCCGGTGGAAAAGAAAGTAAAAATCACGGCAGAACGGGAGAAGGCAGCAACGGCCAGAAAGACAAAAAAGCCGGAAGGGGCCCGCCCGCCGCGAAAGAAATATAGCAGTCCGGAGGTTAAGGTCGTCGGTTTGGAATCGGGCAAAAAGGAAACAAAAGTAGTGAAGTTTTCGGACGGCAAAAAGAAATACGGGAAATAAAGGAGGATAAAAAAATGGAAAATAAAATAGATTGCTGTAATTGCAGTTTTTGGAATCCCGGGGAAGAATAC
>CAKXBD010000033.1 GCA_934871445.1 uncultured bacterium | reverse complement strand
ATCCACTATAAACGACATAATAAACTACTTTATCAAAAGTCAAAATAGAAACAATATAAATATTATCTTGAATCGATTCAATAGCCCAAACAGTATTTCTCGAATAACTAACGGAAGCACTACCTGTTCTCCCATCAATTCCATATATAATATTTACACCAACCCCGCCTTCAACTACCCCGATATTTTCTGTACCTTCGCCCTTAATTTCAAGCGTAAATACCGACTTGCGATTGTCGCTATTCACATTGGTATATTTAAGCTCATAGGATTTTGCAAGTTCTTCCGTAAACGTCAAATCCGCCTCATTAAGCTCAACGATATGTTTACGGCTGTCGAGAATAAAGCTGATTTCATCGCCCAGCGTTATGGAAACCTCCGTTCCGTTATAGAAGCCTTGAACGGTTCCCGCGCCCGCCATAATGGTAAGCGTATTCTTTTCGTTCTTAAAGGTCCATTCGCTGCCTTCGATATAGAGCTTATATTGTTTTTCTTCCAACGTTATTTCGATAACGCCGTCTGTCAATGTACCCGTAACAGGCGAAGCGGAAACACTCGTTTCACTGTCGAAGAGATATACAGAAAGTTTATTCCCTTCGAGTTCGTAAACGCCGATACTCTCGCCGTCAAACATTACCTGCACACCAAGCGTGAGCGCCGCCGTCTCCGACGCGGGGGAAGTATAGTAAGTCCCCCCCCCATTTTCGGCTTTCATGGCAATACCGACATACTTTGCATACTCCGCCCATTTTGCGTCGCTGCGGTAAGCGATAACGGTATTCAAATCCTTTACTGCAACATAACAGCCTTTCTTTCCGGAATCCGTGAATACGTCTTCTCCCATTGTCGGAGCGGTAGTTCCTTCCAACGTCAACGTAAATATGGCATTATTGTATGAGCCGCACTTGTAGAAAGCATTTTTTCCGATGGATTTGAGAGAAGCGCCGAGCGAAACGTTTTCCAAAGCCTCGCTGCGAGCAAAAGCATAATCGCCGACTGTTTCGACCTTGGGGAAACTGACGGACGGCAGATAAACATTTTGATAAAATGCATAATCGCCGATCGTAGTTACATTCTCCGTCCCCGTTATTTCCGTAAGAACGACAGCCTGGAACGCATATTCGTCTATCGTCGTTACTTTGTTCAAATCTACGCTTGTAATTTGAGCGAGATAAAACACGCTGGGACCGATTTCGGTGACTTCATCGGGAATTTTAATTTTTCCGCCGGCGCCCTGATAAGCAAGAAGAACCCCGTTTTCAACGACAAAGTCCTCGGTAATTTGCGTAAACGTCTTTGTTTCCGAATCCGCCTTAAAGTATCTGTCGCCCATGGAGGAGCCGAACAGGTGGAGTACAGATTCTCCGAGAAGTTCATAATTGACTTTATAGGCATATCCGTTAAAGTCGATTAAGGTTGCGGAATTGTAACCGTCGAGAAGAATTACCTGCCAATCGGAAGAATTAAATTGTGCGTCCCACTTCTCTTCATAGACGATATAAACAGAATAAGTCGTACCGTCCACCGTAAGTACAGAGGTAAGATAGAATGTGAAATCGGCTGTCCCTTCCGTTTCGGAATAGAAAATAAATTCGTTCGTTCCATCCGTCGGTTTATAGGTTCCTTTTGCTACTTCCTTACCGTCGACCGTCAAAACGGCTCCGCCGAAACCGTCCAATATAATATACGTATCGGGGAAAATCCGATCGCCTTCAAGCAGTGCATAGTTTCCCGATTTTCCATCCGTAGGTTTGAGCTCTGTCCCGTTTTCAATGACATAGATATAAATGGCTTCGATACCCGTGTTATCTTCGTTATATACGATGAGCAGAAGTTTTTGGCGGCCTTCTATTACCGTATCTTCGCTTACCTGCAAAATCGCATTATACGTATTGCCCTCGGCATCCGTATAAGTTACTCTTCCATAAGCGTCTACCACGACCGAACCGCCGCCTATAATCGTATATTCCATAGTCAATTCGGAATCGGCGAGAATATATACGGGATAAATGTACCCCGAAGCCGTACGAGTCGTGACGATAAACGAGAAACCTTTATCTTCGTAACCCTCCGTCGTAAACGTGACGGTATATCCTCCCTTCTCCGAACCGACATACGTACCTTCGGCCAAGAGAGTATATTCTTTTCCTTCCACGTCCGCCTGATACCAGCTCGCTTTTCCGAACCCGTCGAGCGTAAGACGATATTCGCCGATTGTCGTTTGTCCTTCTTCGTTCGACAGACAAGAATAATGACTTCCCTGCTCTGCGCCGGGTTCTTTAATCCCGTTCTCTACTTTTTGAAGCGTTATCGACGTGCTTCCGTCTACCGTGGTGAGATAGATATATTCCTCGTCCATCGTATAAAGATATTGATTTCCGTAATATTCCGCTATACCGTATCCGTCGAGCGTCAAATCTCCGTAATCTTGAACCTCGTCCTCGTTATAGAAGAAAAATACATCATATCCGGCAGCCGTTCCATAGGTAAAACGGAAAGAATTATAGCAAGCCCATTTCTCGGCGTCTCCGTCGACATAGCGCTCGGCGGTAAACAAGAAGCGTCCCTTTATGTCGCCGTCGACCTCGTATTTCCCTTCCACCTTCGTCACATATTCGCCGTCCACGAGCACTTGTACCTGCGCATATCCATCTGCGAACAGCCGTAAAATTTCGGTATATTCAGGCAAGCGGTTATTGGGAAGGTCTTGGAACTGTCCCCAAGGTCCGTCGAAAAGCGTTCCTTCCTCTTTGCCGCTTTCGATGCGGAGGGAAAACTCAGAGCTTCCGACCGTGAAATGAATAAAGTCCCATGTCGTCGTTCCGTCCGAATATCCTTCCTCATACGTATATGCTACCGTCGCGGGGTCAGTTCCCTCCGTTTCAAGAGTAGCGTAACCAAAGCCGTTACACGTCAAAGTGAATTCTTTTTCGTCAGAAGTAAACGTATAAGCGCCTTCGATGCCGTCGCTCGTGACAAAGACGACGGAAGAATTTATATTATAAAGCCTGAATACAAAGTTGCCGTAATACGACGCGAGCAGTTTTTCGTTTTCGTCCGCATATTCTGTCGCCGTGAACGTATAATCGTAGCCCGTCGTTCCGTAGGCCGCATAGGTACCTTCGATAAGCGCGGAATACGACTGATCCTGCATTAAGAGTTCAACGGCGGCCGTTCCGTCGCCGCGAAGCAGAATCCTCGCGGTATACGGACTTTTACGGTTATACTCGCTGTATCTTCCCGCTTCGCTGCCGACAAGCGTAGCCTGCTCTTTTTGGGCAAGGTCAAAACGGACGGTATATGCATCCTCGCCGAGCGCAAAACGGAAGAACGCCCAATTTGTCGTTCCGTCCGAATAACCGTCGACATAGACGTATACGGTCTCGTCGGTCGTATCGCCATAAGTATATTTCGCATTTCCGAAACCGTCGAGGGTAACGGTTATCTGTCCGCCCGCAGTGCCGATTTCAAATGTATATTCGCCTCTCGCAGCGTCCGAAATTTCAAATACGGATCTCTGCGTTCCGGCTGTCGTATCCACAAGTCCGACTATATTGCAGACAACGGTCTTTTCGACTCCGTTATCGTTATATACGACTTCGAGGTACCCGTCCGGGAGAATTGTATACACTGCCTCCATGGCTTCTTCGGATACTGTATAGATTGCTTTTCCGAAGCCATCGATTACGAGCGTCGGGCTCTGATAAATATTTCCCGAAGCATTCATGTAGTCATAGCTTCCGGCAAACTCGTCACGAATCAGGAATACATCCGAATCTTCTTGATTGGGAACACTCGCTATACCGAGGGCAAAACAAAATTCAAGGTCTTCCGAATCCGCTGTAAATCTATAAACCCCGTCGTCGGGCGTATACGTACCGGAAATTTCCCTGCCGTCCTTCGTCGTATAAACGGCTCCGTCGATTCCGTCGAGTTCGAGCGTGACCGTTTTCGAAGGCTTGTCGGCGGAATTCTGCCAATCGTACCAATAATAGATAAGTTTTACGTCTTCGCGGAAGTAAGCAAACGTTTTTCCGTCCGCGGAAATTCTTCCGCGTAAGGTCTTTTGCTCGTCATCCGTCTCAAATGTAAACAACCGCGTCCCCGCGTCATAAGTTCCTACCTCGTCATCGCGATATTGACGTTCCAGAACGACGGTATTTTCTTCTTCTGCAAGCACATAAATAACGTCCGTACCGCCGTTGACATCCGTCGTCCCGTAATTCCAACGCGCATAGAGAGTGACATGTCTGCCGTTAATCGCAATAGAATCGCCCGCCTGATATTCGACAGGCCCGTTCAAAGACGCAGACCAACCCGCAAAACGATAGCCTTCCAGCGAATAACCGTTTGCATTTACCGTAATTGTGTTTCCGTTGATGATTCCCGTCTGATTTTCCGTCGTTCCCGTGACCGTAGTACCCGCAGGAGCTCCGTCGAGATAATAGACGGAATAGGTATTGCGGTCATAATAAATTTCAAAGACACCCTTGCCGTCCAAAAGCGTGAGAGACTGCGTGCGTTCCTCATTCACCCGGTAAAATTGGGGCGCATCCCAAGGAACAGAGTCGGCACTGATTGTCGCACCGAGCCAATCGGTTCCCTCTTTTTCGGCAAAATTTTCGTCGAGGATGTATGTCTTACCGTCGGCTTCTTGAAGATACGCTTTAATCGTATATTTTGCTTTATATTTAGCTGTAAGTTCCATTCCGCCCGAAGGAAGAATGACGGACGAACCGAGCTCGGTTTCTCCCCTGAACCAGCCGGCAAAGATTATTCCTTCTTCTACCGTCGGAACGATATTTTCTAAAAATTGAGAAACGTTCGTTCCGATCGCCAATTGATAAGTGGTCGTTTCTAAACTACCAATCCCCGCATCGAGCGTAAGAGTTGCCGTCGCTTCGGGTGCGTTTTCGGTAAATTTCGCATAATATGTAACATCTTTCTCCGGCATAACGGAAGGAATGGTCACCTTATCGCCCGAAAAGTCGGACGAGAGAAACCAACCGTCAAAGCTGAAACCGCTTTTTTCAGGATCGGCGGGAGGGGTTATCTCCGCCCCTGCTTCCGCAGTGATCGGAGCGATTTCCGTTCCGCCGTTCGTTACAAAGGTGAGGGTATAGTTTTTTGCACCGCAAGCTGCAAACAGCGAAATGCACAACATGAACAATACACTCACAGCAACTAACCATACTTTACGAAGAGAAGCTTTCATATACTTACTCCTTTGCCGTTTTCGGCAAAAACTGTACTAAAAGAACAAAATTCATTCATATTGTTTCATTATAGCAACTTTTTAATCTTTTTGTCAAGCAAATAACTGATAACTTATATAAATATAGACTTAAAATTTCATTAAACCGATTATAAATGCTCCTTATAAATCTTCCATTTTCGCTCGTTCCTCCTTTCATGAAAAAAGCGGTATCCTTCATTTTTGTAAGATTGATACTGCTTTTGTCACCTTATCTTTTTTTTACTGTGAGCTTCCATTTCCTTGTCTTTTATTCGGTTTATTCGCAGGCCGCACATTGTTGTTACTCCTATTCTCCCGCCCGCAAACCTGCCGACTATAAACCCTATTGCTCCCATTGGCTACTCCTTTCCTTCTATTTCTATTTCATTATCCTTTGTTTCGTCCGTATATCCTTCTGCCTTAGTGATATTCAATCCCGCTTCATAGTTCTCTGACTTATTAATGCTTGAACACATTTCTTTCGCTTCTTCTTTTTGTCCATTTCTCCTGAGTTTCCTTCTTAACGGCCTCAAATTCTCCCTCTACGGGGTTTTCTTATTCTTCATTGACTCTTTTTTCCTCGCTTGTTTTTATTTTTGGGTGTAATTCGTCTTGTAATGCCGCTTCTACAAACTCGGCCATTGTCTGACCGTGTTCTTCCAAATATTTCTTCACTTTCGCGTGTAAGGAAGTAGATACTTTTACTGTTATTCTTTTCCCATTCTTCTTCCTCCTTTTTATTTTTTCTCCTGCTATTAAATATCTTTTTATCTGTTCATCCTATTTTCTCCCTTTGTTTTTTCTACGTAATTTGACTTTTTATCTCCTTGCTCGCTTTCCTAATTTACTTGTTTACTTTTCGCTTTCTCTCTGTCTCCTCCTTTCGTTTTTCTAAAATTAACAGCACACAGTTTTTTCTTTACTGTGTGCTGTTTAAGTTTATTTTTTGAGAGTTCAACTCTCTTATTTACGGAAAAATTCTTTTTTTATCTACGATTTCGGTCTTTCTTTTTTCGCCTTTCTGATACGAAAAAACCCTGGTATTACCAGGGTTTTTTGGCGATATATCTTTTTTATCGCCGCTTTATGGTGTGTCCGCCGGGGCTCGAACCCGGACCGAAGGCGTCGGAGGCCTTTATGGTATCCAATTCCACTACGGGCACATCTATATCGTATTATCGCCAAACCGCCGCATATCGTTTAACTGCAACAAATATGCCGCGAGACGCTTTGTTTGTCCGTCCGAAACGACATTTCTCACCGCAACAAATCCGATTTTTGTTTTCCTTCGCCGTTTTTCTCCGATTTATTTCACCGACAAAAAATGTACGGTTATATTTTACTCTTTTTTACTTCCTTTTTGCAAGCGTTTATGCTATAATATTTCAAAAAAGTAAAAAATTTTTTTGCCGCAATCGGATTTTCCTTCCGCGCGGCGAAAAAGGCGGTAGTTTTATGGCAAAAACGGTAGTCGTCGGATTGAGCGGCGGCGTGGACAGCTCGGTGGCGGCTCTCCTTCTGAAAGAGCAGGGCTTTAACGTCATCGGTTTATATATGTTAAATTGGGAGGAAAGCGACGACAGCGGTCAATGCACGGCCGAAGAAGATTTCGCGGACGTACGGCGCGTCTGTTCTCTCCTCGATATCCCCTACTATACAGTCAATTTTTCAAAAGAGTATCTCGACAGAGTCTTTTCCTATTTCCTTGCCGAGTACAGGGCAGGCAGAACGCCGAATCCCGACGTGCTCTGCAACCGAGAAATCAAATTCGGCCCCTTTCTCGAAGAGGCCGAAAAGCTGGGCGCAGATTATATCGCCACGGGACACTATTGCAAAATTTCTCATGAAAACGGTATCCACAGACTCTTGAAAGCCGCAGACAAAAACAAGGATCAAACCTATTTCCTCAATCAGCTTTCTCAGCGTCAGCTGAAAAACGTCCTTTTCCCCTTACAGGATATCCAAAAGCCCGAAGTCAGAAAAATCGCGCTCGAAAACGGCCTCGCCACGGCGAAAAAAAAGGACAGCACGGGAATCTGCTTTATTGGAGAACGCAACTTCCGAAAATTCCTCAGCTCTTACCTGCCCGCCCAAAAAGGCAAAATCCTCGATTTATCGGGAAAACAGGTCGGCGAACACATGGGACTTATGTACTATACTTTGGGACAGCGTCGAGGGCTGGATTTGGGCGGAATAAAGGGAGAGACCGAGCAGGGGCGCTGGTTTGTCGTGAAAAAGGACCTCGAAAACAATGTTTTATACGTCTCCCACGGCGACGAATCCCCTCTGTATTCCAAATCTTGCGAAGTGAGCGGCTTCAACTGGATTCCCTTCCCGCCCGAGGAAAGAGAATTCTCCTGCATGGCAAAATTCCGTTATCGTCAGCCCGACCAAAAGGTTCGCGTCAAGATAAAGGAGGACGGAAACCTTCACATCAGTTTTGAAGAACCGCAAAGAGCGGTTACGGAGGGTCAATACGCCGTTTTATACCGAGGCGAAGAATGTCTCGGCGGCGGCGTTATCGAGAGCGCGGAGTATTGAGTTTTCCGCGCTTTTTCCGTCTCGCGGAAAAATGCACGATCAGGTAATACGCCGCGGCGAGCAGGACGACCGAGCCGCCGAGAATGGCAAAACAAACGGCGGGAGAGACAGAGTTCCCGAAGAAATACAAATTGTAATCGAACGCGTCGCGAAGCGCGGAAACCGCTTCCGCCGGCGCGTATTTTGCTATTTCCTCCACCGCTCCGCCCATGAAAAAGCGGCGGAATAATACCGTCCCGTAGGTTCCGGGAATAAACATCACGAAATTGCGGATACCTGCGGCAAACTGAGAAATAGGCATATACGCGCCGCAGAGAAACCCGTACATGGAGGAAGCGATGGTAGCGGCGGCTCCGGCGGCGCCATCCGTTTTCAAAAACGTTTCCACGATCACCGCGAGCAATGCTCCGAACGCGGCACAAAGCACGAGATTTCCTAAGATAAGAAGCACGTCCGCCGCGGTCAAATACCAACCGCAGGCGGCGATATAGACAAATCCTATTACCAAACAGACCAGACAGACCAAAAGCGTGGAAAATATCGTGGCGAGAAAATAGCTCCAAGAGAGGACGCTCGATTTTACGGGAGCGACGAGAAAATCGTCGATGCGCTTTTTCGCCTTATCCGAAACCATGACCGTCTGCGAACAGAACGCCAGCGTTACAGAGGAAACGCCCAAAATAGAAGAAATCAGCCACCCCGCGACAAATCCGTTCACCAATTTATCGGGAAATTCTATATCGGGAAGTGCCGAGGTCAAAGTCGATACATATACGGAACGCAAAAAGGTCGCAAACAAAACGACGAGAATCAACGGCGTAATAAGCGACATGAAAAAAGTCTGTTTGTCCTTGAAATATAATTTTATGTGTCTCGCCGTCAGGCTGCGAAGGTCCGTCAGGTCTTTATGCATTTTCCGCTCCTCCCGCTAATTGTTTTCCCGTCGCCTTCAAAAAGACGTCGTCCATCTTCCCCTTTTCCACCTCAAAATCCGAAAACGCTTCGGGATAGGCGAAAATCAGCCGTCGGACTTCCGCGACGTTCGGAATTTCAATGAGGACATGCCCCTCTCGTTCCTCCGAAAGTAATCCTTCCTTCTCGATCATGGAGAAAAGAGTTTCGTTCTTTTCGTATACTTTGATGAAATCGGACGCATAAGCGTTTTTCAATCCGACGGGCGTATCGCAGGCGACGACTTTTCCGCCGTCCAGAATCACCACGTAATCGGATTCGGCGGCCTCCTCCATGTAATGAGTCGTCAAAAATATAGTCAGCCCCGTCTCTTTCCGCAAATCGTTCAAGCAATTCCAAACCATGATCCTCGTCTGCGGGTCGAGCCCCGTCGTCGGTTCGTCGAGAATGAGAATTTTCGGCCGATGCAAAAGCGCGCGGGCAATATCGATCCGCCGCCGCTGTCCGCCTGACAGCTTTCCGAGCGGCCGCCGCAAAAGCCCTTTCAAATCCAGACGTTTCGTCAAATCGTCCAGCGTTTCCGAATACCGTTTCCCCGTGAGCCCGTACAGTGCCGCGCGATAGCGGAGGTTATCCCCCGCGGAGAGTTCCTTATCCAGAGCGCTCCCCTGAAACACGACGCCGAGTTTCGATTTTACCGCGTCGAGGTCATAGTCAATGTTTACGCCGTCTACGACTACCTCCCCCGAATCTTTCTCGCGCACGCCCGAAATAATGTCTATCGTCGTGCTCTTTCCCGCACCGTTCAGCCCCAGAAAGGAAAATAACTCCCCGTCCCGCACCTCGAAGGATACGTCGTCCACGGCTTTAACGTCTTTGAAATACTTTTTCAGATGTTCAACCTTAATAATCGCTTTTCCCATCAAACCTCTTCCTTTAATTTGTTTTTTATTCCCTGAAATACGTCCGTCAGCATACAATCGATTTGCTCTTCGGTAAAATCCGCGGTACCCGTCACGATCATGGCCGCGATTCCGTGAACGAATATCCACATCTCCAAATAAAGTTTTTCCGTTTTCTCCTTATTTAACTCCGACGCGGTGGCAGCCGCGTCGGAGATCCGCGGAGCATTCGGGTCCGCGGACGGAAACGCCGCCCCCTCTTTCGCCGACATGAACAACAGCCGAAACAAATTCGGCTCCCGCCGCGCAAAACGAATATACGCTTTGCCTACCCCCTTGAATCCTTTCTTCTCTTTCAGCCCTTCTTCGATAAAAGCTCCGTATATCTCCAAGATCTTCTTTACGATTGCTTCCTTTAAGCCCTCCATATTCCCGAAGCAAGAAAAAATCGGAAACGTGGAACACCCTAACCGCTTCGCCAAAGCCCGAGCGTTCAGACTCCCGAAGCCCTTCTCCCGCACTTCCTCCAAAGCCCCGTTCAAAATATCCTTCTCTTTTAATTTCGCTTTCGGCGGCATATCCGTTTCCCTCCGTAAAATACCACTTGTTATATAACGTATGTTATTTTATAATATTTTCGGAAAAAAGTCAAGCGTTTGAAACAAAAAGAACGCCGTTTTCCGACGAGTGAAAAACGGCTGAGGATAAACGTTTTCAAAACGCGGGCGAAGCAGTAAGGCTTTGCTGCGCAAAAAAAGACAGGGGCAGCCCGAAAAGGGTTGTCCCTGCCTTGCCTGTACCGAACGATACTATTTTAATTCACTATATCGAACACGTATCTTTCAGTTCAACACACCGAGCGGTACGATTTAAGTTAAACGTACGACGGTAATACTCAGTTGAGCATATCGGGATTTTCAAAGGAAAGAGTCGCGTTCTTTTCGCCCCTGTCCTCGGGGAACATGGTACCTGCGGGGATTACGGGGAGAATGAGGGGGTTGATGAAAGCGTTCGCCGTCAGAGCGGAAACCGCGCTTCTCAGGTAAGGATACACGATTTCGGTGGTGCTGATGGCGAGAACCTGTCTGTCCTCGTCGGTCTTGACGTCCTCCGCCTCGAAAATGCCGACCAAACGGGCTTTCAGATTGAAGGGCTTGGGTTCGGTCTCGGTGGATTCCACCTTCACTTCGAGGGAAACGAAATAGAGCTTGTCATTTTCCTGCACTCTTCTGATCGTGCGGGAAAACTGGGGCTTGATTTCAAATTTCGTGTTTTTTTCCATTTTCACCCGATTGATGGTGTAAGAAAGTTCTTCGGCAGTAATGCCTCTCAATGCATATTTCATAATCGAATACCTCGTTATCGAATATTTTGTTTTTCTAATTATACCATATCTTCCGCTTTTTGTCAATAGCGGATTGTAAATTCTTTCGTTTTATTTTATTTTTTCCCAAACGATTGCTTTCGGGCGGAAAATATGCTATACTGTATACAATATGAACCATTGAGGGCGAAACTATGAGCGCGTTTCTCTTTCCGAGTTTTTCCGTCGGGTAAAGAAAACGCGGCTCGGCACTTTTAGGAGAAGAGAATATGTTAGAAGTCATTCACCTCACAAAACTCTACAAGACAAAGGGCGGCGCGGACGTCCGAGCGCTGGACGACGTCTCCCTGCGCTTTCCCGAAAAGGGCATGGTCTTTCTTTTGGGACGGAGCGGAAGCGGAAAATCCACGCTTTTGAACGTCTGCGGCGGACTCGACTCCCCCACGTCGGGGGAAATCGTCGTCAAGGGCAGGAGCAGCAGAGACTTTACCCAAAGCGATTTTGACAGCTACCGCAACACCTTCGTGGGATTCGTGTTCCAAGAATACAATATTTTGGACGAATTTTCCGTCGAGGACAATATCGCCCTCGCGCTTGAACTGCAAGGCAAGCCCAAGGACAAAAAGACGATAGAAAAGCTCCTTGCCGACGTGGATTTGTCGGGCTACGCAAAGCGAAAACCCAATACCCTTTCGGGTGGACAGAAGCAGCGTATCGCGATCGCGCGGGCGCTCGTCAAAAATCCCGAAATCATCATGGCGGACGAACCGACGGGCGCGCTCGATTCCTCTACGGGGAAACAGGTGCTCGATACTTTGAAAAAGCTCTCGGAAAACAAGCTCGTCATCGTCGTTTCCCACGACAGGGATTTCGCGGAACAGTACGGGGATCGCATCGTCGAGCTCAAAGACGGAAAAATCATCTCCGACGTCAGCAAGGCGCGCTCGGAGAGCGCCGCTTTAAGCGCCAACCTCACGGTTTCGGGCGACACGCTCTGCGTGAAGTCGGGCACGGCGCTTTCGGATACCGATTTTGAGGCCGTAAAAGCCTTTCTGGCGCGCACGGAGGGCAGCGTCGTCATCTCGGGCGACCAAAGGGAAATCTCGCTGTTTAAGCAGGTTTCAAGGCTTCACGACGACGGATCGAAAGAAGTGTTCCGCCCGACGGACGAAAAGCAGACGCCGAAGAAAGAATATTCCCCCGACGACAGCAGGTTTATCCGCTCCAAGCTCCCCGCGCGCCACGCGGTGAAAATAGGCGTTTCGGGAATGAAATCCAAACCTCTGCGCCTGTTCTTCACCATACTCCTCTGTACGGTTTCTTTCGTCATGTTCGGACTCCTTTCCACCATGATGGTCTACGACGAAGAAGCGACGATGAAAAGCAATCTCCGCAATTCCGATTACACGACGATGAGCGTTTCAAAGAGATATCAGATGACCGTCGAAAGAGGAGAAGGCGAAAATTTTTATTCTTGGAACCAAGACCAAGAAACGCCCTTTACGCCCGCCGAAGTCGAAGCATACAGGGAACGGTTTCCCGGAGCTATGCCCGCAATCCGTTGGCAGAGTTCTTTCCATAACTCCAATCAGGGCAAAAGTGTCTATTATGAAAATATGAACCGCTATGTCCTCTCCGCCTCGGAAACGGATTTTTCCGAAAAAATGGTCTGCGGCGTTCTTCCCCAAGAGGACGACGAAATCTGCATTTCTTCTTATCAGGCCGACTGTTTCATAAAAAACGGACTTCTTGACCCCGAAACAAAGGAAGAATATACGCTCACGGACAGAAATTCCCTCATCGGAAAAAAAGCCGTGTTGAACAATATTTCGTTCACGATTGTCGGTATATACGATTGCGGGAAAATCCCCTCTGCGTATGACGCTGTAAAAGATTCTACGGAATCCGCGGAAATAGATTATGATTTACAATACTCTTTTCAAGAAGATATTAAAGCCTACGAAGCGGCTATATTCACAAATTCGTTTTTCGACAGCCTCAAAAGGACTTCTTCGGGAGAACGTCTGAGGGAGCTTTTTTCCTCAAAACAGGTCTACATACAGGCTTCCGACTATTATGACTGTTATTATGCCTCTTTCGGAAAATTCCGCGATAAAATTCCGGTTACATTTTTCGAGGAGGGAAAGACGCAGCCGGACAAGGGAGAAGTCGTCGTGCCTATCCGAACATTTTCGAAATTGCTCGAAATTGCGTTGGCAAACAGAATCCCCGACCTGACGGTAGAAGAACTTTGGAAGCTTGACAAACAATTAAATTACGGTTCACCTTCCGCGCCTTCTATCAACGATAAGTTTTTGGCGATCGAACGAGGCTATAACGATTATACCGGTGACTCTCTCAGTGAAGAAATGACCTTGGAATATCTTTCCGATATATTTTCATTCATGAAAGAATGGGAACTTTCGCTGAAAGAGTTTACCTTGGAGGACTCTTACGAAAATCCCCTCCTCGATTATCCGTTAACCACCATCGGAATCTCGTTAGCGAGCGGCTATTTATACAATATTCCCGACTCGTATATCCTCACAGACGAGGAGACGGAGGAAATGTTAACCAAGGCACTTTATGACCCGAACGACGCACGGCAAATCACCAATTACAAAGTTCCCGACGACGCCTTATACGACGCAATCATCGTCCCCTATGACCACAGCGCCGCTCAGACGGATTTTCTCGCCGCGAATACGGGAAAATGGCAGGCAGACGACAGCGGAATCCGCCTCGATTGCGCGCTTGTAAGCGCTGTTCAAAGCGCTTCCGGAATGGTGGATACTTTGTATAAAGTATTTCTCTATGCGGGGCTCGTTATAGCGGCGTTCTCCGCACTGCTGCTCTGTAATTTTATTTCCATATCCATTTCCTATAAGAAAAAGGAAATCGGCATTCTCCGCGCGGTCGGCGCGAGGAGCTTCGACGTATTCAAAATTTTCTTTTCGGAATCCCTCGTCATCTCCGTCATCTGTATCCTGCTCTCCTGCGCGGGCGGCATCGTTGCCTGCCACTTCATCAACGCCGAGGTGAGCGCGCTTTTAGCGGGCGTTTCCATTTTCGTATTCGGCCCCCTGTCCGTCCTCATGCTGGTGGGCGTGGCTCTCGTCACGGCGCTCGTCGCCACATTCCTGCCCGTCTACCATACTGCAAAGAAAAAACCCGTCGAATCCATTCGCGCCCTGTAACGGTAATTTATGGTTTCTATTCTTTTTCCCAATGAATATTTTTCCCCGAAGGCGACGCTGGAAAGCGGTCAGACGTTTCGCTTTTGTCCCGTCGAGGAAGGCGGCTACTTTGTGTTGTCCGCAGATAAGGCATGCCTGCTCTTTCCCGACGGAAAAAATATCCGTCTCGAATGTGAAAACGCGGACGAGGAATATTTCCGCAATTATTTCGATTTTCAGACGGATTACGCCGCTCTGATTTCGGAAGCGGAGAGTTTTTCCGTCCCCGTCCTCTCCGCCGCCGCGCGGTTCGGAAAGGGGCTGAGAATTTTGCGGCAGAACAAGGCCGAATGTATATTGGGCTTTATCGTTTCCCAGCAAAACAATATTCCGAGAATCAAAGGAATCCTCTCCCGTCTCTGCGCGGCGCTGGGAGAGAAAAAATCTTTCGCGGGAAGGGAGTACTTCACTTTTCCCGCGCTTGAAAAGCTCGCGGAAAAGGACGAGGGGTTTTATCGGGATTTGGGGCTCGGCTACCGCGCGAAATATATTTCCGAAACCTCGAAAAAGCTATACGCCGAAGGGCTGGCGCCGCTCGAAAACAAGCGGAGCAGGGCTCTGAGAAACGCCCTTACCTCCTACAAGGGTATCGGAAACAAGGTAGCGGACTGCATTTCCCTGTTCGCTTTCCGCGAAACGGCGGCGTTTCCCGTAGATACATGGATAGCAAAACTCTATCGGGAAAATTTCGGCGGGACGGAGACCGACCGCGAAAAAATCAACCGTTTTTTCGTCGATAAATTCGGAGCCAATGCGGGAATCTTTCAACAATATCTCTTTTATTACAAGCGCGAAAAGGGAGACGCTTAAAAAGCGCCTTCCCTTTTTATTTCCGCGGGTGTTCGCTCGGATTTATCCCCAAAAAGATACGTCCAATTTATCTCAATGCCGCTTTATCGAATTTTTTTCAAAGTCCCGTTCAGATTTATTCCCGAAAATACTCGTTCAAGACAAATTCGACGTCTTTATCGCCGCGGCCGGAGAGATTGACGACGATGCTCTTTCCCCTGCCCAGCTCCTTTGCGAGCTTCAACGCATACGCGACCGCGTGAGCGCTTTCCAACGCGGGGATAATCCCCTCCGACAGCGACAGCGTCCGAAAAGCGGACAGGGCTTCTTCGTCCGTCACGCCGACATACTCCGCCCGTCCGATCGCGTGAAGGTAGGCGTGTTCGGGGCCTACGGAGGGATAGTCCAAGCCGCTCGCCACCGAATACGCTTCCGCGGGCTCCCCGTCCTTATCTTGCAGGACGAGACTTCTAAACCCGTGCATGACGGCGGGAGTTCCGAAAGCGACGCTCGCCGCGTTGTCGCCTATGCCCGTCCCCCGTCCCAAGGGCTCCGCGCCGTACAGTTTCACCGATTTATCCGAAAGAAATGCGCTGAAAATTCCGGCGGCGTTAGAGCCGCCGCCCACGCAAGCCACGACCGCGTCGGGCAAGCCGCCTTTGAGGCGCTTGAACTGCGCGCGGGCCTCCCTGCCCACTACCGATTGAAAATCGCGCACGATCACGGGATAGGGGTGCGGGCCGACCACCGAACCGATGCAATAGAGGGATTCTTCATAAGTTCTCGAATATTCTTCAAAGGCCGCATCCACGGCGTCCTTCAACGTTTTCCCGCCCGAGGACACGCAGACGACTTCCGCGCCCAAAAGCTGCATTTTGCGGACGTTGATCGCCTGTTTTTTCACGTCGGTTTCGCCCATAAAAATGCGGCAGTTCAGTCCTAAAAGCGCGCAGGCGGTGGCGAGCGCCAGCCCGTGCTGCCCCGCGCCCGTCTCTCCGATGACCGTTTTCTTTCCCAAATGTTTGGCGAGGAGCACTTCCCCGATACAGTGGTTGATCTTGTGCGCGCCCGTGTGGTTGAGATCCTCGCGTTTGAGATAGATGTCCGCTCCGCCCGTCCGTTCGGATAATTTCCGACAATAATAGAGGGGCGTGGGACGGCCCTGATAGGTATGCCTGAGAACGGCGAGCTCGGCGCGGAAATCTTTGTCCTTTTTCAGACGAAGATATTCCTCATAAACTCTGTCGAGTTCCCTTTTCAACTCTTCCGAGACATACGCTCCGCCGAACTCCCCGAAATACCCCGTTTGCAATTTGTTTTTCATGACTTTACTCCTTAAAAAGATAAAATAAAAGACCCGTCGGCTGTTTTACAAAACATACCGTCGGGTCTCGTATGATAGACGTATCATTCTTCCGATATGTTCTGCGTACGCGAAAAAGCATCCGCAAAACACACCGTTTCTGCGAACGCACTTTTATCCGCGCCACCAATTCCTTGAAAAGAACATATCTTCTTCTCCTCAAAATAAGGATTTCTTATAGTATACCCTATTTTTTCCCGTTTGTCAACGGGTCGGAAGAAATTTTTCCGAAAAAAATGTGAAAACGCAATAAAAAACGCTTGCATTCCTCCCCGAAATATGATATATTATGAGAGCATCGGACGGAGTATGCGGGAATAGCTCAGTGGTAGAG